>NZ_JABERD010000151.1 GCF_013044505.1 Streptomyces sp. S3(2020) | reverse complement strand
CGTCCGGCGTTTGAGGACGAGGCCGTTCAGGCCGAAGCGGGGGTCTGGGGGCGCAGCCCCCGGGATGGGAATGGGTAGGGGCGGCGGGGGCGAGGCTCCCCTCAGTTCTCCGTGGGCGGTTCCGGCTTCGTGGAGAGGATGTCGCGGGCCTGTTCCGCCGCTCGGGCGATGCTCTCGGAGACGAAGTCGAGGAAGCGGGCGATGTTCTCGAGGCGGACGGCGGCCGGGGTGCCGGAACCGAGGACGCCGACCCCCTGACGGGCGATCTCGACGATCTGGGCGGTGGAGCGGGCGCTGGCCACCATGGACTGGTACCAGATGTCGTCGTCGACGACATACCGCTCGCGGCGCCGCTCGTCGCGCTCCCGGCGCACCATGCCCTGGCTCTCCAGGAAGGTGATCGCCTTGGAGACGGACGCCGGGCTGACGTTGAGGCGCTGCACGAGTTCGGCGGCGGTGAGGCTGCCGGTGTCGGTGAGGGTGATGCAGGCCATCACGCGGGACATCATCGTGGGCATACCGGAGCCCATCATGACGCTGGTGAACGTCTCCTCGTACGCCCGCACCGCCTCGGCATCACGCCCATGGGCCTGCTCGGGCGCCCGCGCGTCCCGGGGCGCGGTCCGCTTGCGTCGATGAGCGCGGCGTTCGGTCGCGCGATGGGCCGCCTCGGCGCGGTAGGCGCCCGGGCCGCCGTTGCGCATGACCTCACGCGTGACCGTCGAGGTCGGCCGGTCCAGACGGCGGGCGATCTCCGCGTAGGCGAGGCCTTCGGCCATGCCCAGCGCGATCTGCTGACGTTCCTGCTGGGTGAGCCTGCCTCCCGGCATCGCGGTCTCCTTCGTCCTCCGCCGATGCCCCAGCATAGCGTTCACCAGGTTTCTCAACCAGTAAACGCAACATAACCCGGCCTCAGCCGCCCGACGTGTCCAGTTCCGCGTCCTCGCCGATCCCCGCGCAGTCGTACGGGTCCTTGAGCCAACCGTCCGGCAGGACAACCCTGTTGTTCCCCGACGTACGGCCACGCGGCCCGTCGGCCCCCGTCGGCCAGGGCTGGTCGAGGTCCAACTCGTCGAGACCGGAACGGAGTTCAGCGAGGGAAGAGGTGATGGCGAGGCGCTTGCGCATCTCGGAGCCGACCGCGAAGCCCTTGAGGTACCAGGCCACGTGCTTGCGGAAGTCGATGACCCCGCGCGCCTCGTCGCCGATCCACTCGCCGAGGAGCGTGGCGTGGCGGACCATGACGTCGGCGACCTCACGGAGTGCGGGCCGGGCGAAGGACGTCCGCCCCTCGAAGGCCGCCACCAGGTCCGCGAACAGCCACGGGCGGCCCAGGCAGCCGCGCCCGACCACGACACCGTCGCAGCCGGTCTCCCGCACCATCCGCAGCGCGCCCTCGGCGCACCAGATGTCCCCGTTGCCGAGCACGGGGATCTCCGGCACATGCTCCTTCAGACGGGCGATCGCGTCCCAGTCCGCCGTGCCCCCGTAGTGCTGGGCGGCGGTGCGGCCGTGCAGGGCGATCGCCGTCACGCCCTCCTCGACCGCGATCCGGCCGGCGTCGAGGTAGGTGATGTGGTCGTCGTCGATACCCTTGCGCATCTTCATGGTGACGGGGAGGTCCCCGGCCCCGCTCACCGCCTCGCGCAGGATGGCGCGCAGCAGGTTCCGCTTGTACGGCAGCGCCGAGCCGCCGCCCTTGCGTGTCACCTTCGGGACCGGGCAGCCGAAGTTCAGGTCGATGTGGTCGGCGAGGCCCTCCTCCGCGATCATGCGGACGGCCTTGCCGACGGTCGCCGGGTCGACGCCGTACAGCTGGATCGAGCGCGGCTTCTCGGTCGCGTCGAAGTGGATCAGCTGCATGGTCTTCTCGTTGCGCTCGACCAGCGCCCGGGTCGTGATCATCTCGCTCACGAACAGCCCCTTGCCGCCGCTGAACTCCCTGCACAGGGTGCGAAAGGGCGCGTTGGTGATCCCGGCCATGGGGGCCAGGACGACGGGCGGCTGCACGGTGTGCGGCCCGATCTTCAGGGTCGTGTGCGAGGTGGGCGCGGTCGTGGGCATTCCCCCATTGTCGCGTACGGCGACCCGTGCTCGGCCGTCTGATCTTGTATCAACCATTAGTTAGACGCACTATCGATATCGGCGTACGATGGAGCGCATGCCCGAGCTCAGCTTCCGCCGGCGCCTGCTGGTCCTCGCGATCTGCTGCATGAGCCTGCTGATCGTCAGCCTCGACAACACCGTCCTGAACGTCGCCCTGCCGTCCATGCAGCACGATCTCGACGCCTCCACGTCGGGTCTCCAGTGGACGATCGACGCGTACACGCTGGTGCTCGCCTCGCTGCTGATGCTGGCCGGCTCCACGGCCGACCGGATCGGCCGCAAGCGCGTCTTCGTCGCGGGCCTGATCGTCTTCGGGATCGGCTCGGTGCTGTGCTCCCTGGCCCCGAACCTGGACGCGCTGGTCGCCTTCCGCATGGTGCAGGCGGTGGGCGGCTCGATGCTCAACCCGGTCGCCATGTCGATCATCACCAACACCTTCACCGACGCCCGTGAGCGCGCCAGCGCGATCGGGGCGTGGGGCGCGGTCATCGGTATCTCCATGGCGGCAGGGCCCCTGGTCGGCGGTCTGCTCGTGGACACGGTCGGCTGGCGCTCGATCTTCTGGATCAACGTCCCGGTCGGTCTCGCCGCCCTCCTCCTCACCCTCCGCTTCGTCCCCGAGTCCCACGCCCCCAAGGCCCGCCGCACCGACCCGGTCGGCCAGCTCCTGGTGATCGCGCTGTTCGGCTCGATGACGTACGCGATCATCGAGGCGCCGAACACCGGGTTCGCCTCGGTCCTGCCGTACGCCGCGCTGGCGCTGGCCGCGCTGATCGGGCTGCTGGTGTACGAGCCCCGGCGGGCCGAGCCGCTGATCGATCTGCGGTTCTTCCGGTCGGCGCCGTTCAGCGGGGCCACGGTGATCGCGATCAGCGCGTTCGCGGCGCTGGGCGGGTTCCTGTTCCTGTCGACGCTGTACCTCCAGAACGTCCGCGGTCTCGACGCCCTCCACGCCGGCCTGTGGATGCTGCCGATCGCGGCCCCCGCGTTCCTCTGCGCCCCGCTGTCCGGACGGCTGGTCGGCCGGCACGGGCCGCGGCTGCCGCTGCTGGTCGCCGGTGTCTCGATCACCGCGAGCGGGGTGCTGTTCGCCGCGTTCGACGCGGAGACGTCCGATGTCACCCTGCTGATCGGGTACGTGCTGTTCGGTGTCGGGTTCGGGTTCGTGAACGCGCCGATCACCAACACGGCGGTGTCGGGCATGCCCCGCTCGCAGGCGGGGGTCGCCGCGGCGGTGGCCTCCACGAGCCGGCAGCTGGGGCAGACGCTGGGGGTCGCGGTGATCGGCGCGGTGCTGGTGGCGGGCGTGGGGTCGTCCTCGTACGCCGACACCTTCGTCTCCGCCTCGGTGCCGGGCTGGTGGGTCATCGCCGGGTGCGGGTTCGCGGTGCTGGTGCTGGGGGCGGTGACGAGCGGGGCCTGGGCCCGTGGAACCGCTCTGCGGACCGCCGAGCGCCTGGAGTCGGTCGAGGTGCGCGAGGCGGCACGGGTCGGCGCGTAGTCCGTACGACCGGAGTCGTACGGGGTCTGATGCGGCGACCCGACGGCACGGTGGCCCCACTGGCTCGGCGACACGGCTGACTCCGCGCCACGGCGGCCTGATGGCCCGTTGACACAGTGGCCCGGCAGCACGGCTGACTCCGCGCCACGGCGCCACTGCGGCCCACTGACACGGCAGCACGGTGGCCCGGCAGCACAACTGGCTCCGCGCCACGGCGGCCCGGCGCCACGACGGCACGCCGGTCCGATGGCCCGGTGACCCGGTTGGCCCGCTGGCACGGCGGCCCGACGGTTCGGCGGCCCGGCGGCCCGGCGGCTCAGGACGACCTGTCGACCGCGATCGCGTGCAGCCTCTCCAGCCGCTCCCGTGACTCCTCGTCCGCCGGCGTGTACGTGACCAGGCGCGGCCCCAGGTCCGGTCCGAGCCACAGGTCGGTGTGGACGACGGAGACCCGGCCGACGTGGGGGTTGAGGAACTCCTTGCGCTTGGTGCGGTGGGAGACCACCTCGTGCCGGTCCCAGGCCTCGCGGAACTCCGGGGACTCCGTGCGCAGCCGCTTCAGCAGCATCTTCCAGGCGGGCTCGGCGAGATGGTTGGCCATGGAGGCACGCAGCCGGGCGGCCATGAGGCGGCGGGTCTCCTCCAGATGCACGATCGACCCGGCCCATTCCTCGTTCGTGTAGCAGAGGACCATGCAGTTGCGGTCCTCGGGCGGCACCGCGTCCAGGTCGCAGAGGAGCAGGCCGTACGTGCGGTTGTAGGCGAGGATGTCGTAGCGGCTGTTCTGCACACAGGCCGGGATCGGCTCCATCTGCTCGATCACCTGGCGCAGTGCGGGTGTGATCGACGGGCAGCTGGTGGCCGGCGTCGGGTCCGCCGCCCCGGCGAGCTGGAAGAGGTGGGCGCGTTCGCTCGGGTCGAGCAGCAGGGTGCGGGCGAGGGCGTCCAGGACCTGGATGGAGACCTGGATGTCACGGGCCTGCTCCAGCCAGGTGTACCAGGTGACGCCGACCGCGGAGAGATGGGCGACCTCCTCGCGGCGCAGCCCGGGGGTGCGGCGCCGGCGGCCGCGGGGCAGGCCGACCTGCTCGGGGGTGATGTGCTCGCGGCGGTGGCGCAGGAAGGCGGCGAGCTCGTGCCGCCGGATGTCCGCGGGAGCCGCCGTCGTCGTCTCCTGGACCGTCATCGTCATGCCTCCAGCGTGCCGCCGTACGGACCCTGTTTCCAGGTACTCCTTCTACCAGGATAAAGACACTCTGGTACCTGTCTGACGGAAAGCGGAGGCTGGTCTCCGTGAGCACCGAAACCACCACCCCAGGCCAGGTCCGCACCGCGAGCGCGCCACCCGTGCTCGGCGGCCTCGGACTCTTCACCGTGCTGCTCGGCGCGGCACTCCCCCTCATCGACTTCTTCATCGTCAACGTGGCCCTGCCCACGATCGGCCACGACCTGGCGGCGAGCGAGTCGGTCCTCGAACTCGTCGTCTCCGGCTACGGGTTGGCGTACGCCGTCCTCCTCGTCCTCGGTGGCCGGCTCGGCGATCTCTTCGGCCGCCGCCGGCTCTTCCTCGGCGGCATGGCGGCCTTCGGCCTGACCTCGCTGGCCTGCGGGCTCGCCCCCACGGCGTGGACGCTGGTCGCGGCCCGGGTCGCGCAGGGCGCGGCGTCCGCGGCGATGCTGCCGCAGGTGCTGGCGACGATCCAGGCGGCGACGTCGGGACAGCGGCGCGCGAAGGCGATGAGCCTCTACGGCGCGACGGCCGGTCTGTCGATGGTGGCGGGCCAGATCCTGGGCGGAGTGCTGGTCGCAGCCGACATCGCGGGTACGGGCTGGCGCTCGGTGTTCCTGGTGAACGTCCCGGTCGTCCTCGTCGGCCTGTTCCTGGCCGCGCGTGCCGTCCCGGAGACCCGCTCCCCGAAGCCGGAGCCGGTGGACGGCCCGGGCACGGTCCTGCTCGCCGTGTCGCTGCTGACACTGCTGGCCCCGCTGACCGAGGGCCGCTCCGCGGGGTGGCCGCTGTGGACGTGGCTGTCACTGGCGGCGTTCCCGTTCGCGGCGGCGGCGTTCTACGCGGTGGAGCGCGGGGCGGACCGGCGGGGCCGTACGCCGCTGGTGCCGCCGAGTCTGTTCCGACTGGTGTCCCTGCGGCGCGGGTTGGTGATGATCGTGCCGTTCTCCATCGGCTTCAGCGGCTT
This sequence comes from Streptomyces sp. S3(2020), assembly GCF_013044505.1. Classification (GTDB taxonomy): domain Bacteria; phylum Actinomycetota; class Actinomycetes; order Streptomycetales; family Streptomycetaceae; genus Streptomyces. The sequence goes on along the minus strand of NZ_JABERD010000151.1, from coordinate 17,331 downwards.
CATGTTCGTCATCGCGGTGGCGCTGCAACGGGGTGCGGGGCTCGGCCCGGTGCGGGCGGGGCTCGCACTGGCGCCGATGGCGGTGGTGTTCTTCTTCGTCTCGCTCGCGGGTCCTCGGCTGGTGGCGAGGTACGGGACGCGCGTGGTGACCGCGGGTGCCGGGATCCAGGCGGTGGGCGTGGGCCTGATGGCGCTGGCGGCGTGGCGTTCCTGGCCGGACCTGGGCCTGGTGGAGTTGCTGCCCGGGGCGGCGGTCGCGGGGGCGGGCCAGGCCCTCCAACTCCCGGTGATCTTCCGGATCGTGCTCTCGGAGGTACCGGCGGCCAGGGCGGGTGTGGGCAGCGGGGTCATGGTCACCACCCAGCAGTCCTCGCTGGCCCTGGGCGTGGCGACGCTCGGCACCCTGTTCCTGTCCCTGGTCCCGGGGTCGGGCATGCGGGACGCGCTGGTGACGACGCTCCTGGTGCAGCTGGTGGGCGTGGTCCTGACCGGGCTGCTGAGCCTGCGGCTGCCGCGGACGGTCGGGTGAGGCGGTTCAAGGATCGACGAACTTGCCGTGAAGATCCTGCTGTTGATGTTGGTCTTGCTGCACACTCCTAGCCGGAGGCGAGGCCATGTTGCAGATCAACACGAGCAGAGTGAGCCGCTGGGACCAACACGGACGCGAGCACGTCGTCCAGGTGCAGCGCAAGGGCGCGCAACGCACGATCAGATGCGACACCTGCGGCTGGCGCAAGAACGCCCAGTTCCTGCCCTGGCTGAAGGCGGAGGAACACCTGGCGGAGGAACACCAGGCGACGGTGGATCCCCGGGAGACGTGACAGGAATCCGTACCGGGTCCCACCACCGCCCGACCTACGCCCTCGACGACTTCATCGCCTTCCGGAGCCTGTTCGCGGGCAACCGGTCGAAGCTGATCGTGCGTCCGTTGTCCTGAGACCTTGTGGAAGTACCCTCCGCTGCGCGGAGACTTGGGCGAAGGACAGAGCAGCATGATCGGCACCACGTTCCGGACCGAGGACGTGCCCGTGGCGGACCGGTTCGAGTACTGGCGGCAGTTGATGGAACGGACCATCGCCCCCAGTGACATGAGCAGCGACCACGCCGCGGATTTCTGGGCGGAGCAGCGGTTGCTCGATCTGGGGCCGGTGCGGGTGTGGCCGGTCCGGGTGCTGCCGACGCGGTACCGGCGCAACGCGCGGCTGGTGCGGCAGTCCGACCCCGAGGAGTACCACCTGTCGCTGGTGCTCGGCGGTGGGCTGGGCTTCGACCACCTGGGGCGGGCCGACACCTACGGCCCGCACGACCTGTGGCTGTCGGACACCTCACACCCGTACGAGGCACAGCCCTACGGCATGCAGCCGACCGCCGGTCTGGAGCTCCCCTTCATCACCGGGGTGGGTGTGGAGTTCCCCAAGGCCATGCTGCCCCTGCCGCCGGCCCGGGTCCGGGAACTGCTGGGCAGACGGCTGTCCGGGCGACAGGGAACGGGCGCCCTGCTGACGGGTTTCCTCACCGGCCTGGACCGGCAGTCGGACGTCCTCCAGCCCACCGACGCGCCCCGCCTGGGCATGATCCTGATCGACCTGATGGCGGCGTGGCTCGCCCAGGAACTGGAGGTGGAGAGCGCGCTGTCGCCGGAGTCCCATCGCCGGGTCACGGTCACCCGCGTACGGGCCTTCGTCCGGCAGCACCTGCACGACCCGGAGTTACGGCCGCCCATGATCGCCGCCGCGCACCACATCTCCCTCAGCTATCTGCACCGGCTCTTCCAGGAAGAGGGGTCCGGCGAGACGGTGGCCGCCTGGATCCGCGCCCAGCGACTGGCGGGCGCCCGCCGCGATCTGGCCAACCCCGCGTTGCACGCCACACCGGTCCACACCATCGCCGCCCGCTGGGGCATCCCCCGCGCCTCCGACTTCACCCGCGCCTTCCGCACCGCATACGGAATCACACCGACGGAGTACCGCTTCCGAGCCCGACTCGACATCCCGGACCTCTAGGCCACCTCTAGGCCACCCCTAACCCCGCAACCCCCGCACCAGCACCTCCACCACCGCCGCGAAGTCGTCCCACACCTCCGGCCGTTCCCACTCCCGCGCGTAACCGGGGTCGTGGAAGCGGCCGGTGGCATGGAAGACGGCTCGGGCGGTGGTGGCCGGGTCGGGGGTGGTGAAGGTGCCCGCCGTGACGCCGGAGCGCACGATCTCGGTCAACTGGTCGGTCAGCTCGGTGAGATGGGCGCCGACCACTTCACCGGCGTCGCCGGCCAGCACCGAGTACGTGGCGAAGAGTTCGGGGTCGTCGCCCGCCTTGCGCCGCTTCGCCTCCAGGAGGGCCGCGAGCCAGTCGCGGAGCCGGGTCTCCGGGTCACGGTCGGCCGCCGCGACGATGCCGGCCAGTTCCCGCGTCGTCCGGTCCAGCCACCGCTTCGTCACCGCCTCCCGCAGCGCCGCCTTCGTACGGAAGTGCCGGTAGACACTGCCGTGGCTGACGCCCAGCGCGCGGGCCACGTCCACCACGGTCGCCTTCGCCGGGCCGTGCCGGCGCAGCACCTCCTCGGTGGCTTCGAGGATGCGCTCGGCGGTCAGGGTCTCGCTGGTCGCAGGCATGCGTAGACGGTACCCGGCACCGCGATCAGCGCTCGCTGTCGAGCATGGCCATCTGCGCGGGGGCGTACCGCTCACCGGCCGCCGCGTCCGCCGGTACGGCTGCCTCGATGGCGGCGAGGTCGGCCGCGTCCAGGGTCACGTCCAGGGCGCCGAGGGCCTCGCCGAGCCGCTCACGGGTGCGGGCGCCAATCAGCGGCACGATGTCCACGCCGTGCCGCGGGCCCCGGGAGACCACCCAGGCGATGGCGATCTGCGCGACGGAGACGCCCTTCTGCTCGGCGATCTTGCGCAGGGACTCCACGAGCGTGAGGTTGTGCTGGAGGTTGTCGCCCTGGAAGCGGGGCGAGTGGGCGCGGAAGTCGTTCATGGCGAAGCCCTGGCCGGGCGTGACATGGCCGGAGATCAGGCCGCGGGAGAGCACGCCGTACGCGGTGACGGCGATGCCCAGCTCGCGCAGGGTCGGCAGGATCTCCCGCTCGGGGCCGCGGGAGATGAGCGCGTACTCGATCTGGAGGTCGGCGATCGGGGCGGTGGCGGCGGCCCGGCGGATGGTGTCGGCGCCGACCTCGCTGAGCCCGATGTGGCGGACGTACCCCTTCTCGACCAGTTCCGCGATCGCGCCGACGGTCTCCTCGATCGGCACGTCCGGGTCGAGCCGGGCGGGGCGGTAGACGTCGATGTGGTCGACGCCGAGGCGCTGGAGGGAGTACGCGGCGAAGTTCCTGACGGCGGCCGGGCGGCCGTCGAAGCCGTACCAGCCGTCGTCCGGGCCGCGCAGGGCGCCGAACTTCACGCTGGTCAGCGCGTTCTCGCGGAGGGCGGCCGGGGCGGTGCGCAGGGCCTCGGCGATCAGCAGCTCGTTGTGGCCCATGCCGTAGAAGTCGCCGGTGTCGAGCAGGGTGACGCCGGCTTCCAGGGCGGCGTGGACGGTGGCGACGGACTCGGCGCGGTCCGACTCGCCGTACGCGCCGGACATGCCCATGCAGCCGAGACCGAGGGGGAAGACCTGGGGGCCGGTGGTTCCGAGGGTGCGGGGGGTCTGTGTCGTCATGCCCTCCACCATGGCATGACAACTGACAGATTTCAATATCTGTCAGTTGTCACCCATCCACGTCACCCGTCCACGTCACCCCTCCATGTCACCCCTCCGTCATCGCCAGCTTGGCCCCGAGCAGCACGAACGACCCCGCGAAGCTCCGCCGCAGCCACGCCATCACCCTCGGCCGCCCGATCACATGACGGCGGACCGATGCCGCCAGCACCCCGTACGCGGCGAACACCACGAAGGTCGCGAGCATGAACACCCCGCTCAGCACCAGCATCCGCAGCACCGCGCCCGCCTCCCCCGACGGCACGAACTGCGGCAGGAACGCGAAGAAGAAGATCGTCAGCTTCGGATTGAGCACGTTGATCAGCACGGCCCGGACCACGACCCGCCCCGCGGAGACCGGAGCGGCGTCCCGCTCCACGGCGATCGCCTCCCGGTCCCGCAGCGTCGCCCACGCCATCCACAGCAGATACGCGACACCGGCGTACTTCAGGACCTGGAACGCCGTCGCGCTCGCGTGCAGCAGCGCCGCCACCCCGGTGATCGCCGCCACCATGTGCGGCACGATCCCCAGGGTGCAGCCGAACGCCGCGACGACGCTCGCGCGCCGCCCCCGCGACAGCCCCGCCGCGAGCGTGTAGACGACACCGGTACCGGGAGTGGCGACCACGACGAGGGTGGTCAGCAGGAACGCGAGACTCATACCGCCACCCTGCCGTGGCCGCCGCATCCGGCTACAGGGCCAATCGCCCGGCCGCTACGGGGACCACTCAGCCCTGCTTCAGCGGGATCGCCAGGTCGACCACCTGCCACCCCTTCGGGAAGGAGCCGGTGGCGGTCGCCGCGCCGGTCAGCAGATCGACCCGGAAGGCCCGCGAACCCGTCACCGCGTAGGCGGAGTTGGTCCCGGTCCGCGTCGAACTGTAGATGTCGAAGCCGGCGTTGCCGGGCACGTCGACACCCGTCTGGCCGGTCGGGGCGAGGTTGCCCGCGTTGGCCGGCGACTGGACGGAGACGCGGTCCTGGGCGGTGTCGAGGTCGAACAGGGTCGTGGCCGTCGCGGCGTCGAGGTCGTTGTTCGTGTACGCCGCCCCCGTCACGCCCGCCGCCGTCGTACCCGTCGTCGCGGGCGGGACCGGCGGGTTGGTGAGGGTGCCGTCGGTCGCGGTCGTGCCCGCCACGGGGGCACCGGCCGGGTCGTTGATGTTGTGGCGGAGGTTCTGGCCGGTGTCGCTGATGACACGGAGCCGGTTGGCCGCCGGGTTGAAGTCGACGCCGAAGTTCTTGCCCTGGAGGGCCACGCTCAGCTGGGAGACCTTGGTGGCCTTGGCGCCGATCTCGCGGATCGTGTAGATGCCGCCCTTGTCGCCGACGCCGTACAACTTGCCGTTCTGGACGCGGTAGTCGATGCCGATCAGGCTGCTGTCGCCCTTGAGGCCGCTGACCTTGCCGAGCGGGAGGGTGCGGTCGGGCCGGTCGACGCGGAAGCTGACGAGGCGCCCGCCGTCGGTGAGGCCGACCGCGTTGAGCCGGCCGCCCGCGGCACCGGGGAGCCCGGCGGAGGTGCCGGACTGGGTGGAGATGCCGGAAGGGGAGTCGCCCTGGTCGTTCGCCGCCACATAGCCGACCGTGCCGATGGCCAGGGCCAGCGTGGCCGCGCCGATGACTGCTTGCTTGCGCATGAGTGCCCCCGTGAGAGACCGCGTGGCCCCCTGCGGGCCGCGCATGCCCTCCCCTTCGGAGGCGATTGCGCCCTGGATGGGCGAAACCCCGGTTCCGTTACGTCTGTTACGGAACCGGGGTTTCTGTGCATGTCCGGTGACGAGGCAGGCGCCCCAAGGGACGCGCGCCCCTTCCAGCGGAGCGTCTAGCAGCCGATCAGGCGGCTGGCCAGGTAGCCCTCGATCTGGTCCAGCGACACACGCTCCTGCTTCATCGAGTCACGCTCGCGGACGGTGACCGCGTTGTCCTCGAGCGTGTCGAAGTCGACCGTGACGCAGAACGGCGTACCGATCTCGTCCTGGCGGCGGTAGCGGCGGCCGATGGCGCCGGCGTCGTCGAACTCGATGTTCCAGTTCTGGCGCAGCGCCTGGGCCAGGCCCTTGGCCTTCGGGGACAGCTCCGCGTTGCGGGACAGCGGCAGCACCGCGACCTTCACCGGGGCAAGGCGGTGGTCGAGGCGCAGCACCGTGCGCTTCTCCAGCTTGCCCTTGGCGTTGGGGGCCTCGTCCTCGACGTAGGCGTCGAGGAGGAACGCCAGCATCGCGCGGCCGACACCGGCGGCGGGCTCGATGACGTACGGCGTCCAGCGCTCCTGGGCCTCCTGGTCGTAGAAGAACAGGTCGTGGCCGGAGGCCTTGGAGTGCGCGGTGAGGTCGTAGTCGGTGCGGTTGGCCACACCTTCGAGCTCGCCCCACTCGTTGCCGCCGAACTGGAAGCGGTACTCGATGTCAGCGGTGCGCTTGGAGTAGTGGGAGAGCTTCTCCTGCGGGTGGTCGTACCACCGCATGTTCTCCTCGCGCATGCCCAGGCCGGTGTACCAGTTCCAGCGCTGCTCCATCCAGTACTCCTGCCACTTCTCGTCCTCGCCCGGCTTGACGAAGAACTCCATCTCCATCTGCTCGAACTCGCGGGTGCGGAAGATGAAGTTGCCGGGCGTGATCTCGTTGCGGAAGGACTTGCCCATCTGCGCGATGCCGAACGGCGGCTTCTTGCGCGAAGCGACCTGTACCTGGGCGAAGTTGGTGAAGATGCCCTGCGCGGTCTCGGGGCGCAGGTACGCGATCGAGCCGGTGTCCTGCGTCGGGCCGAGGTGCGTGGAGAGCAGACCCGAGAACTGCTTGGGCTCGGTGAACTGGCCCTTGTTGCCGCAGTGCGGGCAGTTGATGTCCGCGAGGCCGTTCTCGGGGAGGCGGCCCTTCTTGGCCTCGTACTCCTCCTCCAGGTGGTCCGCGCGGAACCGCTTGTGGCAGGAGGTGCACTCGGTCAGCGGGTCGGAGAAGGTGGCGACGTGGCCGGAGGCCACCCAGACCTCGGGGGCCAGGATCACGGACGAGTCGATACCGACGACGTCCTCGCGCGAGGTCACCATGTAGCGCCACCACTGGCGCTTGAGGTTCTCCTTGAGCTCGACACCCAGCGGTCCGTAGTCCCAGGCGGCCTTCTGGCCACCGTAGATCTCACTGCAAGGGAATACGAAGCCACGGCGCTTGCTCAGGCTGACGATGGTGTCGATCTTGTCGGCGGCCACGGTGCTCTCTTCATGACGAATGGACGGCAGCGAAAGCCTCAGGTTACCGGCGCCGCCACCCCCCGTATCAAATCGGTTGGCCACCCAGGCTTTGTTGACAACGGTTTCCATATTTGTTGAAAATGAGAGTCATGAACGTACGACGACGCTCCATACCCACGGTGGCCGCGGCCGCGGTCACCGCCCTCGGCCTGGCCGCCCTGTCCGCCTGCTCGACCGACAGCGCCGCGGCCGGCAACACGGACAAGTTCGACGTCGTCGCGTCGTTCTACCCGATGCAGTACCTCGCCCAGCAGATCGGCGGGGACCATGTGAACGTCACCACGCTCACCGAACCCGGCCAGGAGCCGCACGACCTGGAGCTCAGCACCCGGCAGACCGCCGAACTGGGCGAGGCGGACGCGGTGCTCTACCTCAAGAGCCTCCAGCCGGCCGTCGACGAGGCCGTCTCCCAGTCCGAGGTCGGGACGAAGATCGACGCGGCCTCGCTGACGAAGCTGGAGGACCACGGCGACGTCGAGCACGAGCACGGCGCCGAGGAGGAGCACTCCGACGAGGAGGAGCACGCCCTCGACCCGCACATCTGGCTCGACCCGGTGAAGTACCGCGAGGTCGCCGAGGGCGTCGCCAAGGTCTTCGAGAAGGCCGACCCCGACCACGCGGCCGACTACAAGAAGAACGCCGCCGCGCTGACGGCGAAGCTCGACGACCTCGACACACGGTTCGAGGACGGGCTGAAGAACACCGCGACCAAGGTCTTCTTCACCAACCACGCCGCCTTCGGCTACCTCGCCGAGCGCTACGGCCTCACCCAGGAGGCCATCTCCGGCCTGGACCCGGAGAGCGAGCCCAGCCCGGCCCGGATCAAGGAGCTCCAGACCGAGGCCGAGGCCGACGGTGTGACCACGGTGTTCTACGAGACACTGGTGTCCGACAAGACCGCGAAGACCCTCGCCTCGGACGCGGGACTGAAGACGGACGTCCTCGACCCCCTTGAGGGCATCACCGACAAGTCCAAGGGCGACGACTACTTCCAGGTCATGGAGTCCAACCTCACGGCGCTCAAGACAGCACTGGGCGCCAAGTGACCGCTACGGAGGCCCTCGTGAGCGAGCCCGTCATATCGATGCGAGGTGTCCGCGCCGACCTGGGCTCACGCCCCGTCCTCCGCGGCATCGACCTCACCGTGCACCGCGGTGAGGTCGTCGCGCTGCTCGGCGCCAACGGCTCCGGCAAGTCGACGGCCGTACGCAGCGTCATCGGGCAGGTGCCGGTCACGGTCGGCGAGATCGAGCTCTTCGGCACCCCGCGCCGCCGCTTCCGCGACTGGGCGCGCGTGGGCTACGTCCCGCAGCGCACCACGGCCGCCGGCGGCGTGCCCGCCACGGTGACCGAGATCGTCGCCTCCGGCCGGCTGTCCCGGGCCCGCTTCGGCATGCTGCGCAAGGCCGACCACGCGGCCGTACGCCGTGCCCTGGAGCTGGTCGGCATGGCGGACCGCGCCAAGGACTCCGTGAACGCCCTCTCCGGCGGCCAGCACCAGCGCGTACTCATCGCCCGCGCGCTGGCCTCCGACCCCGAACTGCTGATCATGGACGAGCCGATGGCGGGCGTCGACCTGGCCAGCCAGGAGGTGCTGGCGCGGACCCTGCGCGAGCAGGTGGCGCAGGGCGCGACCGTCCTCCTCGTCCTCCACGAACTGGGCCCCCTGGAGCCGCTGATCGACCGCGCGATCGTCCTGCGCGACGGCTGCGTCCTGCACGACGGCCCGCCCCCCAAGGCCGTCGGCCAGCACGCGCTGCCCGGCCACGACCACGTACACCCGCACGCGGCTCACGACGCCGAACCGATCCGGACGGGGCTGCTGAGCTGATGGAATTCCTGAACTACGCCTTCATGCAGCGGGCCCTGCTCGCCGCCGTCCTCGTCGGCATCACGGCCCCCGCGATCGGCATCTACCTGGTCCAGCGCCGCCAGGCCCTCATGGGCGACGGCATCGGCCACGTCGCGATGACCGGCGTCGGCCTCGGCTTCCTGCTGTCCTGGTCGCCGGTGTGGACGGCGACCGTCGTGTCGGTCCTCGGCGCGGTCCTCATGGAGCTGATCCGCTGGTTCGGCCGCACCCGCGGCGACATCGCCCTCGCGATGCTCTTCTACGGCGGTATGGCCGGCGGCGTGATGTTCATCAACCTCGCGCCGACGGGCTCCAACGCGAACCTGACGTCCTATCTGTTCGGGTCGCTCTCGACGGTCTCGCAGGACGACGTGACCGCGATCTGTGTGCTCGCCGCCTTTGTGGTGCTGGTCACCCTGGGCCTGCGCCGGCAGCTCTTCGCGGTCAGCCAGGACGAGGAGTTCGCCCGCGTCACGGGCCTGCCGGTGCGCGCCCTGAACCTGCTCACCGCGATCACGGCGGCCGTGACGGTGACGGTCGCCATGCGTGTGGTCGGGCTGCTGCTGGTCAGCGCGCTCATGGTCGTACCCGTGGCGGCGGCGCAGCAGCTCACCCGCAGCTTCGCGGCGACCTTCGCGATCGCCGTGGCCATCGGCGTCAGCGTGACCATCGGCGGCACGGTGACGTCGTACTACCAGGACGTCCCACCCGGCGCGACGATCGTGCTGCTGACCATCGGCGCGTTCATCGTGCTGACCGCGCTGGCGACCCCGCTGGCCCGGCGCCGAGCCCGTCTCGCGGCCGCGGCGCAGCCCGGCGGCGACCCGGCGGAGTGCACGATTCCGGCCAGCCGGGAGTCAACCGGGAAGGTCGGCGTCTGACTGCGCACAGACCGGGCTGGCACAATGGCCCGGCAGCCGCAGACGTCAGTAGGAGGCAACGGTGACGACCGCTGGACCGCCCGTGAAGGGCCGCGCGACCCGACAGCGGGCCGCCGTGGCGGCGGCGCTCGACGAGGTCGACGAGTTCCGCAGCGCGCAGGAACTCCACGACATGCTCAAGCACAAGGGCGACTCGGTCGGCCTGACCACGGTGTACCGCACGCTCCAGAACCTCGCCGACGCGGGCGAGGTCGACGTCCTGCGCACCTCCGACGGCGAGTCCGTCTACCGCCGCTGCTCGACCGGCGAACACCACCACCACCTGGTGTGCCGGGTGTGCGGCAAGGCCGTCGAGGTCGAGGGCCCGGCGGTGGAGACGTGGGCCGAGGCGATCGCGGCGGAGCACGGCTACGTCAATGTGGCGCACACGGTGGAGATCTTCGGCACCTGCGCGGAGTGCGCGACGGCGACGAAGTAGTTACGCCCGCCCGAAGCAGCGCTCCAGTTCGTCCAGGTCGTAGAACTTGCTGCCCTTGCTGATGGGCTTGCAGCTCGCCTTGAAGGCGGTCTCCTTCTCGTTGTAGAGCATGCGGACCAGGTAACGGCCGTTCTTCTCGTAGAGGTCCCACTGGATGTTCGAACCGAGCGGGGCGACGGACGCGCCGCGCCAGGGGTTGCCGGCGTAGGTGTACGGCTTCGCCTCGGTCACGCCCCGGGTGCTGCCCGGCAGGCCCATCAGCGCGGCCAGCGGGATGATCTCCTCGGCGTGGGTGAAGCGGAGTTCGGCACCGAGGGTGCTGGTGCCGGCCTTCTTCGCCTCGATCTGCTCGAAGAAGTCGTCGAGCAGGACGTCGGCCATCTTGTATGTGATGTCGCTGTCCGCGAAGCCGGGTCCCTTCTCGTAGAAGTCCTCGGCGTCGCCGAGGTATCCGAACCAGTCGGCGTCGGAGCGCGAGAGGTACCGCTCCATGCCCCAGCCCTTGCCGTCCGGGCTCTCCTCGCTCATCGCGGGGGCGATGGCGTACAGGTTGTAGACGGCGGTCGCGGCGGCGACCTGGTCGTCGGCGCCGATCCCCGCCACGAAGCCGGCCTTGAAGAGCCGGCGCAGCACGCTGCCGGCGGCCTTGTGGGTCCTCGGCTGGTCGGTGATCGACTTCAGCGTGCTCGCCAGGCGCTGGTCGTTCGCGAGGTAGTCGCGGTACGCGGCGCCGCCGGCCGCCTTGTGGAAGTAGAGCAGGTCCTTGTCGGTGCGGGTCGTGCCGATGAGGGACGTGAGCGAGGGGTCGGTGTCGGGGAGGGCGCCCGCGTAGATGTTCGCGCTGTCGACGGCGCGGCCCTGTCCGGAGCTGACGACGTCGATCTTCTCGCCGTCGGCGGCGATCTTCGAGAACAGGGACGGGAGGCGCTCGGCCATGCGGACGGCCGTGTCGTGGATCTCCTCCTTGCCGCGCCCGCTCAGGTCGCCGTAGCCGACCTTCGCCATGGCGGCCTGGAGGGCCCGTACCTTGGGGCCGAACTCCTCGCCCTTTCGCGTGAGTTGCCCTGCCGCCTGCGCCTTGTCCCACAGCGCGAGGATCAGATCGCCGTCCTCGCTGTCGGTGGCGGAGCGGGAGCCGTGCCGGGAGACGTTCTCCGTGAAGACGGGGGTGAAGCCGGCGGGCGGGCGCTGGTAGCCGCGCGCGCTCTGCTGCGGCTCGTAGGTGGCCTTGGTGCCGTAGCTGTCGCGGTGCGCCGACTGCCCGGAGGCGTCGGCGTGGGCGGGCAGCGCGGTGAGGACCAGGGCGCCGAGCGCGAGGGCGGGGGTGAGCCTGAGGCGGTTCATGTACGGGCCGTTTCAGCGAGGCGAGCGGGAGACCGTGGGGGGATCTCCCGCAGCGTCGACGGCCCCGGTGAACGCGCGGCGGCTACGAGGTGGCCTCCTGGTCAGGAGTCCTTCCCTGCATGGCCAAGAGTTCCTCATTCGGGATCGCGCCACCGAAGCGGCGGTCCCGGGAGGCGAACTCCACGCACGCCCGCCACAGGTCGCGGCGGTCGAAGTCCGGCCACAGGACGTCCTGGAAGACCATCTCGGCGTACGCGCTCTGCCACAGCAGGTAGTTGGAGGTGCGCTGCTCGCCGCTGGGACGCAGGAACAGGTCCACGTCCGGCATGTCCGGGTAGTAGAGGTACTTCGCGAAGGTCTTCTCGGTCACCTTCGACGGGTCCAGGCGCCCGGCGCGGACGTCCTCGGCGAGTGCCTGCGCGGCGTCGGCGATCTCGGCGCGGCCGCCGTAGTTCATGCAGAAGTACAGGGTGAGCTTGTCGTTGTCCTTGGTCTGCTCCTGGGCGATCTGGAGCTCCTTGGCGACCGACTTCCACAGCTTGGGCATCCGGCCCACCCAGCGCACCCGGATACCGAGCTCGTCGAGGGTGTCACGGGTCTTGCGGATGAAGTCACGGTTGAAGTTCATCAGGAAGCGCACCTCGTCGGGCGAGCGCTTCCAGTTCTCCGTCGAGAAGGCGTACAGGGAGATGGCGCCGACGCCGATCTCGACGCCGCCCTGGAGCACGTCGAGAACGCGCTCGGCACCGACCTTGTGGCCCTCGGTGCGCGGCAGCCCGCGTTCCTTGGCCCATCGGCCGTTCCCGTCCATGACGATCGCCACGTGCTTGGGGACGAGTTCGCCGGGCAGCTTCGGCGCGCGGGCGCCGGACGGGTGCGGCTCCGGCGACTTGTACTCGCGGCGCGGGCGCCCCAACAGCCGGCCTACCACCATGTGCTTTCTCGATTCCTCTTCGGCCTTCGGCCTTCGGCTTACTTCTCTACGTAACGCAGCGAGCGGAGTCCGCGTTCCAGATGCCAGTGCAGGTAGGCGGAGACCAGCCCACTGCCCTCCCGGACGTGCCGCGGCTCGCTCGCGTCCGCGGTCTCCCAGTCTCCCGTAAGCAGCGCGCCGAGGAGTTCCAGGGTCTGCGGCGAGGGTACGACGCTCCCCGGCACTCGGCAGTCCACGCAGACGGAACCGCCCGAACCGACCGAGAAGAACCGGTTCGGCCCGGGCAGACCGCATTTGGCGCAGGCGCTGAAGCTCGGGGCGTACCCGTTGACGGCGAGGGAGCGCAGCAGGAAGGCGTCGAGCACCAGGTGCGGGGCGTGCTCGCCGTTCGCGAGGGTGCGCAGGGCGCCTACGAGAAGCAGGTACTGCTGTACGGCGGGCTCGCCCTCGTGGTCGGTGAACCGCTCGGCGGTCTCCAGCATGGCCGTCCCGGCGGTGTACCGCGCGTAGTCGCTGACGATGGCACCGCCGTACGGCGCGATGGTCTCGCTCTGCGTGCACAACGGCAGCCCGCGCCCGACCAGCTCACTGCCCCGCGCGAAGAACTGCACGTCGACATGGGAGAAGGGTTCGAGCCGCGCCCCGAACTTCGACTTGGTCCGCCGCACCCCACGAGCCACGGCCCGTACCCGCCCATGACCACGAGTGAGCAACGTGATGATCCGGTCGGCTTCGCCGAGTTTCTGGGTGCGCAGGACGATGCCGTCATCGCGGAACAGACTCATCGCGCGCCCCCTCGGGGTTTCGGCCGGGGGGCCGGGGGGTGTCCCCCGGGCAGGCACAGCATGATCCGGTCGGCTTCGCCGAGTTTCTGGGTGCGCAGGACGATGCCGTCGTCACGGAAGAGGCTCATCGCGCGCCCCCTCGGGGAGCCGAGGGTGGGTGCGGGTCGGGCCGGTCCGCCTCACCCGGCTTCTGGGTGCGCAGCACGTCGCCGTCGTCGCGGAACAGGCTCATGGGGTCATTCTCCCGTACGCGCGGGGGTCAGCGGGCACGGTCAGGGAGGCTGATGGTGTCCCAGGGGGCCAGGTTCCAGGGGCTGTCCCCGTTGGCGGGGTCGAGGAGGGCGCGGAGGTGGGCGTCCGCCGTCGTCTGCGGGGCGGGGGCGTCGGGGGTGCCCGCCAGCCCGTCCTTCCACACCTTGCGGCCCAGCAGATAGTGGTCGGCGTACTCCTGCCAGGAGGAGTACGCCGACACCACCGCCGGCACGATGTTCTTCAGGGCGGTCCAGGCCTCGCCCTCGGTGATCATCCCGCAGGCGAACCCGCGCCGGGAGATGTCGACGTACAGGGCGGCGTCCCAGGCGAGCGCCGAGACACCGAGGACGCGCTGGGCCCGGGCCCGGTAACCGGAGCGGGACAGTTCGTCGAGCCGGTCGGCCAGCTCGTCCCGCGAGGTGATCTCCCACTGCTCGGCCAGCCAGCGCCGGGCACCCTCGTCGTCGGGCCGCGTGAACGGGTACAACGTGATCCGCGAGGCGTCCCGGTCCCGGCTCACGGGCGCGCTCAGCGACACCATCCAGAGCTGGTGCGTGGTGAGCGGCGGCACGGGAGGACGGCCGGGGGTCCGCCGCCTCGCCCTCGTCCATCTGCGTATGCTCCACAGGCCCATGCGCCCGCACCCTACGACACCGGCGTCAAGGCACCTGACCCCGGCTGCGGGCGTTGGCATACGCGTTCGCCGCGCTGAGCCGCTCGGCGGGGGTGGCGCGGCGGACACTGTCCGGGGCCGCGTCCCACTCCTTTCCGCCGCCGTACGGTCTGAGTTGTACGTACGGTCCTTCGTGCCCCATGACGATACCGACCTTTCCGCTCCGGGTGTCCACGACGTGGCTTCCGACGGGGGGTTTCATTTCCGCTCCTCTTTCTTCACCGTCACCTGGATCCCCCGCCTTTTCGAGTTTCACGCTTTTCACCTACGGCACGACGCTGTGCTCCTACACTCGGCAGGAGTCTGTGCACGCCAAGGGTGGGGCGGCGCAGGGGCGTTGAACCGTGTTTCGCATGCGACCTTTATATGGGGCAGTTCGAGCAGGCGGAGCGAAGGCGCGACGGGAAATCCGTGGCGGGAAATTGTGCGGCGGATATCGCCGACCCTCGCCGTCCGGGCCGAATCGAGTTCGATCGCGGTCATTCGAGTTTCATTCGAGCCCATCCGATTCACCCGATTCACCCGAGTTCACGGGAACTACGGATCATCCGCCGCCGAGCCCGGGGGAAGCCCTGGCGTACCTGGGGTAAACCCCCCGGTCGACAAGGGAGTTGGCCGGATGGGGGTCGTGCGGAAGATCCGCGAGGCTCGGTCGCATGACGCAGATCAAGCGCAACGCCGCCCTCGCAGCCGTCACCGCCGTCGTCCTCGGGATGGTCACCCCCGTCGCCGTCGCGGTGGAGCAGGCGCCCGTCCTCGACTGGAAGAAGTGCGCCGGCTCGACCCTCGACCCCCGTCAGCAGTGCGCCACGCTTGAGGTGCCCATGGACTACGCCCACCCGGGCGGGAAGAAGATCGAGATCGCCGTCTCGCGGATCCCGAGCGAGCGGACGGAGGCCCGGCGCGGGGCGCTGTTCCTCATTCCCGGCGGGCCCGGCGGGTCCAGTCTCGACAACCCCTCGGGGAAGGGGCAGAAGCTGCCGCAGGAGGTGCGGGACGCCTACGACCTCATCGAGTTCGCGCCTCGCGGGCTCGCGCCCTCCACCTCCGTCGACTGCGGGCTGGAGCACGGCGATCTCGCGCTCACGAAGTCGCGCCCCTGGCCCGCCCCGAACGGCTCCGTCAGCGAGAACATGGCCACCGCCCAGCGCATGTCGGACGCGTGCGCACGCGACGGCGGTGAGCTGATACGGCACATCAGCACCAAGAACAACGCCCGCGACCTCGACCGGCTGCGGGCCGCGCTCGGCGAGCGCAAGGTGTCCGCGTGGGGCGTCTCCTACGGCACCTACGTCGGCGCCGCCTACGCGGAGATGTTCCCGCACCGCACCGACCGCTTCGTGCTGGACAGCAACGACAACCCCGACCCGGTCCGCGCGGAGCGCGCCTGGCTCCAGGCCTACGAGGCCGGCGTCGAGGACAATTTCCCCGTGTTCGCCGAGTGGGCCTCCCAGCCCGGCAATCCGGACCGCGTGGCCACCACGCCCGCCGAGGTGCGCCGGCTCTTCCTGGAGCTCGCCGCCCGCCTGGACCGCGAACCGATCCCCTGGCCCGGCGCCAACCCGGAGGAGCTGAACGGGAACGTCCTGCGCCAGACCATGCTGGACAGCCTCTACGACACCGACAACTACCCGACCCTGGCCGAGCTGATGCTGTCGGCGCAGCGGGGCGTGGTGCCGCCCGCGCCCGCCGCCCCGCCGGAGGCGGTCCTCCAGAACATGGCGGCGGTCGGCGCCGGCACCGTCTGCAACGACGCCGCGTGGCCGGGCTCGACGGCCGTGTACGAGAAGGGTGTTGCCGAGAGCCGCGCCAAGTACCCGCTGACCGCCGGTATGCCGCGCAACGCGATGGTCTGCGCCGCCTGGCCCTACGAGCCGAAGGAGCCGCCGGTCCGCGTCACCGACCGAGGGCCGTCGAACATCCTGCTCGTGCAGAACGAACGGGACGTCGCCACCCCCGTGAGCGGCGCCCTGAAGCTCCGCGAGGCCCTCGGTCGGCGTGCTGTCATGGTCACCGTGAACTCCACGGGCCATGGCTCCTATCTCCGCAACGGCAACGCGTGCGGGGACGAGACCGTGTCGAGGTTCCTCGCCACCGGCAAGCGTCCCGCCGCCGACACCTACTGCCGCTGACCTGCGCTGCGGTAGGCGCGGGCCACCGCGTGGAACGCCTGCTTGGGCTCCCGGTGCCAGTCCGTGTCCGGGTCGCCGGGGCGGTCCTGGACCGCCTTGGCGATGCCGTAGCTCGCCATGTCGAGGTCGTGGCGGGGGTCGCCGGGGCGGTGCGGGGCGTCCGCGGTGAGGAACTCGAACACCATCGCCGCGTACAGGTCCATCGACTCGAAGACGGCCAGGAGGTCGAGCAGGTAGGCCGCCTGAGTGCGTTCACTGCGGACCGGGAGCGGGTCGCCCTTGATCTCCGGTGGTGTCTTGTCGTAGTCGACGATGTCCCAGCCCATGCCGCCCGCCTCGGGGGCCCCGCGGTAGGTGCAGGTGCCGAACTCGGTGATGGCGACGGGCTTGCCCCAGCGCAGATGCTGCTTCAACTCCCGGACGTGGTCCTTTCGTCGCGGGAAGTACGAGTAGTAGTCGATGCCCACCACGTCGAAGAGGTTCCAGTCGACCTGGTCGATCTCCGGGGCGGACGCGTAGCTCAGCCGGCCGTGGAAGACCCGGCGGCCGAGCGCCGCCGCCTTCGCCGTGAAGCGGGCCAGGCGGCGCTGCATCGGCGCCCATTCGACGGTGCCGTTCTGGAGGTTCGCGATGCGCTCGAAGACCGTGTCCCCCGGGATGATGCCGGGCACGAACAGCCAGAACTCGCAGCCCACGCTGAGCTCGACGCTCGCGCCCTGCCGACGCAGCCGCTCCGCGAACCGGCCGGTCTCGGCGAGGTGGTCGAGGATGTCCCGTTCCGGGACGTCGCCGAGGGTGGGCTGGAGCCAGATGTGCAGTCCGAGCTCCGCCGCCTCGGCCGCGGTGGCGGTGAGGCGTTCGACGCCGTCGCCGGTGACGTCGACGGTGTCGGCGTGCAGGTCGTCGCGGATGGCACGGAGGTCCGCCCGCATCCGGTCGGCGCTCCACGCGGTGGCCGGCGTCTCGCCTTCGACGAGGGTGTAGACGACACCCCGGCGGGTCAGCCCTCCCCTGCCTGCGGCTCCACCCTGTCTCTTATACCCATATC
>NZ_JABERD010000150.1 GCF_013044505.1 Streptomyces sp. S3(2020) | reverse complement strand
TTGTGTTCTTTTCACCCGGGAGCCGTCATCCCACGTGCGCAGGAGTCTCGTGGGCCCGGAGCTGTCGATGGGAGACAGGACCGGCGCGGCGGCGCGGGCGGCGCTGGTGGGGTCGCCGGCACCCACCTCGCCGCCTACGCCCTCGGCGCCGGGCAGGGGTTCGTGCTCGGGGTCGCCTCGCCCCAGGGGGTGCCCGGCGACCACACCATCGCCTCCGTCGCCGCCGTGCTGCTCTCCCTGCTCACCGGCGAGCACCAGAGCGGTTCGGGGGCGGCGCGGTCGTCCGCGCTGGTACGGCTGCTGCTGGGCGCCCCGCCGCAGGACGTGGCCGTACTGTTGGGGGCCGGGCGGTGGGTCGTCGTGCACGCCCGCCCCGACGCGCACGCGCCCGACGCCGTCGCCGCCTCCGCGCTGGGGGCCGCGCTCGGCTCGCCGCTCGTCGACCTCGCGCGGGACGTCGTACGCGTCCTCGTCCCGGCCGACCGCGAGGCACAGCCGCAGCCCGGCTGGACCCTGGGGGTCAGCGCGCCGGTGAGCCCGCACGAGTGGCCGGCCGCGGACACCCAGGCCGCCCGCGCCCTGGCCCGCGCCCGGGCGACCCGTGCCGAACTCGTCCGCCACGGCGCCCGCCCCGGCCTCGCCGCCCTCGTCCCGCCCGACGAGGCCGAGGCACACGCGCGTGCCCTGCTCGCCCCCGTCGCGGACATCCCCGCGCTCACCGAGACCCTGCGCACCTGGCTGTCCCTGCACGGCAGTTGGGACCGCACCGCCGTGGCCCTTGCCGTGCACCGCAACACCGTCCGCCAACGCATCGCCCGCTGCGCGTCCCTGCTGGACACGGACCTGGACGACCCCGACGTACGCATGGAGTTGTGGTTCGCGCTGAGCCAGGAGCTGCGACAGTGACCCGCGTCCCAGCGTCCGGTACATCCGGCACGCCCACCGCCGCCTGCCTCACAATGGACACCATGCCGATACCCGGGACTCCCAGCCGCACCGAGCTCGTCGACCACCTCGTACGGACCCGCATCGCGGGCGACGTCGCGACGCCCCGCGAGAACAACCTCTCCCACTACCGCCAGCTGGCGAACGGCGTCCGCAACTTCTGGCTCGGCCTGGAGCTCGGCGACCGCTGGAGCGACGAGCAGGACGTGCTCGCGGTGATGGCGGAGCGGGTGGGCGTCAACGACGACCCGGAGTACCGGTACGGCCAGGACACCATCGACCCCGAGCTGACCGTGGACGGCCTGGACCGGATGGCGGCGCGGCTGCGGAAGGCCGCCGACGGCCGGCAGCGCGTCCTGTTCGCGACCGGTCACCCGGGTGGCCTCCTCGAAGTGCACCACTCCACCGCCGCCGCGCTGCGGACCGCCGGCTGCGAGATCGTCGTCATCCCGGAGGGGTTGCAGACGGACGAGGGGTACGTCATGCAGTTCGCGGACGTGGCGGTCCTGGAGCACGGCGCCACGCTGTGGCACACCCACTCCGGGGAGCCGATGAAGGCCATCCTCACGGGACTTGAGCGCGCGGGCCGTCCCCTGCCCGACCTGGTGGTCGCGGACCACGGCTGGGCGGGCTACGCCGGTCAGCACGGCGTCGACTCCGTCGGTTACGCCGACTGCAACGACCCGGCGCTCTTCCTCGCCGAGGCCGAGGGCACCGTCCAGGTGACGGTCCCCCTCGACGACCACGTCCTCAGCCCCCGCTACTACGACCCGCTGACGGCGTATCTGCTGGCGGAGGCGGGGCTGAAGTAGCCCGGTCCGCGATCCGGCGTCACGGCCAGGGGTTCAGGCCCTCGTTCCGCTGCTGCGCGTACCCCGGCGTCGGGTCCAGGTACACCCTGCTCACGCCGGGGAACACGGCCCGCAGCCGCAGCTCGGCCTGTTCGCAGGCCCACTCGATCTCGGCCGCCGTCGACACGTCCCGGAAGTCGACCTTGGCCGCGACCAGCGCCTCCCGCGGCCCCTGGACCAGGGTGGTCAGCTCCAGCACGGCCTCGATGTGCTCCACCCCCAGCAGCTCGGCCCTGATCCGCTCCCGCATGGGCCGCGGGAGCGGACGGCCGATCAGCAGCTCGGCGTTGGACCGCCCGAGCACCCACGCCACGCACAGCAGCAGCGCGCCGATGAGCAGCGAGGCGATCCCGTCCCACACGCCGGAGCCGGTGAGCTGGCCGCCGAGCAGTCCGCCCGCGGCGAGCACGAGGCCGATCAGCGCGGCGGCGTCCTCCAGGACGACGGCCTTCACGGCGGTGTCGGGGGTGTGGCGGAGGTAGAGCCTGAACGGCGCCCGGAAGCGGGCCGCCTCCCCGCGTGCCTGCCGCAGCCCGGTCCGCAGCGAGTAGCCCTCCAGGAGGAAGGCGACGCCCAGCACGACGTACGAGACGAGCGGGTCGCCCAGTTCCTCGCCCGCGACCAGGGTGTGGATGCCGTCGTAGATCGAGAAGACCGCGCCGCCGACGAAGGTGGCGACGGCGGCGAGCATGGCCCAGATGTACCGTTCGGGGCCGTGGCCGAGCGGGTGGTCCTCGTCGGCCGGTTTCTCGCTCCGTTTCAGGGCGGTGAGCAGCAGCACCTCGGTGACGGTGTCGGCGACCGAGTGCGCGGCCTCGGAGAGCATCGCGCTGGAGCCGCTGATCACGCCGGCGACGGCCTTGGCGACCGCGATCCCGAGATTGGCGACGGCGGCGACGAGCACCGTGAAGGTGCTCTCGCCGCCGCCTTCCTGAGAGGTCATGCCCCTCAGTGTTGCCGAGGTGCGCGGACCACGCCTTCCTGGATCACCGAGATGGCGAGCCGTCCGTCCTGGGTGTAGATGCGGGCCTGGCCGAGACCGCGGCCGCCGTGCGCGGACGGCGACTCCTGGTCGTACAGGAGCCATTCGTCGGCGCGGAAGGGCCGGTGGAACCACATCGCGTGGTCGAGGGAGGCGCCCACGACGTCGTTGACCGCCCAGCCGCCGCGGCCGTGCGCGAGGAGGACCGAGTCGAGGAGGGTCATGTCGGAGACGTAGGTGGCGAGGACGACGTGCAGGAGCGGGTCGTCAGCCAGCTTGCCGTTGGTGCGGAACCAGACCTGGGAGTGCGGCTCGCGGGGCTCGCCGAACCGGCCGTACGGGGGCTCGTCGACGTAGCGCAGGTCGATCGCCTCGCGGGCCTCCAGGAACTTCTCAAGGACGTGCGGGGCGATGTGGTCGTAGCCGCGCAGCCGCTCCTGGGAGGTGGGGAGGGCGGCCGGGTCGGGGGCGGCCGGCATCGGGGCCTGGTGGTCGAAGCCTTCCTCGTACGTCTGGAAGGAGGCCGACAGGGCGAATATGGGCTGCCCGTGCTGCACCGCGACCACGCGGCGCGTGGTGAAGGAACGGCCGTCGTTCATGCGGTCGACCGTGTACACGATGGGCGCGCCCGGGTCCCCCATGCGCAGGAAGTACGCGTGCAGGGAGTGGGCGAGGCGGTCCTCGGGGACCGTCCGCCCGGCGGCGACGAGCGCCTGGGCCGCGACCTGACCGCCGAAGACCCGGGGGACGATGGCGGGCCGGGACCGGCCGCGGAAGATGTTCTCCTCGATCTGCTCCAGGTCGAGCAGATCGAGGAGACCCTGTAGTGCCTGACTCATGCAGTCATTTCTACTGGTCAGCAGTGCGTCGGTGGTTGCGGGAGCCTTACAGGCCCATGTCCTTGGCGATGATCGTCTTCATGATCTCGCTGGTGCCGCCGTAGATACGGTTGACGCGGTTGTCCGCGTACAGGCGGGCGATCGGGTACTCGTTCATGAAGCCGTAGCCGCCGTGCAGCTGGAGGCAGCGGTCGATCACCCGGTGGGCGACCTCGGTGGCGAACAGCTTGGCGCTGGCGGCCTCGGCGGGGGTCAGCTCGCCCGCGTCCAGGGCCTCCAGGGCGCGGTCCACGACGGCCTCGGCCGCGTCCACCTCGGCCTGGCAGGAGGCCAGCTCGAACTTGGTGTTCTGGAAGGAGGCGACCGGCTTGCCGAAGACGGTGCGCTCCTGGACGTACTCCTTGGCGAACCGGACGGCGGCCTTGGCCTGCGCGTAGGCGCCGAAGGCGATGCCCCAGCGCTCGGAGGCGAGGTTGTGGCCGAGGTAGTAGAAGCCCTTGTTCTCCTCGCCGAGGAGGTCCTCGACGGGGACCTTCACGTCGACGAACGCCAGCTCGGCGGTGTCGGAGGTCTTCAGGCCGAGCTTGTCGAGCTTGCGGCCGATGGAGTAGCCCTCGGACTTGGTGTCCACGGCGAACAGGGAGATGCCGTGGCGGCGGTCCTCGGCGGTGGGCGCGGAGGTGCGGGCGCAGACGATCACCCGGTCGGCGTGAACGCCGCCGGTGATGAAGGTCTTGGAGCCGTTGAGGACGTAGTGCGTGCCGTCCTCGGAGAGCTTGGCGGTGGTCTTCATGCCCGCGAGGTCGGAGCCGGTGCCCGGCTCGGTCATCGCGAGGGCCCACATCTCCTCGGCGGAGACGAACTTCGGCAGGAAGCGCTTCTTCTGCTCGTCGGTGGCGAGCATCTTGATGTACGGCAGTCCGAGCAGCACGTGCACACCGGAGCCGCCGAACTGCACACCCGCGCGCGCGGTCTCCTCGTACATCACCGCCTCGAACTTGTACGAGTCGATGCCGGCGCCGCCGAACTCCTCGTCGACACGGATGCCGAAGACACCGAGCTCGGCGAGCTTGTAGTAGAAGTCGCGCGGCGCCTGGCCGGCCGCGAACCACTCGTCGTAGACGGGGACGACCTCGGCCTCGATGAAGGCGCGCAGGGTCTCCCGGAACGCTTCGTGGTCCTCGTTGAACACGGTACGGCGCACCGCCGCCACCTCCAGCTTCCTCGCTATGCCTAAGCGCTTGCTCAGCCAACCGTACCGGCCGGTAGCGTGAGGCGCCAGAGGAGCACCTCCGTAACGCTCGTCACTCCGTCTCAGCGGTACCGGAGGAGCAGCGGCTCCTCGGTGATCCGTACGACGTCCTCGGGGCCCGTCTCCCGCGTGGTGCCGTCGAGGTGCTCGACGCGGTACGCGCCCGTGCCCGCCGGGACGTCCGCCGTGCCGGACAGGGTCCAGCGGATACGGGCGAGGGCGGGGGTCAGTACCTCGCACTGCCAGACGTTCCCGGGCAGCCCGATCTCCGTGCCGCGGCCGCAGGAGCGGAGCTCGGCGTGGGCGAGCCACCGCTGGAGCCGCTCGACATGGCGGCCGGCCCTGGTGGGGGCCTGGCCCTCGGCCTGGACGACCAGGGGGATCTTGCCGTTCCCCCAGGCGTAGAAGTACATCCGCTCCACGAGCCTGGAGTACAGCCCCGTCAGATAGAAGCGGACGGCGTGGTTCGCGGCCGTGTCCGGGTCCAGCGGGTCGTTCAGCTGGATCATCTGGGTGGTCCCCGTGCTCCACAGCGGCAGGTGGTACCCCGCGAGCTGGAAGGTCCGCTCGACCTTCCGGACGATCTCCAGCATGGTCTCCGGCGGATCGGTGACACCGCGCTGGAAGAGGTTGACGGCCGCCGCGTCGCAGTACTGGTACGCGCCCGCCTCCGCGAGGCGCAGCAGGTACGCGTGCGAGGCGTCG
Source organism: Streptomyces sp. S3(2020) (assembly GCF_013044505.1). Taxonomy (GTDB): domain Bacteria; phylum Actinomycetota; class Actinomycetes; order Streptomycetales; family Streptomycetaceae; genus Streptomyces. Next base: position 17,618 of record NZ_JABERD010000150.1, on the reverse strand, counting down.
TCCCACAGGTCGGTGATCGAGGGAGCGACCACGCGCGCGTCCGGGCGGTACCGCCGGATGATGCCGCTCGCCCGGCGCGTCATCTCGACGAGCGTCTCCACGTCGCCGTTGTAGTGGTGCCCGTGGTTGGCCGTGATCCACGGCTCGTACGCGTCGATGCGGTGGCCCGCGTGCCGCATCACGGCGTGGACGAAGGCGTCCCAGTCGGCCAGGTCGTCCGGCGGGGCGGCCCGGCAGTCCTCCCGGTACGCGGCCTTGCGGCCGTTCGGGGCGGCCCAGCCGGGCGTACCGCCGAAGACGAAGGTCACCGGCAGTCCGTGGCGTTCGGCGCCGTCGAGCAGCCGGTCCAGGGTGGAGAAGTCGAACACACCCCGCGCGGGCTCCAGTTGGGACCAGCGGGTCTCGCTGTCCCACAGCCGCACCGCGCCCACCCGGAACTCCGGCATGACCCCGCTGAAACTGTTCATCGTCACGCCGAACATCTCGGGGGCGACCGGCAACGGCGCCTGGGACCAGCTCTCCGCGCCGACGGGAGCGCCGACCGGGGCGTCGACCAGGGCGCCGGCAGTCGCATGGAGCCCGGGGTCCGGTACCTCCGTCGCGCCGTCCTCCGCGGTCGCCGTCGCCGTCTCCCAGTACCGCAGCAGATCGTTGAGCTCCGCCGGTTGCGCCCCGCACTCCTTGGCGAACCTGAGGACGATGTCGTAGTCCCCCGGCACCCCCTGGCCGGTGCAGTAGCGGTGCAGGGTGGAGCCGCTGACGAAGATCCGCCGTCCCAGCACCTGGTAGCTGAGCCCACCGCGCTCCTTCAGGGCGCGCAACGCCGTGGCCAACTCCCGTCCGCTCATGACTCCCACCCCCGTGACGCCCCTCCACCCTCCCAGGCTTGTCCCGACACGTCTGCGTCATTCCTGGTCACGGTGTGACGCACGTCCCACGACGAGACGGGACGGGGGCCCTCTGGCCATCGGGCCGACCGACTCGGCACCATGATCGGGCCGGGCCGACACGGAGGGGAAGCCGGTCCGGTGGAGTCACCGACCGGGCCGTGGCAGGGGGGCACGGTCACGGCCCGACAGGCCGGCGGGGGGCGAGCCACCCATCGCCCCCCGCTGTCACTCCGCCGCCGCGAACGCCCCCCGCGCCATCCGGTGCAGCAGCCGCGACGTGGCACCCCGGCCCGGCAGCGAGCCGGGGCGCCCCAGGTGCGGGGTCGAGTTCAGCAGGCCGAACACCGAGTGCACCGCCGAGCGGGCCGTGGGTTCCGTCAGGGCCGGGTACACCTCGCGCACCACCTCCACCCACAGCTCGACGTACTGCCGCTGGAGCTGGCGCACGAGCTTGCGGTCGCTGTCCCGCAGCCGGTCCAGCTCCCGGTCGTGGAGGGTGATCAGGGGCCGGTCGTCCAGCGCGAAGTCGATGTGGCCCTCGATCAGGGAGTCGAGGACGTCCCCGGCCGAGCCCCCGTCGGCCTCCGCCAGCCGGCGCCGCGCGCCCCTGAGCAGCTGCTCGCTGATCCCCACGAGCAGCTCCGCGAGCATCGCGTCCTTGCCCGGGAAGTGGCGGTACAGCCCCGGTCCGCTGATGCCGACCGCGGCCCCTATCTCGTCCACTCCGACGCCGTGGAAGCCGCGCTCGGCGAAGAGTCGAGCGGCCTCCTTGAGGATCTGCTCGCGGCGGGTGGGGGCGTCGGTTCTGGTGGCCATGGAGGCAATTCTAGACAGGGAGGTTAGCGCTCGTTAACCTGAAGGAAATGCGTTAACGCTCATTAACAAGGTGAGGGGATCGCGGGATGCATCAGGCACCGGAGCTGCACAGCGCGGCGGACCCCGCGTCGGAGGCCTGGCGGGCCAACGAGCGGGGCCACCGGCAGCTCGTCGAGGAGCTGCGCGACAAGCTCGCCGCCGCCCGGCTCGGCGGCGGCGAGAAGGCACGTGCCCGGCACACCGCGCGCGGCAAGCTGCTGCCCCGGGACCGGGTCGACCACCTCCTCGATCCCGGTTCCCCCTTCCTGGAGCTCGCCCCCCTCGCGGCCGACGGGATGTACGAGGGGCAGGCCCCGGCCGCCGGTGTCATCGCCGGGATCGGGCGGGTCAGCGGCCGCGAGTGCGTGATCGTCGCCAATGACGCGACCGTCAAGGGCGGGACGTACTACCCGATGACGGTGAAGAAGCATCTGCGGGCCCAGGAGGTGGCCCTGGAGAACCGGCTGCCCTGTCTGTATCTCGTGGACTCCGGGGGCGCCTTCCTGCCGATGCAGGACGAGGTCTTCCCCGACCGTGAGCACTTCGGGCGGATCTTCTTCAACCAGGCCCGGATGTCCGGCGCGGGCATCCCGCAGATCGCCGCCGTCCTCGGGTCCTGCACCGCCGGCGGGGCGTATGTGCCCGCGATGAGCGACGAGGCCGTCATCGTCCGGAACCAGGGGACGATCTTCCTCGGCGGGCCCCCGCTGGTGAAGGCGGCCACCGGTGAGGTCGTCACCGCCGAGGAGCTGGGCGGCGGCGAGGTGCACTCCCGGGTCTCCGGGGTCACCGACCACCTCGCCGAGGACGACGCCCACGCGCTCAGGATCGTCCGGAACATCGTCGCGACGCTCCCCGCGCGCGGGACGCTCCCGTGGTCGGTGGAACCGGCGTCGGACCCCAAGGTGGACCCCTACGGGATCTACGGCGCGGTCCCGGTCGACTCCCGCACCCCCTACGACGTACGCGAGATCATCGCGCGCGTGGTGGACGCCTCCCGCTTCTCGGAGTTCAAGGCCGAGTTCGGCCAGACCCTGGTCACCGGATTCGCCCGTGTCCACGGCCACCCGGTCGGCATCGTCGCCAACAACGGCATCCTGTTCTCCGAGTCCGCCCAGAAGGGCGCCCACTTCATCGAGCTGTGCGACCAGCGCGGCATCCCGCTGCTCTTCCTCCAGAACATCTCCGGCTTCATGGTGGGGCGTTCGTACGAGGCCGGCGGCATCGCCAAGCACGGCGCCAAGATGGTCACCGCCGTCGCCTGCACCCGCGTGCCCAAGCTGACCGTCGTCGTCGGCGGGTCCTACGGCGCCGGGAACTACTCCATGTGCGGCCGGGCCTACTCCCCCCGCTTCCTGTGGATGTGGCCCAACGCCAAGATCTCGGTCATGGGCGGCGAGCAGGCCGCCTCGGTCCTCGCGACCGTCAAGCGGGACCAGTTGGAGGCGCGCGGCGAGGAGTGGGCCGCCGCGGAGGAGGAGACCTTCAAGGACCCGATCCGTGCGCAGTACGAGCGTCAGGGGAACGCCTACTACGCGACGGCCCGCCTGTGGGACGACGGGGTCATCGATCCCCTGGAGACCCGGCAGGTGCTGGGACTGGCCCTGACCGCCTGCGCGAACGCCCCACTGGGTGACCCCCAGTTCGGCGTCTTCCGGATGTGAGGACTCATGTTTGACACCGTTCTTGTGGCGAACCGGGGCGAGATCGCGGTCCGTGTCATCCGCACCCTGCGCACGATGGGGGTGCGGAGCGTCGCCGTCTTCTCCGACGCGGACGCCGACGCCCGGCACGTCCGGGAGGCCGACACCGCCGTACGGATCGGTCCGGCCCCGGCCGCCGAGAGCTATCTGTCCGCCGAGCGGCTGCTGGAGGCTGCCGCCAGGACCGGCGCCCAGGCCGTGCACCCCGGGTACGGCTTCCTCGCGGAGAACGCCGCCTTCGCGCGCGCCTGCGCCGACGCGGGGCTGGTCTTCATCGGGCCGCCCGCCGAGGCCATCGCCCTCATGGGCGACAAGATCCGCGCGAAGGAGACGGTCGAGGCGGCGGGTGTCCCCGTGGTCCCCGGCGGCCGTGACCCCGAACTCGCGGAGGCCGCCCGCGCCCTGGGCGCCCCGGTCCTGCTGAAGCCCTCCGCCGGCGGTGGCGGCAAGGGCATGCGGCTGGTCCGGGACCTCGCTCTCCTGGACGACGAGATCGCCGCCGCCCGCCGTGAGGCCCGCGTCTCCTTCGGCGACGACACCCTCCTGGTCGAGCGGTGGGTCGACCGGCCCCGGCACATCGAGATCCAGGTCCTGGCCGACGGCCACGGCAACGTCGTCCACCTCGGCGAACGCGAGTGCTCCCTCCAGCGCCGCCACCAGAAGATCATCGAGGAGGCGCCGAGCGTCCTGCTCGACGAGGCCACGCGCGCGTCGATGGGCCGAGCCGCGGTGGAGGCGGCCCGCTCCTGCGGCTATCGGGGTGCGGGCACGGTGGAGTTCATCGTCCCGGGAGGCGACCCCTCCTCGTACTACTTCATGGAGATGAACACCCGCCTCCAGGTGGAACACCCGGTGACGGAGCTCGTCACCGGCCTCGACCTGGTGGAGTGGCAGCTGCGGGTCGCGGCGGGCGAGCGGCTCCCCTACGGGCAGGGCGACATCACGCTCACCGGGCATGCCGTCGAGGCGCGGATCTGCGCGGAGGACCCCTCGCGCGGGTTCCTCCCCTCCGGCGGCACGGTCCTCACGCTGCGCGAGCCCCAGGGCGACGGCGTCCGCACCGACTCCGGGCTCAGCGAGGGCACCGAGGTCGGCAGTCTGTACGACCCGATGCTGAGCAAGGTGATCGCGTACGGCCCCGACCGGGCCACCGCGATCCGCAGGCTCCGGGCCGCCCTCGCCGGGACGGTCACGCTGGGCGTGCAGACGAACGCCGGGTTCCTGCGGCGGCTCCTGGCCCATCCGGCGGTCGTGGCGGGCGAGTTGGACACGGGTTTGGTGGAGCGGGAGGTCGAGGGGCTGGTCCCCACCGGCGTACCGGAAGAGGTCTACGAGGCGGCGGCCGCCGTACGCCTTGAGGCGCTGCGCCCGCAGGGGGGCGGCTGGACGGACCCGTTCTCGGTGCCGAGCGGCTGGCGCCTGGGCGGGACCCCGAAGCCGGTCGGTTTCCCGCTGCGGGTGCAGGACCCGGTGGAGTACGTCCCGCGCGGCTCGGCGACCGTCACGGACGACCGGGTGAGTGTGCTGCTGGACGGCGTACGCCACACCTTCCACCGGGCCGCCGACTGGCTCGGCCGCGACGGTGACGCCTGGCAGGTGCGCGACCACGACCCGGTGGCCGCCTCCCTCACCGGGGCCGCGCACGCGGGCGCCGACTCGCTCACCGCGCCCATGCCGGGGACGGTGACGGTGGTGAAGGTCGCCGTGGGCGACGAAGTGACCGCTGGACAGAGCCTGTTGGTGGTGGAGGCGATGAAGATGGAGCACGTCGTCTCCGCCCCGCACGCCGGCACGGTCGCCGAACTGGACGTAGCGCCGGGCTCGACCGTCGCCATGGACCAGGTGCTCGCAGTGATCGCACCCCACGAGGAGGTGGCCCGGTGAACCTGCCCATGACGGTTCCCGAACCCGGTCTCCCCGCCCGTGTCCGCATCCACGAGGTCGGGGCGCGTGACGGACTGCAGAACGAGAAGGGCACCGTCCCGACGGAGGTCAAGGCGGAGTTCGTCCGCCGTCTCGCCGACGCGGGCCTGACGACGATCGAGGCCACCAGCTTCGTGCACCCGAAGTGGGTGCCCCAACTGGCCGACGCGGAGGAGCTGTTCCCGCGGATCGCCGGCCTGCCGGTGGACCTCCCGGTGCTGGTGCCGAACGAACGCGGCCTGGACCGCGCCCTGGCGCTGAAGGCGACCCGTGTCGCCGTGTTCGCGAGTGCCAGCGAGTCCTTCGCCAAGGCCAACCTCAACCGCACGATGGACGCGGCGCTGGCGATGTTCGCGCCGGTGGTGACGCGGGCGAAGGAGGCCGGCGTCCATGTCCGCGGCTATCTGTCGATGTGCTTCGGCGACCCGTGGGAGGGGCCGGTCCCCGTCCCGCAGGTGGTGGACGTCTGCCGGGCGCTGCTGGACATGGGCTGCGACGAGCTGAGCCTGGGCGACACGATCGGCGTGGCGACGCCGGGCCACGTCAGGGCGCTGCTGAGCGAACTCGACGCGGCGGGCGTGCCCCCGTCCGTGCTCGGCGTGCACTTCCACGACACCTACGGCCAGGCCCTCGCCAACACCTACGCCGCCCTCCAGCACGGCGTCACCACCGTCGACGCCTCCGCGGGCGGCCTCGGCGGCTGCCCGTACGCCAAGTCCGCCACCGGCAATCTCGCCACCGAAGACCTCGTGTGGATGCTGCGCGGCCTCGGCATCGACACCGGAGTCGACCTCGACCGTCTCGTCGCCACCAGCGTCTGGATGGCCGAACAACTGGGCCGGCCCAGCCCGTCCCGCACCGTCCGAGCCCTGTCCCACAAGGAGCAGTGACCCGCAATGGACCACCGACTCTCCCCCGAACTGGAAGAACTACGCCGTACGGTCGAGGAGTTCGCGCACGACGTCGTGGCGCCGAAGATCGGCGAGTACTACGAGCAGCACGAGTTCCCCTACGAGATCGTCCGCGAGATGGGCCGCATGGGCCTGTTCGGCCTGCCGTTCCCCGAGGAGTACGGCGGCATGGGCGGCGACTACATGGCGCTCGGCGTGGCCCTGGAGGAGCTCGCCCGGGTCGACTCCTCGGTCGCGATCACCCTGGAGGCGGGGGTGTCGCTGGGCGCCATGCCGTTCCACCTCTACGGCACCGAGGCGCAGAAGCGGGAGTGGCTCCCCCGGCTCTGCTCGGGCGAGATCCTGGGCGCGTTCGGTCTGACGGAGCCGGACGGCGGCAGTGACGCGGGGGCGACGCGTACGACGGCCCGGCTGGACCCGGAGACGGACGAGTGGGTGATCAACGGCACGAAGTGCTTCATCACCAACTCCGGCACCGACATCACGGGGCTGGTGACGGTCACGGCGGTCACCGGCCGCAAGCCGGACGGCAAGCCGCTCATCTCCTCGATCATCGTCCCGTCGGGCACCCCCGGTTTCACGGTGGCTGCCCCCTACTCCAAGGTCGGCTGGAACGCCTCGGACACCAGGGAGCTGTCCTTCCAGGACGTCCGCGTCCCCGCGGCGAACCTGCTGGGCGAACAGGGCCGTGGGTACGCCCAGTTCCTGCGCATCCTCGACGAGGGCCGCATCGCGATCGCGGCGCTGGGGACGGGTCTGGCGCAGGGCTGTGTGGACGAGTCGGTGAAGTACGCGAAGGAGCGGCACGCCTTCGGCCGCCCGATCGGCTCCAACCAGGCCATCCAGTTCAAGATCGCCGACATGGAGATGAAGGCCCACACGGCCCGCCTCGCCTGGCGCGACGCGGCCTCCCGGCTGGTCTCGGGCGAGCCCTTCAAGAAGGAGGCGGCCCTAGCGAAGCTCTACTCGTCGACGATCGCGGTGGACAACGCCCGTGACGCCACCCAGGTCCATGGCGGCTACGGCTTCATGAACGAGTACCCGGTGGCTCGAATGTGGCGCGACTCCAAGATCCTGGAGATCGGGGAGGGCACGAGCGAGGTGCAAAGAATGCTGATTGCAAGGGAGTTGGGGCTCGTCGGCTGAGCGAAGAACCCCCACAGGCGGGTCATGGCTTCGAATTCAAGGGACCGCCCCCTGGACAAGATCCTAGAAGGTTAGGCTAACCTACGTTCGAACTTGTCCGGCGGGCACTCCGCCCCGTTCGAAAGCAGCCACACACATGTCCAACGCCAGAGCCACCCACCTCACCCGCCGTGGCATCCTCGCCGCGGGCGGCGCCCTCGGTCTCGGTGCCGTGCTCGCAGCCTGCGGCGACGACGACGCGAAAAGCGGTGGCTCTGACACGGAGACGACCGCCGCGAAGAAGTCCGGTCCCTGGACGTTCAAGGACGACCGCGGCACCGAGGTGAAGCTCGACAAGATCCCCGCGAACATCGTCGCGTTCACCGGTGTCGCCGCCGCGCTCTACGACTACGGCATCTCGGTCAAGGGCGTCTTCGGCCCGACCAAGACCACCGACGGCAAGGCCGACGTGCAGGCCGGCGACATGGACATCTCCAAGGTCGAGATCCTCGGCAACGTGTGGGACCAGTTCAACGTCGAGAAGTACGCCGCCCTCGCCCCGGACGTCCTCATCACCACGATGTTCGACGACGCCGGCACCCTCTGGTACGTGCCCGCGGCCTCCGCGGACAAGATCGCCAAGCTCGCCCCGAGCGTCGGCATCTCCGTCTACGACCGCCAGATCACCGAGCCGCTCCAGCGCGTGTGGGAGCTCGCTGAGTCCCTGGGCGCCGACATGACGGCAGCCTCGGTCACCGACGCCAAGAAGAAGTTCGAGGCCGCCGCGACCCGGCTGCGCGCCGCCGCCAAGGCGAAGCCCGAGATCAAGGTGCTGGCCGGTTCCGCCAGCCAGGACATCTTCTACGTCTCCGGCACCAACCTCTCCATCGACCTGGAGTACTTCAAGGCCCTCGGCGTGAACTTCGTCGAGCCCTCGGAGAAGGCCAAGGCGAAGGGCGGCGGCTGGTACGAGAGCCTGAGCTGGGAGAACGTCGACAAGTACAAGGCCGACATCATCATGATGGACGACCGCTCCGCGACGATCCAGCCGGCCGACATCACCGAGGCCACGTGGAAGAAGCTGCCCGCCGTGAAGGCGGGTCAGGTCATCTCCCGTTCGCCCGAGCCGATCCTGTCGTACGACAAGGTCACGCCGCTGTTGGAGACGCTTGCCGAGGCGCTCGAAAACGCCAAGAAGGTCAGCTGAAAAACGGGGCTGATGTTGTGGGTGAACTGCGGGCCCGCCGTGGCCGGTCGCGCAGTTCCCCGCGCCCCTGAAAAACATCCCCTCGCCCTCTGATCCAGGAGCGCACCCCATGACCACCGCCGTCGCCGCCCCCTTCCGGTTCTTCTCCCTCCAGGTCGTACGGACGCGGCGGCTTGGTCCGTCGCTCGTCAGAGTCACCTTCGCCGGGGACGAACTGCGGGAGTTCCACTCCAACGGCTGCGACCAGTCACTGTCGCTGTTCCTGCCGCACCCGGGGCAGACCGAGCCCGCGGTTCCGGTCGAGCTCGGTGACGGCTGGTGGCAGGCGTGGCGCGAACTCCCCGATGACGTACGGGCCGTGATGCGCTCGTACACGCTGCGGAGCCTGCGGCGGGACCCGGACGAGGTCGACATCGACTTCGTCCTGCACGAGCCGGCCGGGCATGCCTCGCGGTGGGCCGCTCAGGCCGGGCCCGGCGACCGGGTGCTCCTGCTCGGACCGGCGATCGCCGACAACCGTGCCATCCGGTTCCGGCCGCCCGAGGGCACCGACCTCACCCTGCTGTGGGGTGACGAGAGCGCTCTTCCCGCGATCGCCGCGATCCTCGAGTCGCTTCCGGCCGGGCAGCGCGTGCGAGCCTGGCTGGAGGTGCACGACGCCGGGAACATCCAGGACCTGGTGACCGAAGCGGACGCCCAGATCACCTGGCTCGTCCAGGACGGCGGGAGCACTGAGGGGTCCCCCATGGCCCTCGGCGCCATCCGCGACGCCCAACTCCCGGACGCCGAGCGCCCGTACGTCTGGATCGCGGGCGAGTCGAGCCACATCAAGGCGCTGCGCAGGCACTTCGTGGGTGAGCGGGGTGTCGACCGCCGCAGCGTCACCTTCGTCGGCTACTGGCGTCAGGGCCTGACCGAGGAACAGCTCCGCGCCGCAGAGTGACCCACCGAACGACACCCACCGCCGTACGCCCGACTCCCCGGCGTACGGCGGTGACTGCTGTGTCCCCTGTGTCGGCAGGGCCAACTGCGGCCGAAGTGACCGTAGTCACGGCTGATGCCACATTTCCCTCGCGTTACTTAGGTTAGGCTAACCTAAGTAACGCGAAGCGGGATCAGAGATCGCGCCCCCACCATCCCCGCCCCGCACGGACTGCTCCCCACCGGAGGACCCCCACCATGCGCTCGCACCTGCTCAATGACACGACCGCGGAGCAGTACCGCCGCTCCGTGACCGAAGGAGTAGGGCGGGTGGCAGCCAGACTCGCCGCCACCGACCGTCCGTTCACGGGTGTCACCGTCGACGCCCTCGCCCCGACGATCGACGCGATCGACCTCGACAGGCCGCTGCTCGACACCGCCGCGGCCCTCGACGAGCTGGAGGACGTCTACCTCCGCGACGCGATCTACTTCCACCACCCGCGCTATCTCGCCCACCTCAACTGCCCGGTCGTCATACCGGCGGTGCTCGGCGAGGCGATCCTCTCCGCGGTCAACTCCTCCCTGGACACCTGGGACCAGTCGGCCGGCGGCACCCTCATCGAGCGCAAACTGATCGACTGGACGACCGCGCGGGCCGGGCTCGGCCCCAACGCCGACGGTGTGTTCACCTCCGGCGGCTCCCAGTCCAACCTCCAGGCGCTGCTCCTGGCCCGCGAGGAGGCCAAGACCGACTCGCTCGCGAAACTGCGCATCTTCGCCTCCGAGGTCAGCCACTTCAGCGTGAAGAAGTCCGCGAAACTGCTGGGTCTCGGCCAGGACGCCGTCGTCACCATCCCGGTCGACCAGAACAAGCGGATGCAGACCGTCGCGCTCGCCCATGAGCTGGAGCGCTGCAAGGCCGCGGGGCTCGTCCCCATGGCCGTCGTCGCCACCTCGGGCACCACCGACTTCGGCTCGATCGACCCGCTCCCCGAGATCGCCGAGCTGTGCGAGCAGTACAACACCTGGATGCACGTCGACGCCGCCTACGGCTGCGGACTGCTCGCCTCGGTGAAGTACCGCGGCCGCATCGACGGCATCGAGCGCGCCGACTCGGTCACCGTCGACTACCACAAGTCCTTCTTCCAGCCGGTGAGTTCGTCCGCCGTACTGGTCCGGGACGCCTCGACGCTGCGCCACGCGACGTACCACGCCGAGTACCTCAACCCGAAGCGCATGGTCACCGAGCGCATCCCCAACCAGGTCGACAAGTCCCTCCAGACCACCCGCCGCTTCGACGCCCTCAAGCTGTGGATGACCCTGCGGGTGATGGGCGCCGACGGCATCGGCCAGCTCTTCGACGAGGTCTGCGACCTGGCCGTCGAGGGCTGGCAGCTCCTCGCCGCCGACCCGCGCTACGACGTGGTCGTCGAGCCCACGCTCTCCACCCTCGTCTTCCGCTACATCCCCGCCGCCGTGACCGACCCGGCCGAGATCGACCGCGCCAACCTGTACGCCCGCAAGGCCCTGTTCGCCTCCGGCGACGCGGTGGTCGCGGGCACCAAGGTCCAGGGCCGCCACTACCTGAAGTTCACCCTGCTCAACCCCGAGACGACGACCGACGACATCGCCGCCGTCCTCGACCTGATAGCCGGCCACGCCGAGCAGTACCTGGGAGAGTACCTTGACCGCGCGTCCTGAAAACCCGACCAAAACCTACGATTTCGTAGGCATCGGGCTCGGCCCGTTCAACCTCGGCCTCGCCTGTCTGACCGAGCCCATCGACGAACTCGACGGTGTCTTCCTGGAGTCGAAGCCCGACTTCGAGTGGCACGCCGGCATGTTCCTCGAAGGCGCCCACCTCCAGACGCCGTTCATGTCGGACCTGGTGACGCTGGCGGACCCGAGTTCGCCGTACTCCTTCCTGAACTACCTGAAGGAGAAAGGCCGGCTGTACTCGTTCTACATCCGGGAGAACTTCTACCCGCTGCGCGTCGAGTACGACGACTACTGCCGCTGGGCCGCGAACCGGCTGAGCAGCGTGCGCTTCAGCACGACGGTGGCGGACGTCCGGTACGCGGACGACCTGTACGTGGTGACGACCGAGGCGGGCGACGTCTACCGCGCCCGCCACCTGGTCCTCGGCACCGGCACCTCCCCGCACTACCCGGAGGCCGTCCAGGGCCTCGGCGGCGACTTCTTCCACAACTCCCGCTACATGCAGAACAAGGCGGAGCTCCAGAAGAAGGACTCGATCACGATCGTCGGCTCCGGCCAGTCCGCCGCCGAGATCTACCACGACCTCCTCGCCGAGATCGACGTGTACGGCTACCGGCTGAACTGGGTGACGCGCTCCCCGCGCTTCTTCCCCCTCGAATACACCAAGCTCACGCTGGAGATGACCTCCCCGGAGTACATCGACTACTTCCGCGAGCTGCCGGAGGCCACCCGCTACCGGCTCACGGCCCAGCAGAAGGGCCTGTTCAAGGGCATCGACGGCGATCTCGTCAACGAGATCTTCGACCTGCTCTACCAGAAGAACCTCGGCGGGCCCGTCCCCACACGGCTGCTCACCAACTCCTCGCTGAACAGCGTGGCGTACGAGAACGGCACGTACACCCTCTCCTTCCGCCAGGAGGAGCAGGAGAAGGACTACGACCTCCACACGCAGGGCCTGGTCCTGGCCACCGGCTACAAGTACGCCGAGCCCGAGTTCCTGACCCCCGTCAAGGACCGGCTGCGCTACGACACCCAGGGCAACTTCGACGTCGCCCGCAACTACTCGATCGACACCACGGGCCGGGGCGTCTTCCTCCAGAACGCCGGCGTGCACACCCACAGCATCACCTCGCCCGACCTGGGCATGGGCGCGTACCGCAACGCCTACATCATCCGTGAGCTGCTCGGCACCGAGTACTACCCGGTCGAGAAGACCATCGCGTTCCAGGAGTTCTCCGTATGACCACCCCCCACACCTTCACCTTCCGCCCGCTCGACCCGCTCAAGGACGCCGAGCTGCTGCACGGCTGGGTCACCCACCCCAAGGCCGCGTTCTGGATGATGCAGGACGCCAAACTGGAGGACGTCGAGCGCGCGTACATGGAGATAGCCGCCGACGAGCACCACCACGCGCTGCTGGGTCTCGACGAGTACGGCATCCCCAAGTTCCTGATGGAGCGGTACGACCCCGCCCACCGCGAGCTGGTCGGCCTGTACGACCCGCGGCCGGGCGATGTCGGCATGCATTTCCTGACCCCCGCGACCGAGACCCCCGTGCACGGCTTCACGCGGTCCGTCATCACGGCGGTCATGGCCCACCTCTTCGAGGACCCCTCCACGGAACGTGTCGTCGTCGAACCGGACGTCTCCAACAAGGCCGTGCACGCCCTCAACGAGGCCGTCGGGTTCGTGCCCGAGCGGGAGATCCAGAAGCCGGAGAAAATGGCCCTGTTGAGCTTCTGCACGCGCGAGCAGTTCCTTGAGATCCAGCACAGCGTGACCGCGACGGCGGAGGTGGCCGCATGAGCCTCGCCGACTCCGTCGCCCACCTCTCCCCCGAGCGCTGGGAGCAGGCCAACCGCCTCCTCATCCGCAAAGCCCTCGCCGAGTTCGCCCACGAGCGGCTCATCACGCCGGAGGCAACCGCCGACGGCCGCTTCGAGGTCCGCAGCGACGACGGTCTGACCCGCTACGGGTTCACCGCCACGCGCCGCGCCCTCGACCACTGGCAGGTCGACGCCGGCTCGCTCTCCCGTCAACGAGACGGCGTCGACCTCCCCCTCGCCGCGCTGGACTTCTTCATCGAGCTGAAGAAGGCACTGGGCCTGAGCGACGAGATCCTGCCGGTCTACCTGGAGGAGATCTCCTCCACGCTCTCCGGCACCTGCTACAAGCTCACCAAGCCGCAGATCCCGGTCGCCGAGCTCGCGAAAAGCGGCTTCCAGGCCATCGAGACCGGCATGACCGAGGGCCACCCCTGCTTCGTCGCCAACAACGGACGGCTCGGCTTCGGCATCCACGAGTACCTGTCGTACGCCCCGGAGACGGCGAGCCCGGTCCGCCTGGTGTGGCTGGCCGCGCACCGCGACCGGGCGGCCTTCACGGCGGGTGTCGGGATCGAGTACGAGACCTTCGTACGGGACGAGCTGGGCGCGCAGACGGTCGAGCGCTTCGAGGAGCGGCTCACCGGACTCGGCCACGACCCGGCCGACTTCCTCCTCATCCCCGTCCACCCCTGGCAGTGGTGGAACAAGCTCTCCGTCACCTTCGCCGCCGAGATCGCCCGCGGGCTCCTGGTCTGCCTGGGCGAGGGCGACGACGAGTACCTGGCCCAGCAGTCCATCCGGACCTTCTTCAACTCCTCCAGCCCCGAGAAGCACTACGTGAAGACGGCCCTGTCCGTCATCAACATGGGCTTCATGCGCGGACTCTCGGCCGCGTACATGGAGGCGACTCCGGCCATCAACGACTGGCTGGCCCAACTCATCGACAACGACCCCGTGCTGAAGTCGACGGGCCTGTCGATCATCCGCGAGCGCGCGGCCGTCGGCTACCGGCACCTGGAGTACGAGGCCGCGACCGACCGCTACTCGCCGTACCGCAAGATGCTGGCGGCGCTGTGGCGGGAGAGCCCGGTGGGTTCCCTCCGGGACGGCGAGTCGCTGGCGACGATGGCCTCCCTCGTCCATGTCGACCACGAGGGCAACTCCTTCGCGGGCGCGCTGATCGAGCAGTCGGGCCTCGCCCCGAAGGAGTGGCTGCGCCGCTATCTGACGGCGTACTTCACCCCGCTGCTGCACAGCTTCTACGCCTACGACCTGGTCTACATGCCGCACGGCGAGAACGTGATCCTCGTCCTGAAGGACGGCGCCGTGGAGCGCGCGATCTACAAGGACATCGCCGAGGAGATCGCGGTCATGGACGTCGACGCGGTCCTGCCGCCGACGGTCGAGCGCCTGCGCGTGGACGTACCGGAGGAGAAGAAGCTCCTCTCGATCTTCACGGACGTCTTCGACTGCTTCTTCCGCTTCCTCGCCGCGAACCTCGCCGCCGAGGGCATCGTGGAGGAGGACGACTTCTGGCGGACGGTCGCGGACATCACCCGCGAGTACCAGGCCTCGGTGCCCGAACTCGCCGACAAGTTCCGGCAGTACGACATGTTCGCCCCTCAGTTCGCGCTGTCCTGCCTCAACCGGCTCCAGCTGCGCGACAACGAGCAGATGGTGGACCTGGCGGACCCGGCGGGCGCACTTCAGCTCGTCGGCGACCTGAAGAACCCGATCGCGGGGTTCTGACCCACAGACGGACGGACGCCCGGGGTACGGTCCCCCGGGCGCCCGTCCATGTGCGGTCATCTAGCTTGTGGGCCAAGGAACTTGTGGCGATCGGTAGTAGTCGATCCCCATCGCCTCCCACCGCGCCCCCTGCGCGGCGAGCCGCACTCTGTAGGCGTCCCAGTCGTGCGTGGACGCCGGCGACCAGCCCAGCTCGGCCACGCCCGCCAGCCTCGGGAAGGCCATGTACTCGATGTCCGCGGACGTCGTGAGCGTCTCCGACCACATCGGTGCCTCGACCCCGCGGATCGCCGACGCGGGCGCCCCCGGCAGGTAGTCGCCGGGATCCCAGTCGTAGGACCGCTTCACCTCGACCAGTCCGGCCCAGTCAAGGCCCAGCGGAGTGTCCGCCGTGTACTTCATGTCGAGGTAGATCCGGTCGGCGGGCGACAGCACGATCCCGGTCCCGTTGCGCGCGGCGGCCGCGACCTGCTCCTTCTCCTCGGCACTCGTGTCGTCGAGCCCCCAGTACTGAGCCACCGCCCCCTTCACCGGCGTCGCCCCGGTCAGCTGATGCCAACCCACCACGGTCTTCCCGTACTTGGCGACGACCGGCTGCACCCGGTCCATGAACTTCACGTAGTCCTCGTGGCTCGTGGAGTGCGCCTCGTCCCCGCCGATGTGCAGATACCGGCCCGGCGTGAGCGCGGCGAGCTCCCGGATCACGTCGTCCACGAAGTCGTACGTGATCTCCTTCGACACGCACAGCGAGCTGAAGCCGACCTCGGTGCCGGTGTACAACGGCGGTGCGACGCCGTCGCAGTTGAGGTCGGCGTAGGAGGCGAGGGCCGCGTTGGTGTGGCCCGGCATGTCGATCTCGGGGACGACCTCCAGATAGCGGGAGGCGGCGTACCGGACGATCTCCTGGTAGTCGGCCTTGGTGTAGTGGCCGCCGGGGCCGCCGCCGACCTGTGTGGAGCCGCCGTACGGGGCGAGGCGCGGCCAGGAGTCGACGGCGATCCGCCAGCCCTGGTCGTCGCTCAGGTGCAGATGCAGCTTGTTGACCTTGTACAGGGCCAGTTGGTCGACGTACCGCTTGACCTGGTCGACGGTGAAGAAGTGCCGGGACACGTCCAGCATCGCGCCGCGCCAGCCGTAGCGCGGGGTGTCCTTGATCGTGCCGCCGGCGACCGCCCATGGGCCCGGCTGCACGGAGTCCTTCTCGACGGCGGCCGGGAGGAGCTGGCGCAGGGTCTGCACGCCGTGGAAGAGGCCCGCGGGCTGGGCGGCGGTGATGGTGACGCCCTTGGCGCCGCTGTCGAGGCGGTAGCCCTCGGCGCCGAACGGCCCCTTGGCCAGGCGCAGTCGGATACCTCCCTTGCCCTGGGAGGTGACCGGCAGCGGATAGCCGGTCGAGGGGCGCAGGACGTCCGCGACGTACTCACCGATACGGCGGACCGCGCGGGAGTCGTCGACGCGGATGCGGGTGGCGCGGGTGATGCGGTACGGCGTTCCGCCGGGCTCGACCGCGGCGGGGGCGGGGACGACCTCGTCGAGGGGCCGGACCACCTCCTGCTGCGGGGCGGGCGCCGCTCCGGTGACGAACGTGCCCGCGGCCGCGACGAGCAGCAACGAGCCGAGCAGCCGGGTCATACGGGGAGTGGGGCTGTGGTGCGGTCTCACATCTGGCTCCCTTCACCCTGGATTGGTAGAGACCACCTTGCCATGCGCCCCGTCGGCACCCCAGCCTCACAGCCCCGTCACAGGCAGTGCCACTACGGTCCACACCTTGCCGTGACGGCTCCTGGGGGGAGACGAAGATGTCCGAGCACACCGCACAGCAAGTCGGCACCGCCCACACCCCGACGCCGGGTGTCCCGCCGGAGGACGCCTCGGCGGTGCGCGCCTACGCGGGCGCGTTCTGCGGGAAGCAGCAGGCCGCCGCCGAACTGGCCGCCGAGGTCCTCGCCCGCGCGGCACAACAGCCCGCGCCCGTCGGCCGTCTCGCCCTGCTGACCGGCGTACGGCGGACCGCCGACGCCTGGGTCCGCGGCGACCGGGCCGGGCTGGTGCGCCCGGGGTTCCGGTCCTGGGTCCGGCGGGCGACCGACTCCTTCGGCCCCGCGGACACCCTGCGGCGGGTCGAGCACAGTTCGCTGCTCCTGGCGGCCTTCCGGGAGCTCGCCGAACAGCCGCAGACCGCTCTGTGGTTGTGTCTGGCCGAGCACGAGACGGCCGCCGCCGCCCGGACCCTGGGCACGTCCGAGGAGTTCGCCGAGTCGATGGCGGAGACGGCGAAGGCCCGCCTGGCCGACGCGTTCTTACGGCTGCGGGCCGAGCGCACCGCCGAGGCGCGGTGCGTGCACTACGGCACCATGCTCGGCGCGATGGCCCGCGGCACCCACCGTGACACCCCCGACGACCTCCAACAGCATCTGGACGGCTGCAAGTTGTGCACGCACGACTTCGCGCTGCTGCGGGCGCTCACCGCGGGCGGGCCCGAGGAGCTGCGTGCCGTCCTCGTGGACCAGCTCCTGGTGTGGGGCGGCCCCGCCTACCGGGAGGCGAGCGGGGACGGGACGTCCCTCCGGCCGGAACCCGCCTCCGGCCAGGCCGCCGGCCCGGTCCGCAGCGCCACCGTCCGCGGCGCCACCGCCCCCGCATCCGACCCGGAGCCCGAGACCGCGCCTCCCCCGCCACGGGACGCCCGCCGTCGGCCCGTTCTCGCCGTGGCGCTGACGATCGTCCTCACCGCCGCGGCCACCACCGGCATCCTGAACTGGACGGGCGACGAGGAACCGGCCCACGCG
>NZ_JABERD010000149.1 GCF_013044505.1 Streptomyces sp. S3(2020) | reverse complement strand
CCCCGACACCGGCCCCCTCAAGTCCCATCCCGGACACGACACCCCCGGCCCCACTGGGTCAGTGAGCAGCGGGGGCCCGGGCCGCGATCGGCCTGGGCCCCGAGACCCAGGTCCTCTCAGTCGCCGTCGGCGCGCCCGGCCGCCGCCCTCGCCACCCAGGACTGACAGCCCCATCGTGCAAGGAGCCCCACTGCCAGGGACACGAGAATGGCACCCCAATCGATCACGTGCGGCAGCCCGGGAAAGAACGCGAAGAAGGCCAGCCCGGCCACAAGTCCCACGATGAACCCGACAATCCCGACCCTACGCCGCCGCGTCTCGTCCACGTGTTCCGCCTGCTGCCCCTGCTGTTCGCTCATGACCGGCTCACTTCGTGATGTGGTGGCACTGACTCACTCGCCGCACCCCATTGACGTAAAGGTGCGCACACGCCTTGCCATAACGAGGCAGCCTCTGCGGAGAGTTGTTCCGCATCGGGTCGATCTTGCATTCGCTGTGCGTCCTACCGCGGGACGTGCGGTAAGGCCGATTGTTCGTGTCGGAGTAGGTGAAGTCGATGCGCCAGTTACAGAAGCCGCTGCTGAGCGCCGCGACGAACGCGCAGTCGACGCCTGCGTTCTGATAGGTGATCTTCTTACCGCTTCCGCGGATGACGTGCGTGAACATGCATCCCGTCGGAACCTTCATCGTCACGCCTCCCACGCTGTACTCGAAGGTCCGCACGGGAGTTGAGCCGATTGCCGTGGCATGTGCACTCGTTGAGCCGCTGAAGACGAGTCCCCCCGCAGCGGCGAGGGCGGTGATGAGGCGCGTTAAGTACGGCGTGACCAAGGCGGTCCCCTTCTGGTGTTCCGGCAAGTACCAGAGACAACTGTTGCCCGACTGGGTCAGTTGCCGTATTTGCGGGTGATTCACCTCCATAGGTGATCAAGGGATAGATGAGGTGACCTGCAGAAACGTTCAGTACTGAGGGCCTCCCGAGCGCGCACGACCGCGGCGGCAATACGACTACTCACCGTAACGAGTGGTGCTCGTGTTCACGGTGTGTAGTGCTGGGGGTGGCCGGGAAGGCAGCGCGTGCACCTTTCAACCCCTTTTCCCTGAGGTCCCCTTGAGACGTTCGGCCGCCCTCGCTCTGCCTGCTTCCGTTCCCGCGACGAGGGGGTGGGCGGGCGTCGTGGTGTGCGTGTTGGTCGCGCTCGTGACGGGCTGCGGTGCTCCGCGTGAACCGGCCGTGTCCCTCACTCCGGACGACACCCTCAAGGCGGCCCAACTCCTGCTCACCGACCGCTGTTTGACCGACCGAGGCCTCACTCCACCCCGCCCCGGCGGCCCGCCTCCGAGCAGCCGTGTGGACAGCGCGCTGTTCGGCACGGGCCGGCCCGAGCTCTCGGTGAAGCTGCCCGGCGGACTCGTCGTCGCCCACCACACAGACGGCTGTCTCGCCCAGGCCGAGCGCCGCCTCTACGGCGACCAGCGGCGCTGGTTCCGGGCGGTGACCCTCGTCAACAACCTCAAGTCCCGTGCTCCGGACGGGGATCGCGCCGCCTACCGGGAGATGCGGACGCACGCGCTGACCGAGGCGAGAGGGCTGCTCAGCGCGGCAGCGCACCACCGATGACCACACCAGACACACCAGGCCTACCAAGCACATCAGACCCACCAGGCACACCATGACAACGCAAGGAAAGGCACCTTTCATGAAGCAGTCCGTAGCCCTCGTGGCGGCCACCCTGCTCGCCGCCGCGGCGAGCCTGACCACCGCCACCCCGGCCTCGGCGGCGAGCTGCCCCAGCGGCAACTTCTGCGTCTGGACCGACGCCAACTTCGGCGGCCAGCGCATGAACGCCTCGGGCGACGACGAGTGGTGGGAGAGCTGGATCGCCGACACCGACTCCTCCTGGGCCAACCACGGCATCTCCGGGCCCGGCATCAAGGACCACGTCAAGGTCTACGAGTCCGCCATTCAGTTCCCCTCCAACGGCGGCGCCATGACGATCTGTCTGCGCCCCGGCGACGAGGTGGGCTACAACGCCACGGCCAACGACCGCGGCGACGCGCATGTGTGGTCGATGGGCTGCTAGCCAGGACACGACACCGGACACGGCAAAGGGCCGGCTCGCAGGCCTCCACCTGCGAACCGGCCCTCGGCCGTACGGGACGGGGATACGGTCAGCGCACGTCGACGAAGTCGCCGGTGGCCTTGACCGCCGCGGTCGTCGACGTACCGCCGAAGCTCCAGCGCCAGTAGCCGTCCTGCGCGGCCTTGACGGTCGTCCTCAGCTTGCCGGTGCTGTCGCTCGTCACGGTCTTGACCGTGGTGTACGTGGCACTGTTCTTCGGGCGGAACTGGAGCTTGACCGGCTGCGAGGTGTAGCCGGCGTACACGTACTTGTCCCAGTTGGCGCGGGCCAGCTTGCCCGTGACCGTGATGCTCTTGCCCTTGGTGACGGGCTCGGGCGAGGCGTCGACACCGAGCGTGGAACGCCGCTTCACGGGGTGGGTCTGGTAGACGCCCCCGTAGTAGTCACCGTCCTTGGCCTGGAACTGGACGTACACGTCCCAGGGTCCCGCGAGGGTGTTGCGGGGCAGGTCGATGTCCTTCTCCAGCTCCACCTTGAGCTTGCAGTTCGACGTCGTGGAGCTGGTGGCGGTGCACGTGGGCTCGCCGTGGAACGACCAGTAGTCGTCGCCCTTCTCACGGTCGATCTGCAGGAACGCGAGGTCCTTGCTGATGCCGGAGTCGTCGGAGACGGTCACCGCGATCGTGAACGACTCCGTGCGGGACGTACCGAAGACGATGGACTTGCCACCGTTCACGGACACCTTCTCGATCACCACTCCCGTCTCGGCCGCGTACGCGACCGGCGCGGTGAGAGCGGAGCCGGCAAGGAGGAGGGCGCCGCCGAGAGCGGCGCCCATGACTGCTGCACGCATGGATCCCCATTTGCTTCGAGCCGGCCGCCGACCTTGGAACCCCCCAGGTCACGGGCACGGCGGATGCGGTGAGGATACGACATTCCCGCGTACGGCGATCGGTTGTCGCTGGCCGGTTGTCGCGGGCCGATCGCCGCCGCTCGGCTCTCGCCGCTCGGCCACTGCCCGACAGGCCCTGGCCGCTCGGCCGCCGCCCGACAGGCCTTGGCCCAGCCCTGGCCCAGCCCTAGCCCGGGGCCACCGCGCGGCCGGTCGCGGGGGAGATCATCCCGGCGCACAGCCCCTTGGCGGCCAGGGTCTGCGCGATGCGCGGGATCGCCGCGCGGGTGTTGGCGGGCCAGTCGTGCAGGAGGATGACCTGCCCGTTGGTGAGCCGTCCGGCCGCCGCGACGATCGCGTCGGTACTGGCGTTGTTCCAGTCCTGCGAGTCGACGTTCCAGAGGATCTCGGTCAGCCCGTACCTGGCCTCCACGGCCCTGACCGTCGCGTTGGTCTCGCCGTACGGCGGCCGGAACAGCTTGGGTGTGCCACCGCCCGCGTTCGCGATCGCCTGCTGGGTGCGGGAGATCTCCGAGTCGATCGTGGCCTGGCTCTGCTGGGTCAGATGCGGGTGCGTGTAGCTGTGGTTGCCGACCCACATCCCGCTGCCGACCTGTGCCCTGACCAGGGCCGGGTAGGCGGCGGCGTACTGGCCCTGGTTGAACATGGTGGCCCTGAGGCCGTTCCGCGTCAGGGAGTCGAGCAGGGCGGTGGTGCCGCTGCCCGGGCCGTCGTCGAAGGTGAGTCCGACGTATCCGGTGCAGGCGGCGGCCTGAGCGGAGGCAGCGGATGCGGCGGTGGGGGCGGTGAGCGTGCCGGCGGCGGCCAGCGCGGCGGCGGCCAGTAACGGGAGGTGTGCCCGGGTCCTCATCAGGCCACCGTGATGCTGGAGTTGCCGCTGCTCCGGTAGCCCTCGGTCGCCATGATCATGTAGTAGCGGAAGCTGCCGAGGGTCATGCCGGCGCGGGCCCACGCGTCGAAGTGGTTCCCGGTGGTGATGGCGCCGCCCGTCCGCTTGGACTGCCGGACGCTCCAGTACTGGTTGAAGGTGCGGGTGCCCTCGACGGACGGGGCGTTGTAGCGGGTGGTCTGGTAGATGTCGTACGTCCCGCCGTCGCTGGTGACACCGCCCTTGTACGTTCCCGTCGGCCGGTAGGTTCCCCAGCTGTCGACGATGTAGTACTCGACGAGCGGGTTCGACGTCCAGCCGTAGAGGCACAGGTAGGCGTTGCCGGACGGGTTGAAGGACCCCGAGTAGCTCACGGTCCGGCGACTGCCGTTGCTCCACCCCTTTCCCGCGACGAAGTTGCCGGTGTTGCTCCATGAGGTGCGGTAGTTTCCGCCGGAGCTCAGGGTCATGGAGACGGTCCCCGGCGCGTCGGTCCAGAACGAGTAGTAGTACCCGTTGTCCGTCCCGGTCTGGTTCGTGGTGATCACCGTGTCCGCGTGAGCGGTCCCGGGCAGGGCCGCGCCGGCCGCGACGGCCAGCGCGGTGGTACCGACACCGCTGACGAATGTCCTGCGGCTCATGGGTGCGGGTGCGTCGGTCATGTGCCTGCTTCCTCCTCGTCGAGTAGCTCGGTCATCGACAGCTTTGGAGTGCCCCTGACAACTGTCAATGGTTTCGGTAATTGTTTCGAAACGTTCGAGCGAGGAGGTGCGTGCTGGTACAGCCGTCTTGCCTGCTCAGTACCCCTGTTGGAGGGGTCGCGCCGAGGTTGATCGACAATGCCTGCCTGGGCAAGATCAAGGCAGGGCTTCGACTTTACGAATGTTTCGAAGACTTTCCGATCAAGAGGAGGTCTGTGCGTCCTCGATCGGGAAGATCTCGTCCTCCCCGAAGTCCGGGGCTTGGAAGGGGTTCGTCGCCGGGGGCGGCGATGCCGCGGCGGCAGAGCTGGGCGTCCCTTCCGGGGCGGAGAACAGCGAGTTCACGTCGATGGGAGATGTTCCGTTCGGTGCAGAGCCGTGAAGAGAGCCGCTGTGCCCTGACTGGGCACCGCGGTCCTACAGCTTGCTCATCTTGGTGTAGGGGCTCAGGATCCGCTGCTGCACCGAGCCGAAATCGACGAACGCCGCGATTCCGTCCTCGATGCCGATCACACGGCCGAGACCGTACATGTCGTGGGTGACCTGGTCGCCGACCGCGAACACCTTGAGCGGTGGCGCGACCGGAGCCTTGAAGGGGCTGGTGGGCAAGTGACGCTTCGGTGCAGATGGCTTTGTCATTGTGCCTAGTATGCGCCCGCGCGCCGCCTCGCGGGGCGGTCGTCCATATCGGAGTGACGACGCTTTGATGACTCCTGTGAACGGCCCGGCCGCCACCAGGGCCCATGTTTCCCTCACAAGCCCCTCTGGTCGCACCTTTCTGTAACCGTTCCTGTTCACACCGTTGACACCATCTGCACCTCCCCTTACTGTCCTCGCCAATATTCCGATCATGCGACGACATTTCGAACGGCTTGAGTGAGGTCTGCCGGTTGATCACTCGCCTTTGACCGTCCAGGACGCGATGTGCCCGCATCTCCTCAACGACGAGAAGAACAAGGAACGATCACCATGCTCAATCGAAGAGCCGTGCTCGCCGGAGCTTTACTCGCCCTCCCCTTGTCCGCGTGCGGCAAGGAGAGCGAGGGCAGCTCAGCGGGCACTTCCGGGGGCGGTTCCGAGGGTGGAACCGTCGGCATCGCGATGCCGACCCGTGCCTCCGAGCGCTGGCTCACCGATGGCAAGACCCTCGTCGAGTACCTGAAGACCATGGAGTACAAGTCCAAGCTGGTCTACGGCGACGACGACCCCAAGGCCCAGGTCGCACAGATCGAGAAACTGATCCAGCAGGGCGTCGGCGCGCTGGTCATCGCGGCGATCGACAACAAGTCGCTGAACGGCGTGCTGGCGAAGGCCGCCGCCGCGAAGATCCCCGTGATCGCCTACGACCGGCTCATCCTCGGCACGAAGGACGTCGACTACTACGTCTCCTTCGACAACGAGATGGTCGGCCGGATGCAGGCCCATTTCATCATCGAGGAGCTCGGCCTGGAGGACGGCAAGGGCCCGTTCAACATCGAGCTGTTCGCCGGTTCCCCCGACGACAACAACACCAAGTACTTCTTCGACGGCTCGATGGCGCTCCTCCAGCCGTTCCTGGACAACAAGCAGTTGATCGTCCAGTCCGGCCAGACCGCGCTCGACAAGATCACCACCCTGCGCTGGGACGGGCCCACCGCGCAGAAGCGCATGACCGAGATCCTCGCCGAGTCCTACGGCGGCAAGAAGGTCGACGCGGTCCTCTCGCCGTACGACGGCATCTCCAGGGGGGTCCTGGCCGCGCTGAACCTGGACAGCTACGGCAACAGCGTCAAGCCCCTCCCCGTGGTCACCGGCCAGGACGCCGAACTGGCCTCGGTGAAGTCGATCATCGCGGGCGGCCAGGCGCAGACCGTCTACAAGGACGTCCGCCGGCTCGCCGAGGCCGCCGCGAACATGGTCGACGAGATACTCAACGACCGGGTGGTCTCGATCGACAACTCGGTGACCTACAAGAACGGCGTCAAGCCCGTGCCCGCCGTCCTGCTCCAGCCGACGAGCGTCGACAAGTCCAACTACGACGTGCTGATCTCGGACGAGTACTTCACCGCCGACGAGCTCAAGTAGCGGCGCGACCCCGATGCGAAAGGCCCCGGACCGTGATCGGTCCGGGGCCTCGGCAGTGGTGCTCGTTCATGCCGGCTGCTATCCGTGCAGGTCAGAAGTGCCCCCCGAGTCGCGAAGGCGTGCGCGCCTTGCCCGCGTCGTGTGCTCGGCGCACGCTGGTCGTATGGGTGCTCACGACGGTGGCCCTACGCTCATCACTTCCGTGCGGCGGGCCCTCCGACTGCTGGAGGCCGTGAGCGCGCACGACAACGGCGCGCCGGCGAAGCAACTGGCACGTGAGACGGGGCTGCCTCTGGCCACCGCCTATCACCTGCTGCGGACGCTGGTCCACGACGGATACGTACGGAAGCTGGACGACGGCGGGTTCGTCCTGGGAGACAAGCTGCAAGCGCTGCACACCACGGGCCGCGGGCAGGCGCTGCTCAGCCGTGTCCGTCCCACGCTCGCCGCTCTGCGGGACGAGCTCGCGACCGCCGCCTACCTCACCTTCTACGAGGAGGGCGAGATCCGGGTCGCCGAGATCGTCGACGGTCCTCAGGCGCCCCGTGTCGACCTCTGGGTGGGATTCGAGGACGCGGGGCACGCCACCGCGCTGGGCAAGTCCGTGCTGCGAGAACTGGACGACGAGGCCCGCAAGGACTACCTCTCCCGCCACCACCTCGCCGACCTCACACCACGGACCATCACCAGCCGTCCGGAGCTGCTCCGGCGACTCGACTCCTCACCCGTGGCCCCGGCCGTCACGGACCTGGAGGAGTACGCCCTCGGTACGGTCTGTGTCGCCGTGCCCGTCTACAGCGGGGACACACTCGGCTCGCTCGGCGTCTCACTGCGGGCGGACCGGCTCTCCCGACTCGAGGAGATTCTGGAGCGGCTGATCCCGACCGCGAGTCGCGTGACCAGGGGCCTCTCGCTCACTATCTGAAAATCCTCTCCTTGTGGCGCCAGGGCCGAACCTCTTTCCTGAATGAAAGGGACATTTCGGTAGTGCGCCCCGTGCGCAGGTGAGGACTACGGACGAAGCATGAGTCACGCCCGAGACCGTGGTGACGACCACTGGCCGATACGCCCGTTCAGGAACCGAGAGGCCGGTGCCGGGTCGGCGGCCCGGAAGCGTGCCGCCGTACAGTTGGCCGCCGGTACCCCCGTACTGCCCGTGCTGATCGTCTCCGCCGTCGTGCTCATCGATGTCGCGTGCGGAGCAGGGACGATCTGGCTGCCCCTGCTCGCGGCCGGGCCCGCCCTGGCCGCCACCACCAGCGGGCCGCGCGAAGTCCTCTGTGTCGGCCTTCTCGCCGCGGTGCTGGGCGCGACGCTCGGCACCCGGGACGGTGTTCCGGGACAAGAGCTGACGGCTGTACTGTCCGCCCTGGCTGCCGTCACGCTGGCAAGCGGCCTCGCCAGCGCGCTGCGCGGGCGTCGTGAACGGGTGCTCGCGGCCGTCCGCTCGGTCGCGGAGGCCGCCCAGCATGTGCTCCTCAAGCCCGTACCGGCGACTGTCGGCCCGTTCCAGGTGGCCGTCCGCTACAGCGCCGCGGCGGCGGAGGCCCGTATCGGCGGGGATCTCTACGCGCTGGTGCCCACCCCGTACGGGGTCAGGCTGATCGTCGGCGATGTGCGCGGCAAGGGGCTGCCGGCCGTGGGGACCGCCGCACTCGTCCTCGGTGTCTTCCGTGAGGCCGCCTATGACGAGCCCGATCTCCTCGCCGTCGTCGACAGGATCGAGCGGAGCCTGGCACGCAACCTCGGTTGCGACGACTTCGTCACCGCCGTGGTCGCCGGGTACCCGCAGACAGGCCACTTGGAGGTGGTCAACTGCGGACACGCGCCTCCGCTGATGGTGGGTCGATCCGGCGCCGTCGTGGCGGTGGAGCCCGCCCATCCGGCCCCGCCCCTCGGGCTGCGCGCCCTCACGGACGAGACCCCCAGCCTCCAGGTGCTGCCCTTCGCCGACGGGGATCAACTGTTGCTCTACACCGACGGGGTCACCGAGGCCCGCAACCACGGCCGCGAGTTCTACCCGCTCGCCGAAGGGCTGGCCCGCCACTTGTCCGACGAGCCGGCCGACACCCTCACCGCGCTCCATGACGAACTGCTGGCGCATGTGGGCGGTCGACTTCACGACGACGCGGCGCTGCTCCTGCTCCGCAAACCGGCCGCATCCCCGAACGAAACCACCGTCCCCGAACCGGCGCCCCCTTGGGATACGAACCCCAGCTCGGGTTCGGCCCTGCGCGGTGCCCGCTGAGCAGCGCGTGGATCAGATCCGGCCGAGATCGATCTCCACCGGGAAGGGGGCCGCGGCCATCGGAGAGCGCTGAACCACCCGGCGACGTGACCGTCGCGAGACCCTCGGTGATCTCGACGGTCATCTCGTCCTCCGGGCCGCGCCCGCGCCAGCGCAGGGGTTTCTTCACTCGCTGGAGAGCGCGGCGACCGCCGACCGCACGTGCAGAAAGCACGAGGCGGTGCGGCATGCTCTCAAGGCCGCCCTGCTCTGGGAGGACAGAAGACCCAGAAGCCTTCCCTGGGGAGAGGGAAACCCCAGTTCAGCGACTTAACGCATTGTGCCCTCGGCAGGATTCGAACCTGCGACACCGGCTTTAGGAGAGCCGTGCTCTATCCCCTGAGCTACGAAGGCATGGCGCGGGCCGGTAGGCCGGTGGCGCCGCGGCCAGTGTAGCGGGTGGCGGGCCGGCGATCAGCGGGTCCGGGGCGGGCCGGACCGCTCGACGCCTCGCCCGTACCGGACTTCACACCGTCCGCACCCGCGTGAACCGCCCCGCCGTGTGGAAGTCCCGCTCGATGGCCGCCGCCGTCGCCCGCAGCTCGGGCAGCAGGTCGCTCACGCACTCCGCGGGTGTGCGCCGGGTCGTGTGCATCGCCGTGTTCAGGGCCGCCACCACCCTCCCCGTACGGTCCCGCACGGGGACCGCGATCGAGCGCAGGCCCTCCTCCAGTTCCTCGTCGACGAGGGCGTAGCCCTGGGCCCGTACCTCGGTGAGGACGTCCGCGAGCGCCTCGGGGTCCGTCAGGGTGTGGGACGTCAGGGGGCGCAGCTCGCCGAGCACGCGTTCCGCGGCGGGGAGGCCGGCCAGGAGCACACGGCCCATGGAGGTCGCGTACGCCGGGAGGCGCGTGCCCACCGTCAGGTTCACGCTCATCACGCGGTTGGTCGCCACCCTGGCCGTGTACTGGATCTCCGCGCCGGGCGGGGTCAGCGCCGCGAGCGACGCCGACTCGTGGATCCGGGCCGCCAGCCCCACCAGGTGCGGTGTCGCGATCTCCGGCAGGGAGGTGCGGGACAGCGGCGGGAAGCCCAGCGACAGCACCCGCGGCGTCAGCGTGAACGTGCGGTGCGGGGTCGCCGTCACCAGGCCCAGGTGCTCGTACGTGATCAGCGCCCTGCGGGCCGTCGCCCGCGCCAGGCCCGTCGCCTTCGCCACCTCCGTGAGGGTCAGGGAGGCCCGGCCCTCGCCGAAGGCGGTCAGGACCGTCAGACCCCGGGCCAGGGACTCGATGAACTCCCTGCCGAGTTCCTGCTTGGAGGCGCCGGTCCAGGTCGCCAGCCCCGACGGGGTCCCGGCCGCGGACGGCTCCGTCTCCCGCAGCTCCCGCTCCATGTCCGCCACGGCCGCCCGCAGCCGCGGCAGCAGGGTGTCGCGCAGGTCCGCCGCGCTGTGCCGGCTGGTGTGGCTCACGACGCTCGCCGCGCACGCGATCCGTCCGGTGCGGGGATCCCGTACCGGAACCGAGACCGCCACCAGACCCGGTTCGATCAACTGGTCGTCCAGCGCCCAGCCCGTGGACTCCGTGTCGAGCGCCCGTCGCTCGAACTCCCCCTCGGGGCCGCTGTGTTCCTGCGGGGGTACGGCCGGGAAGCCCAGGTCCCGCGGGTCCGCCGCCCGGCGGGCGTGCCAGGTCCGCCACTCCGGCTCGCCCCACTCCGCCGCGAACAGCGCGCCGGGCGCGGTGCGTTCGGCCGGGAGCAGGTCGCCGATGCGGAAGCTCAGGGACATCGCGCGGCGGCGGGTGGCCTGGTGGATGAAGCGGATGCCGTCGCGGTCCGCGACCGCCAGCGACACGGACTCGTCCAGCTCGTCGGCGAGCGTGTCCGCCCGCGAGGACAGCGCCGCCGGCAGCCGCAGGGCGGCCAGATAGGCGTTGCCGAGTTCCATGAGCCGGGGGGCCAGGAGCACGTCACGGCCGTCCAGGCGGACGTATCCCATGCGTGCCAGCGTCGAGGTGATGCGGTCGACCGTGGAGCGGGCGAGGCCGGTGGCGCGTTCCAGCGCGCTGGGGCTCAGCGTGCCGCCCGCCTCGGTGAGCTCCCGCAGCACGGCGACACCGCGGATCAGCGGGGTGACCGCCTCCGTGGGTACGGCGGCGGAGCCGGTCACGGCGTGCATGGTCGTCTTCGCGGGCATCGGCTCTCCGTACGGCGGTCGCAGGAGGCCTACCGTAGTCCCGACCTGCCCGTTCCTACCTCCGGGTCACCCGCACCCGGTAGTCCCCGGCCAGATCCGCGCCCGCCACCGTGATCCGGATGCTCTTCCTGCGGTCCTGGAAGTCCTCGCCGGGCGCGAAGGGGGCGTCGGAGAGCTCCGCGTGGACGTTGGGGCTGCGGGTGCAGCCGCCGCTGTCGCGCTCGGAGTCGTGGACCGTGACGGGTCCCATGCCGGTGTCCACGTCCGCGTCGACCTTGTAGATCAGCAGGCCGGGCCGGCACACCGCCTCGTCGTTGCCCTCGCGGGTGCGCAGTTCGACGGCGTAGCCGCTGCGGCCGCTGACGGGGACGAAGAGCAGTTTGGCGCCGCCTCTGCGGGCCAGCGGGGTCAGTGTGTACTCGGTCGTGCCCGGCGTCGTCACACAGCTGACCTGGGACGCGTCCAGCCAGCCCAGCTTCCACTTGTGCCAGCCGAGGAGGTCGTTGTTGGCGCCCCAGTCCTCGCTCATGATGTCCCAGTGGCCGACCGAGCCGCCGCCCTGTGCCGTGTAGAGGTCGGGCAGGCCGAAGACATGGCCGTTCTCGTGGGGCAGGACCCGGTAGCCGGTCTGTGCGTAGGAGCCGGAGCCGTCGTCCTGGCGGGAGTAGACGAAGGACGCGTTGGCGACCGGGACACCGTCGGCGACCGGGGCGTCCGGATTGCCGGCGAAGGTCACCGACAGGACCGTGTCCAGCGCGGAGGGGCCGGCGTTCGGGGTGACCAGCACGTTCAGGAAGTCGTACGACCGGAAGTCCACCTTCGGGTCGGCGGCGGCCACGATGTCCTGGACCAGGTCCCGGTAGCCGGGGTCGAAGGGGGCGCCACGCTCTATGCCGTACGACTCGAAGGACCGCGGCATCCGCAGCCACCCGGGGATCGGGGTCTCGGCGCGGTAGTCGAGGCGGCCGTAGGAACTGGTGCGGAACCAGTCCTGGGTCTGCGGGAAGAACTCGTCGAAGCGGCTCAGGGCCCTGCCCCGGCCCGGCGCGTCCGAGAAGTCGATCATCAGGGTGAGGGCGCGGACGGTGCCGGTGGAGCGGGAGTAGCCGCCGGGGGTGGGGACGCCCTCCGACATCTGGACCGCGGTGCCGCCGCGGATCATGCAGGGGCCGTGGGCGGAGCTGCGGGCCAGCGCGATCGGTCCGGCTCCCGCGGGCGTCGGCAGCGTCGTGAGGTGCCCGGTGCCGGCCGAGGTGCACACCCCGAGCGTCAGCGCGGTCACGGACGCGAGGGCGGCCACGCGGCGCGGACGTATCCGACGGCTGGTCTGCTGCATGCACGGCCCTCTCCGTCCACGGCAGCCGCAGGTCCACGGGCTCCGTGGTCCTACGGGCTGCACCCTTTCGATCACCCTGTGTCGAGGGGTGCGCGGGCGCGCGCTGGAGGAGACCGAACGTGGGTTTCTTGGATCGGGGCTTGTGACTCAGGTCACATGAAAACTCTCCCTCAACCTGAAATAACCGGGGAGCGTCTCCCCGTTTAGACCTGTGTCCGAGCGAAACGGGGAGAGCTTCCCCGGATCGCGAACCAGCGGAACCAGCCAGCCGAGGAGTACACCGTGACCGCGACCACTGTGCAGAAGAAGGTGACCCGGCCCCGCGCCGACGCCCTGCGCAACCGGGAGCGCATCGTCACCGCCGCCCGGGAGATGTTCACCGAGTACGGCCCCGATGTGCCGCTCGACGAGATCGCCCGCCGCGCAGGCGTCGGCAACGCCACGGTGTACCGCAACTTCCCCGACCGCGACGCCCTCGTCCGCGAGGTCGTCTGCTCCGTCATGGACCGGACGTCCGAGGCGGCCGAACTCGCCCTCGCGGAGAGCGGGGACGCCTTCGGGGCCCTGGAGCGCTTCGTGCACACCTCCGCCGACGAGCGGATCAGCGCGCTGTGCCCCATGGTCCAGAGCACCTTCGACCAGCACCACCCCGATCTGGAGGCCTCGCGCGAACGCATCGAGGAGCTCATCGGACGGCTGATGGACCGCGCCAAGGCGGCCGGTCAGCTCCGCGACGACGTGGACGTCGGCGATCTGATGATCGTCGTGGCCCAGCTGAGCCGGCCCCCGGCCGGTACGGGATGCGTCAGCGCCGACCGCTTCGTCCACCGCCATCTCCAGCTGTTCCTCGACGGGCTGCGGGCCCCGGCCCGCTCGGTCCTGCCGGGCACCGCCATGACCATGGAGGACCTCCGCCAGGCCTGACCGATGAGTCCACAGCTCCACAGCAGTCCATGACGTAACGACGTTCACCGGCCGTCACCGACGACGGACCGTCCCCTGACACTGCCTTTTCCGTCCCGAAGTCCCGAAGTGGGTACCCCCATGTCTGAAACAGCCTCCAAGGCTCCCGGCGCACCGGCCACGTCCGGTGACGCCAACCGCTGGAAAGCGCTGATCTTCATCGCGCTCGCCCAGCTGATGGTCGTCCTCGACGCGACCATCGTGAACATCGCCCTGCCCTCCGCCCAGACCGACCTGGGCATCTCCGACGGCAACCGGCAGTGGGTCGTCACGGCCTACGCCCTCGCCTTCGGCGGTCTGCTGCTGTTCGGTGGCCGGATCGCCGACCTGTGGGGCCGCAAGAACGCCTTCGTCGTCGGTCTGATCGGTTTCGCCGCGGCCTCCGCGCTCGGCGGCGCCGCCACCAACGAGGCGATGATGTTCGGCGCCCGCGCCCTCCAGGGTGTCTTCGGCGCCCTGCTCGCGCCCGCCGCGCTCTCCCTGCTCGCCGTGATGTTCACGGACGCCAAGGAGCGTGCCAAGGCGTTCGGCATCTACGGTGCGATCGCCGGTGGCGGTGGCGCCGTGGGCTTCATCCTCGGCGGTGTGCTGACCGAGTACATGGACTGGCGCTGGACGTTCTTCGTGAACATCCCGTTCGCGATCGTCGCCGCGCTCGGCGCGTACTTCGTCATCCGTGAGCCCGAGGGCGGCCGCAACCGCAACCCGCTCGACATCCCCGGCGTCCTGCTCTCCACCCTGGGCCTGGTCGCGCTGGTCTACGGCTTCACCCGCGCCGAGTCCGAGGGCTGGGGCGACTCCGTGACCGTGGGCATGTTCGTCGCCTCCGCGGTGCTGCTGATCGCCTTCGTCATCACCGAGGCCAAGGTCAAGGCCCCGCTGCTGCCCCTGCGCGTCGTCACCGACCGCAACCGCGGCGGTGTCTACCTCTCGCTCGGTATCGCGATCATCGCGATGTTCGGCACCTTCCTGTTCCTGACCTACTACCTCCAGATCGTGAAGGGCTACACGCCGATCAAGACCGGCTTCGCCTTCATGCCGATGATCGTCGGCATGATGGTCGGCTCGACCCAGATCGGCACCCGCCTGATGACCCGGCTGCCGGCCCGCGCGCTGATGGGCCCCGGCTTCCTGGTCGCCGCGGTCGGCATGCTCTTCATGACGCAGCTGGAGATCGGCTCGTCGTACGCCTCGATCATCCTGCCCGCGATGCTGCTGCTCGGTCTCGGCATGGGCACGGCGTTCATGCCCGCCATGTCGCTGGCCACCCTGGGCGTCGAGCCCCGGGACGCCGGTGTCGCCTCCGCGATGGTCAACACCTCGCAGCAGGTGGGCGGCGCGATCGGTACGGCCCTGCTGAACACGATCGCCGCGTCGGCCACGACCTCCTACATCTCGGACCACATCGGCTCGGCGAGCTCCCGCTCGCAGCAGCAGCTGGTCCAGCTGGAGGGCATGGTCCACGGCTACACCAACGCGATCTGGTTCGCCGTCGGCATGCTGGCCCTCGCCGCGGTCATCGTGGTGGTCCTCGTCAACTCCGGTAAGCCCGACACCTCGGTGGTCACCGGCTCCGGCGAAGGCGCGGAGGAGGAGCTGCCGGTGCCGGTCGTGGCTCACTGAGTCACCGGCCACCCCCTTCGGGCCGTTCGTACGTACGGGGATGGGGACGCTCCGCACGTACGAACCCCAGGATCTGCCCTGGTTCTGCTGAGTGAGCGGCTCAGCGGAGCCAGGGCAGGTCCGCACCCGCTTCGTTGGGCTGGAGTCCCTCGGCGACGATCTGCATGATCTCGCCGAGGGACTTCTGCTGTTCCGGGGTGAGCCGGTCGAACACGGCGTTGCGGACGACGGCCACATGGCCCGGCGCGGCCTGCGCGAGCATCTGCCGGCCCTGCTCCGTCAGCACCGCGAACTGGCCGCGCTTGTCGGAGGGGCAGTCCTCGCGCCGCGCCCAGCCGTTCTTCTCCAGGCGGGCGATGGCGTGCGAGAGCCGGGAGCGGGTGATCTTCGCGTGCATGGCCAGCTCGGTCATGCGCAGCCGCTGCTGCGGGGAGTCGGCGAGCTTGACGAGAAGGCCGTAGTAGATGTGCGGCATGCCCGCGTCACGCTGGAGCTGGCGGTCCATGTGGTCTTCGAGAAGGGTGGTCGCGTGCACGTAGGAGCGCCAGACGAGCTGCTCCTCGGCGGTCAGCCAGCGTGGCTCTTCAGCGGTCGGGGATGGGGATGCCGTGTTCATGTGTCCCATCGTACGAGAGCTCTCCTTGAATGTTAAACAAGTTCGACGTACACTTTTTCCGTAAGACGTTTTAGACTTCAAGCAACACCGTCCGGAGGGAGCCGCCGTCATGTCCGCCGCCACCCAGGAACGCATGCCCGCGCTCTACCTCAGCCATGGCGCCCCACCTCTCGCCGACGACCCGATCTGGCCCGGTGAACTCGCCGCCTGGTCCGCGGACCTCCCGCGCCCCAAGGCGATCCTCATGGTCTCCGCCCACTGGGAGGAGGCCCCCCTCGCGCTGGGCGCGGTCGAGACCGTCCCGCTCGTCTACGACTTCTGGGGCTTCCCCGAGCACTACTACAAGGTGACCTACGAGGCTCCCGGCGCCCCGCGGCTCGCCGAGTCGGTACGCAAGCTGCTGCGCGCCCCGGGCGCCCCGGTCCAGGACATCCCGGACCGCGGCCTCGACCACGGCGCCTACGTCCCGCTCGTCGAGATGTTCCCCGAGGCCGACATCCCGGTCCTGCAGATCTCCATGCCCACGCTCGACCCCGTCAAGCTCATGGAGATCGGCCGCAAGCTCGCGCCGCTGCGCGACGAGGGCGTGCTGATCGTGGGCTCCGGCTTCTTCACCCACAACCTGGCCGCGCTGCGGCAGGGGGGCATCCCCGCGTGGTCGGCGGAGTTCGACGACTGGGGGCACCACGCGCTGGACAAGGGTGACGTGGACTCCCTGCTCGACTTCCTCCACAAGTCCCCGGCCGGCCGTCTCGCCCACCCGCGCACCGAGCACTTCGCACCCTTGTTCGTGACGATGGGGGCCGCGGACGCGGCCGGTGAGCTGGGGGACCAGAAGTCGGTGATCGACGGGTTCTGGCTGGGGTTGGCGAAGCGGTCGGTGCAGTTCGGCTGACCTACAGGTCCTTTTCGTACCAGGCCACGTCCCAGTAGCGGCCGAACTTCCTGCCGACTTCCCGATAGGTGCCGACGTGCCGGAAGCCGAAGCGCTCGTGCAGCCGCCGCGAGGCCTCGTTGGGCTGGGCGATACCGGCGTAGGCGCGATGGACGTCCTCGGCGGCCAGCGACTCGAACAGGGCCTCGTAGAGAAGCGTGCCGAGGCCGCGGCCGCCGGGGGAGTGCGGGGCGAGGTAGACCGTCACCTCGACCGAGGTCGCGTAGGCGGGCTTCGCCCGGAACGGGCTGGATGTGGCGTAGCCCAGAATTTCCTGTGAGTCCGCGTCCGCGGCAACTTTTAGGAGATACGGACCGTCTTCAGGGTGGGAGAGCAGCCAAGGACGGCGCTCCTCCGGGGTGAAGACGGACGTGTCGAAGGTGATCGGCGTCTCACGTACGTAGTGGTTGTAGATATCGGTGAGGGCCTTGAGGTCCCCCTCGACTCCTGGCCTGACCTGCACCTCTGTACGCTCCGTCATCATCCGACCTCCCCGTGTGGCCGCACAGGGTACTGCATGATCAGAAAAATAGGGGAGCGGGTTGGGAATTCTGTCCTGATTCCAGTCGTTGTTTCCATCGGAAGCAGGGCATACGAGGACAGTGCCAAGACGGTGCCAGGCTCCGACAGGACCACCCGCCAGCCCACCATCGCAAGGGAGCACGCATGGCAACCCGTGCCGTCGCCCGTCGTAAGTCCGCCACTGGCGGGACTGACGCGGCAGGCAGTGTTCGCGCCCGTGGCGGCGAGATCGCCGATCGCGACCTGGTCGGCATGTACCTCGACGAGATCGCGCGTACACCGCTGCTCGACGCCGCCAAGGAGGTCGAGCTGTCACAGATCATCGAGGCGGGTGTGTTCGCCCGGCAGGTCCTCGACGGACAGGAGGAGTCCAAGGCGGACGCCACCCGCGAGGAGCTGGAGGCGTTGGTCGAGGAGAGCGAGCGGGCCAAGGATGTCTTCATCCGCTCGAACCTCCGCCTGGTCGTCGCTGTCGCGCGCCGCTACCCCCGTGCCGGTCTGCCCCTGCTCGACCTGATCCAGGAGGGCAATGCCGGTCTGGTGCGCGCGGTCGAGAAGTTCGACTACGCCAAGGGCTTCAAGTTCTCGACGTACGCGACCTGGTGGATCCGTCAGGCCATCACCCGTTCCATAGCGGACCAGTCCCGCACCATCCGTCTCCCCGTCCACCTCGTCGAGGAGCTGGGCCGGATCCGCCGTGTGCAGCGCGAGTTCAACCGTGAGCACGGCCGTGACCCGGAGCCCGCGGAGATCGCCGCCGAACTCGGCTCCAACGCCGACCGGGTGATCGACGTCCTGGACTGGGCCCGCGACCCGGTCTCGCTGAACATGGCGGTGGACGACGACGGCGACACCCAGTTCGGCGACCTGCTCGAGGACACCTCCGCGGTCTCCCCGGAGCAGTCGGTGCTGACGCTGCTGCGCAGCGAGGAGCTGGACGACCTGATCGGCCGCCTCGACCAGCGCACGGCCTCCATCATCAAGATGCGGTACGGCATCGAGGACGGCCGGGAGCGCACGCTGACCGAGGTTGGCAAGGAGCACGGCCTCACCCGCGAGCGCATCCGGCAGATAGAGAAGCACGCGCTGCTGGAGCTGAAGAAGCTCGCCCGGGACACCGGGTTCGACGCGGCGGCCTAAGGGCTCGGACACGGCCGCGTGAGGGCTGGGACACGGCTCGCCTCATGGGCTGTGGACCGTGTGCCCGCGTGCGCCGGGTCGCGAAAGCGGCGCAAACACGGCGGTGTCAGGCCGCTTCAACAGGCAGGGCCCTGGGAAAAAGACTTCAGGGTCCATGAGTTCGGGTCCCGGGCGACAGTCCGGGACCCCCGGACCAAGTCCCGACGCACTCCCCCCCGGCGCCGGGACTCTCCGCGAGCCGGACTTCGGCGCTCTCCCCCCGGGTGCCGGGGTCCGGCTCTGCCCTTTTCCGGACCGGCTGGAACCTGCTTCCGCGTGGGCCCACTCACATCGGCAAGCTTTGCCCATGTGACACAATCTGCCATCCGGCGGGCATCCCCGGAGTTCAGGTACGGGGAAGCCCGCCGTCCAGTGTGCCCGGAGCGGGTCCGGCTGGGGCGCGCCGGCGCCGCGCGGTGCCGTGCGGTGCGGGTCCGGCTCTGGTGCGGCCGGTTCAGCCGCCCGCCGCCCTGCTCAGGCGCCCACCCAACTCCCGTACACAGCGCACGAGTTCCTCGGGCTCCCGGACCGTGAACTCGCATTCCACCATCGCCAGCCGTACCGCCATCCACTCCACGGCATCCCCCACGGTCGCCCGCAGCCGGCACCGTCCTTCCCCCAACTCCTCCGGCTCCCCGAGCCACTTGGGCAGCCGCGCCGCGATGAAGGCGGCCGGTGCCTCGAAGGTCACGTCGATCCCGTACGTCTCCTGGCGCCGGTACATCGACTGCCGCAGATACTCCGCCGCGCTTCCCGTCGGCAACTCCCGCGCGGCGAACCGCGCCCCGGTCGCGAACGGCTCGCTCACCCGGTCGACCCGGAAGGTCCGCCAGTCGGCGCGATCGAGGTCGTACGCGACGAGGTACCACCGCCGCCCCGTCGACACCAGCCGGTACGGCTCGACCACGCGCCGCGAGTCGACGCCGTCCTTCGCCCGATAGGCGAACCGCAACCGCTCCTGACCCGCCACGGTGGACGCCATCACGGTCAGCGTCTCCGGCGCGATGCTCGCCCCGTCCCCGCTGGTCAGCGGCGTGGTCGCGGCCTGGAGGGTCGACACCCGGTGGCGCAGCCGGGACGGCAGCACCTGCTCCAGCTTCGCCAGGGCCCGCACCGACGCCTCGTCGACGCCCTCCAGCGCGTGCCCGGCCCCGGCCCGCAGCCCCACCGCGATCGCCACCGCCTCCTCGTCGTCGAGGACGAGCGGCGGCATCGCCTTCCCCGCGACCAGCCGATAGCCGCCGTCGGCCCCCTTCGTCGCCTGCACGGGATAGCCCAGCTCGCGCAGCCGGTCGATGTCCCGCCGCACGGTCCGGCGCGAGACGCCGAGCCGATCGGAGAGCTCGCCGCCCGGCCATTCCCGCGGCGTCTGGAGGAGGGAGAGGAGCTGGAGGAGCCGTGCCGGAGTGTCCGTCGTCATGAGTTCGAGGATGCCGCAGAACTAGGACACGATCTGACCTAATGGGGTCGTAACTTCAAGACATGACCTCCACCGAAACCTCGGGAGCCATGGCTTCCGCGCCCGACCGGCGTCGCTGGTTCGCCCTCGCGATCGTGATGACCGCGGCCTTCATGGACCTCGTCGACGTCACGATCGTCAACATCGCCATTCCGTCCATCCAGGCCGAGGCGGGCGCGTCCGTCAGCCAGATCCAGTGGATCACCGCCGGCTACGCGCTCGCCTTCGCCGCCGGTCTGATCACCGGCGGACGCCTCGGCGACATCCACGGCCGCAAGCGGATCTTCCTCATCGGCATCGGCGGCTTCACCGTCGCCTCCGCGCTGTGCGGCTTCGCCGCGAACCCGGAGATGCTGGTCGCCGCGCGGATCCTCCAGGGCGGCATGGCGGCGCTGATGGTGCCTCAGGTGCTGTCGATCGTGCACGCGACGTTCCCGGCGCACGAGCGCGGCAAGGTGTTCGGGCTCTTCGGCGCGATCGTGGGCCTGGGCGCCGTGTCCGGGCCGCTGCTCGGCGCGCTGCTGACGGAGTGGAACCTGTTCGGCCTGGAGTGGCGCCCGATCTTCCTGATCAACCTGCCGGTCGGCATCGCGGGCCTGATCCTCGGCAGCCGCTACATCACCGAGTCCAGGGCGCCGCGCGCGCTGAAGCTGGACCTGGTGGGCGTCGCCATGGTCACGCTGGGTCTGCTCATGCTGCTCTACCCGCTGACCCGCGGCCGTGAGCTGGGCTGGCCGCTGTGGGGGTATCTGTCGATGGGCGGCGCGTTCGTCGTCTTCGGGGCGCTGGTGGCGTACGAGCGGCGCAAGAGCGCGCGGGACGGCTCCCCGCTGGTCGAGCTGTCGCTGTTCAAGGTGAAGAGCTTCGCGGCGGGCATCGCGGTGCAGACCGTGTTCGGGATCGGGCTCGGCATCTTCTTCCTGGTGTGGACGCTCTACATGCAGACCGGTCTGGGCTGGCGTCCGCTGAAGGCGGGGCTGACCGGCGTCCCGTTCTCGATCGCGGTCTCCGTGGCGGCCGGGCTGTCCGTGCAGAAGCTGGTTCCGCGCTTCGGCCGCAAGGTGCTCCAGGCGGGCGCGCTCACCATGGCGGCGGGCGTCCTGCTCTACCTCTGGGAGGCCGACCGCTACGGCATGTCCATCGCGCCCTGGCAGATGGCCCTGCCCCTGGTCGTGATGGGCGCCGGCATGGGCCTGATCTTCGCCCCGCTGACCGACATGGTGCTGTCGGGGGTGCCTCGGGAGCACGCGGGATCGGCGTCGGGGCTCATCAACACCGTGCAGCAGATGGGCAACGCGCTGGGGCTGGGCCTGGTGTCGGTGGTGTTCTTCGGCTCGATCGCCGACGACCTGCGGCCCGCCGAGGTGAGGCCGGCGTTCGTGGACGCGTTCCAGGGGGCGCTGTGGTGGGTGGCCGCGGTGATGGGCGTGATCTTCCTGCTGATGTTCGCGCTGCCGAAGCGGGCGGTGCAGCACGTGGAGGGGGCTGAGGTGGCGGAGGTGCCGGCGGGTCCTGTGGGGGAGAAGGCGCCGGAGCTCGTCTGAACGCGGTCGTCTGAACGTAGGGAAAGGCCCGGCACCTGGGTTCCACCCGGGGAGTCGGGCCTTCCGTATGCCGTGAGCTGGTCCGATGGGGCGTTCTTGGGCGTTCTGGGGCGTTCTAGGGCGTCCTGGGGCGGGTCGGAAGTCCGTTTACATCCGCCCTTCAGGCCCGTTTATGTCCGACCTGTGCCCGAACCTGTTTACTTTCCGGAAATCCGGGCGTAGCCTCCGAGCGAAACCACAAGTTCGGGCATCGGTCGGAAACGGCCGGACGTTGAGTCGGAGGCGAACGGACATGTACGCACCGGAGCGGCAGCAGGAGATCCTCCGGCTCGCGCGTGACGGCGGGCGGGTGGACGTGGTGTCGCTGGCCGAGGAGTTCCAGGTCACCGCGGAGACGATCCGCAGGGACCTCAAGGCACTCGACCGCGCGGGCCTTCTCCGCCGGGTGCACGGCGGTGCCATCCCCGCCGGGCGCCTCGACTTCGAGCCGGACCTCGCCGAGCGCGAGACGACGGCGGCCGACGAGAAGGACCACATCGCCAAGGCCGCCCTCGCGGAACTGCCGACCGAGGGCACCCTGATCCTCGACGCC
The DNA here is from genome assembly GCF_013044505.1 of Streptomyces sp. S3(2020). GTDB lineage: Bacteria > Actinomycetota > Actinomycetes > Streptomycetales > Streptomycetaceae > Streptomyces. The sequence continues at coordinate 1,687 of NZ_JABERD010000149.1, read as the reverse complement.
GGCACCACGGTGGCGCGCCTCGCCGCCGCCATCCCGCTGGACGCCTCCCTCACCGTCGTCACCCACAGCCTGCCGATCGCGGCCCGCCTCGCGGACCACCCCGGCATCCAGCTCCACCTCGTCGGGGGGCGCGTACGGCACCGTACGCGCGCCGCCGTCGACGCCTGGGCGCTCCGCGCGTACGGCGAGATCCGGGCCGATGTTCTCTTCGTGGCGGCCAACGGCTTCTCCGCCGACCACGGCCTGACCACCCCCGACCTCGCCGAGGCCGCGGTGAAGCGGGCGGCCGTGGCCGCCGCCCGCCGGGTGGTGCTGCTCGCCGACTCCGCCAAGCACGGCCAGGAGCACTTCGCCCGCTTCGGCGACCTGAGCGATGTGGACCTGCTGATCACCGACAGCGGGCTGAGCCCCGAAGACGCCACCGCGATCGAGCGCGGCGGCACGGAAGTAGTGCGCGCATGATCCTCACCGTCACCCCGAACCCGTCCCTGGACCGCACCTACGAGGTTCCGTCCCTGGAGCGCGGCGAGGTCATCCGCGCGACCGGGGAGCGCATGGACCCCGGCGGCAAGGGCGTCAACGTCTCGCGCGCCGTGGCGGCCGCCGGGCAGCGCACGGTCGCGGTCCTGCCCCTGGGCGGTGCGCCGGGAGCCCTCGTGGCGGATCTGCTCGACGCGCAGGGCATCGAGGTCGCGCCGGTCCCGGTCGCGGGCGCCACCCGCTCGAACATCGCGCTCGCGGAGGCGGACGGGGTGCTCACGAAGATCAACGCGCCGGGGCCCGAACTGTCGGCGGAGGAGCAGGAGCTGCTCCTGGAGACGGTGCGCGCGCAGTCGCGCGACGCGGACTGGATCGCGTGCTGCGGGAGTCTGCCGCGGGGGCTCGCGCCGTCGTGGTACGCCGATGTGGTCGCGCGGGCGCATGCCGGGGGCGCGCGGATCGCGCTGGACACCTCGGGGCGTGCGCTGCTGGAGGCGCTGCGCGAGCGGCCCGACGTGGTGAAGCCGAACGCGGAGGAGCTCGCGCAAGCCGTCGGGCGCCCCCTGGCGACCGTGGGTGACGCGGTGAAGGCGGCCGAGGAGCTGCGCGAGATGGGCGCACGCGCCGTGCTCGCGAGCCTGGGCGCGGACGGACAGCTGCTCGTGGACGACGCGGGCGCCTGGTTCGCGAGCGCGCGGGTGGACGTCGTCCGCAGCAATGTGGGCGCCGGCGACTCCTCGCTGGCCGGCTTCCTGATCGCCGGCGGCAGCGGCCCGCGGGCGCTGGCCTCGGCGGTCGCGCACGGCGCGGCGGCGGTACAGCTGCCGGGCAGCGTGATGCCGACGCCGGGCGACCTGGATCCGGCGGCGGTCTCGGTGACGGCCGAGGTGCCGGTGGACCGCGTCCTGAAGGAGCCGGTGTCATGAGGTACCCGACGGCTGCTACGACGATGTCGGCGCCCGTGAGACGGGACGCGGGCACGAGGGTGTCCACGCCGGTGGCGTGCGGCGCGTCCCCCGATGAACCGGCCATGAAGCGGCGAGGCTCCCCGTTACTCGTCGCGGCCCGCGGGCGGCAGGGCCACCTGAGCCGCTCTGCCGCCCGCGGGCCCCGCCGTGTCGCCTACCCCCACGCGCACCGCCCGAGCAGAGGGACATTGTGACTCCGCGGGGCTCCCGTCCCGTAACCACACTCCCCAGCAACACAC
>NZ_JABERD010000148.1 GCF_013044505.1 Streptomyces sp. S3(2020) | reverse complement strand
TCCCCTGGCAGCTCGACCCCGCCCGCCGCCCCGACACCGACGTCACCCACGCCGTACTGACCGACCGCCGCCTCCTCGTCCTGGGCGCCCTCGACGACCCGAGGGACCCGTGGGAAGAGGTGCTCTGGGAGGTCGAGTTGAGCGCCGTCGCCACCGTGGAGCGCAGGAAGTACAGCACCGAGCGGCGCGACTTCCGGATCGTGTTCACGGACGGCTCCTGGTGCCGCCTCACCTCCCGCGACGGCGAACGACTGCTCAGCCACTTCGCGACGCCTCAGGCCACCGTTTCGCACTAGCGAAGCCCCCCAGTAGAGTGCCGCGCGTGACAGCAGGCGGGGAACGGGGGCGCACGGCGATGAGGGCGGCAGCGAAGACGAACGGCGCGATCAGAGCCCGCCTCCTCACCCTCCTCACCCTCCTCGCTTTGCTGATCACGGCGTTCGCAGCCGCCACTCCCGTCGCCCAGGCCGCCGACTCCACGGACACCCAGGCCGCCTATCTCGCCGCCCAACTCCGCACCGACCCGGTCTACGTCACCGACCAACTCCCGCGAGAGATCCCCCAGTCCACCGCCCCCGCCTTCGCGAAGCTCGCCCAGCGCACCGGCGTAGCGACCTACGTCCTCGTCCTCCCGGCGCAGGCCACCACCGGTGCCGGCCTGCTTGACGCGGTCCACGACCGCCTCGGCAAGGACGGCCTGTACGTACTGATGGACGAGTCGTCGGTCACGGAGGCCACGGCGTACGGGGTACAGGTCCCGGCGGAGGACGCGGCAACCGTCGCGTCCTACGAACTCCCTTATGACGCAGGCCCGTTGCGCAGCTTCGAACGCTTCGCCGACGCCATCGCGCAGGGCGGCGGGAAGGCCGCGGCCCGTGCCGAAGCGGCACGCGAGAAGTACGGCGAGGGCGACGAACCGGCCGACCTGTACATCGGCCCGTCCGACCGCGAGAACCAGTCGATGCTCACAGGGCTGGCGGTCACCGGCGTACCCCTGCTGATGCTGCTGCTGGTTCCTTATGTACGACGCTGGTGGCGCCGCCGCCCCGGAGCGGCACCCCGCGAACAGGCGAAGGGCAAGTCGAAGCCCTCCGGATTCTGGATCCTCCCCGCGCTCGCCCTGGCCACCGCCGTGGCGATCATCCTCTCCGCCCCGCTCCTCTTCGACCAGACCCGGTCGAGCGCCTCACCCCCGCCGAGGGCGATCGACCTCAACGCCCGCCTCGACCGCGTCGCGACGGGCCTGGCCGAGGACCCGGTGTACGCGGACCCGGAGAGCCCCCGGGTGCTGGACACCGCCCAACTGGACCGACTCCACACCCGTATCGAGAAGTTCAGCTCCTCCCAGGGCGGCGGCCCGGTCTTCGTCGCGCTCGTCCCGCAGATCTTCGAGGACGAGTCCCAGGGCGACGAGGAGGCGTTCGCGGCGGCGGTCCGCGACAAACTCGGCGGCAAGGACGGCGTCTACATCGTCGCCGACCCGCTGGACGGCTACATCGACGTCTTCAACTATGGCCTGGGACTGGACACTTACAGCTCCTTCTTCGATCTGCCGGAGTCCCTCTCGTACGGGGACGCGAAGGCGGACGAGGCCGACGACCACCTCCTGGGCGAGCGCCTCGACGACGTAATGGGCATCCTCGACAAGACCGCCCGCACGGACGAGCCGACCACCCCCGGCGACCCGTACCCGGTCACGGACCCCGTCACCGAGGACGACCTCCCCCCGCTCTACTACGGCGACTTCTGGTCCGCGCTGTTCCTGGGCGCCCTCGCCGCGCTGCTGCTCTTCGGCCTCGCGGCGGCCGTCCTGGGCATCGTCCGCAGGCTGCTGCGGCGCCGCAATCCGGAGCCGCTCCCGACCGCGCTGCTGCCCCAAGTCTCCCCGGCGGCACCGTCGTTGCCGTATCTGCGCGAGACGGCGACGACCGAGATCCGCGCCATGACCACCGCCTTCGGCACCGGCGCAACCGCGGACGCCCGGTCCCTCGACCGCTACGAAGCCACGATGGTGCTGGTCGATGAAGCCTCCGCAGCGGGCGGCTCGGGCGAGGACCTCGACGTCCTCCGCCCCGCCGCCCTCGTCGTGATCATCGTCCTCGCCCGAGCCACGCGCGCCGCCCTAGCCGGCGACGACACCACCCGCTGCTGCGGCGTGAACCCCCTGCACGGCCCGGCCAAGTCCAGCTGCCATGTACGGGTGTCGACGGAGGGCAACCGCCGCAAGATGCTCCCCCTCTGCGACCGCTGCCTCAACGACACGGCCCCGAACGACTACCCCGCCCTGCTCCTGACACTGCCGGGCCAGGACGACGAGTCGGAACGGACCCCGTACTACGAGGACGACCTTCTCTCCGCCATCCCCGACGGCTTCACCAAACTCGGCCGACACGTGCGAGAGTCGGTACACATCCACTGACGCGGGGGCGCGTCAAGCTATCCGCCGCCCCACCCGGCGACCGCTGGGCCGCCGGGACCGCGTAACGGCGGCGACCTGCGGTACTGCACGACGGCCCTCCGCGATCACAACGCCCCGAAGTCCTCACGTCGGCCAGGAAGGACGGCCGCGTGGTGCCGTAGCGGCAAGGGCGACACGAGGAGGCCTCACTCGCACCAACGGCCGTCATCCCGGTCCGCGACGATCTCCGCCTGCAAGGTCCCCTCATCCGGCCCCCAGACCGTCAGATACCCGGTCGTATCGCCGACCGGTTTGCTGAAGCAGTCGTCGGCCACGGCCCGCCAGCCCTGCGCGGCCGCCCTGTCCCGGTAGTGCCGGAGCGCGCTCTGCCGGGACCCGTCGTACGCGTAGGACCGCCCGGCGACCACGAACCGGTCGTCGTCATCGCACTCCTGATACGACTCCCCGCTCCGGCTCCCGTCCGGCGCCGCCTCCAGCACGGACTCCCCCGCCAGCACCTCCCCGAGCCGCTCCTCCGCGTCCCCGCACCCGTGGTCGAGAAGCAGATTCCCCGCCGGGGACCCCACCACGACGTACCCGGCCGTACCCAGCAGCCCGCCCGCGACCACCAGCGCGGCCAGCGTTTTCCCCACCTTGTGCATACGCATGGCGCGGAACGCTAGCGCAGACCGGGCGCCCGCAGCAGCGTCCGGCGGCTACCGCGCGACCCGGCTCTTCCCCTTGCCCTTCTTCCGCAACTTCCGCATCCGCTCCCGCCGTTCCGCCTCCCCGGCCTCGACGACGGCCCGGCGCCACCGGTGGCAGAGCCACCCGAGGGAGCCCGCGGCAAGGGCGTAGGCGAGGAACGCGGTGCCGGTCCCGGGGACGTACTCGCACGCGGACGACCGGCAGTTCCGGCCGGGAAGCCCGCTGAACAGGACCACGACCGGCCCGATCGCGGCCACCCAGCCCACGGCGCCCGCGACGGCACGCGCCCCGCGCAGCCACCGCGCCTCATCCGCCTTGCCGGCGGCCCCGATCCCGTACGCCGCCCCCGCCCCGATCCAGCCGAGCACACTGACGACCCCGAGCCCGATGCCACCGGTCCACGCCCCGCCGGGCAGCCCCACGAGCTCCGGGACCGCCTCCCGTCCGAGCCACCGCGCACCCCCGAAGACCAGCACGAGCACCGCAAGCCCGACGACCAGGAAGACCAGAAACCCGGCAATTCCCCACGCATCCCGCACCCGCGACCGATCACGGCTCACTTCATGCCCCCGTACTCCACTCGTCCCCTCATCCACCTGTTCCCAGGATTTAACCTACGCCCTCTTGGCGCCCCCGCTTCTACGCGCGTAACTTGAGCCGACTCCCCACGGTCCGCACATCCCCGCCACAAGTACCACCGACCGAAGGCGCGTTGCCGCACCCGCCGTCCGACGTCCGATCCGAGGAGACCGCCAGCGTGTCCAGCCCCGATGGAAGACCCCGCGAGGAAAGCAGCCCCCGCGAGGGAACGAGCACCCGCCAGGGAAGAAACCGCCGCGCCGCCTACCCGCTGATAGCCGTGGGCGCGGCCGGAGCGCTCGCCCTGACCGCCCTCCCCGCCTGGACCGCGGTCGCCGTTCCGTCGGCCACCGCCGTGATCTCGGAGGTGTACGGCGGCGGAGGCAACTCGGGGGCCACCCTGACCCGGGACTTCGTCGAGCTCGCCAACGCGGGCTCCGAGGTCTTCGACCTGTCGGCCTACAGCGTGCAGTACCTGCCGGGCGCCGCCTCCGCGAGCTCGCAGTGGCAGGTCACCGCCCTGAGCGGTTCGCTCGCCGCCGGTGGCCACTACCTGGTCGGCGAGGGCACCGGCAGCGGCGGTACGACGACCCTGCCGACCCCCGACGCCTCCGGCTCCATCGCGATGAGCGCCACCACCGGCACCATCGCCCTGGTCTCCGGCACGACCGCGCTGACCTGCAAGACCGCCGCGGACTGCACGGCCGACAGCCGGGTCCTCGACATCGTGGGCTACGGCACCGCGGTCGTCCGCGAGGGCAGCGGCCCCGCGACCGGCGCCTCCAACACCGCCTCGGTCGCCCGCGCCGACTCCCTGGCCGACACGGACGACAACGCGACGGACCTCACCGCCGCCACCCCCTCTCCCGTCAACGCGGCGGGCCAGACCCCGGATTCGGGCGGTGGTGACGGCGGTGGCGGCGGTACGACGGACCCGGGCACCGTCCGCGTCCACGACATCCAGGGCACCACGCGCCTCTCGCCGTACGCCGGCAAGGCGGTCACCCGTGTCCCCGGCATCGTGACCGGCGTCCGCACGAGCGGCTCGAAGGGCTACTGGATCCAGGACCCGGAAGCGGACTCCGACGCCCGTACCAGCGAAGGCGTCTTCGTCTACACCGGCTCGGCCACGCCCGCCGTCGCGGTGGGCGACTCGGTCCTGGTCACCGGCAAGGTCACCGAGTACTACCCGGCCAGTGGCCAGCAGTCGCTCACCGAGATCACCGGCCCGGTGACGACGGTCCTCTCCTCCGGCAACGCGCTTCCGGACGCGGTCACCCTGGACGCGTCCTCCGTCCCCGACGCGTACACGCCCTCCGCCGACGGCGGCAGCATCGAGTCGCTCGCCCTCGAACCCACCACGTACGCCCTGGACTTCTACGAGTCCCTGGAGGGCATGCGGACCGCGTTCAGCGACGCCCGCGTGACCGGCGCGACCACGGCGTACGACGAGCTGTGGGTCACGGTCAAGCCCGACGAGAACCCGACGAAGCGCGGCGGCACGCTCTACTCGGGCTACGACCAGCAGAACACGGGCCGGGTGAAGGTGCTGTCACTGGACTCCTCGGTGGCCTTCCCGACGGCCAATGTGGGCGATGTCCTGTCCGGCACCACCACGGGCCCCCTCGACTACTCCTCCTACGGCGGCTACAACGTCCAGGCCACCCAGCTGGGCACGCTGGCCTCGGGCTCGCTGAAGCAGGAGGTCACCCGCCGCCAGAAGGGCGGAGAGCTGGCGGTGGCCACGTACAACGTCGAGAACCTGGACGCCCTCGACGACCAGGAGAAGTTCGACCGCCTGGCCACGGGTGTCGCGGTCAACCTCAACTCCCCTGACATCGTGGCCCTGGAGGAGATCCAGGACGACAACGGTGCCACGAACGACGGCACGTTGACGTCCGAGGCGACCCTCACGAAGTTCACCGACGCCATCCGTGCGGCGGGCGGCCCCCGTTACTCCTGGCGCTACATCGCGCCCGAGAACAACCAGGACGGCGGGGAGCCCGGCGGCAACATCCGCCAGGTCTTCCTCTTCAACGCCAAGCGGGTCTCCTTCGTGGACCGCGCGGGCGGCGACGCGACCACGGCGACGAGCGTGGTGAAGACGCGGAAGGGCGCGCAGCTCACGTACTCCCCGGGCCGTGTCAACCCGACGAGCGACGCGTGGGACAGCAGCCGCAAGCCCCTGGTGGGCGAGTTCCTCTTCCACGGCGAGTCGGTCTTCGTCATCGCCAACCACTTCACCTCCAAGGGCGGCGACCAGTCCCTCCACAGCCGCTACCAGCCCCCGGCCCGCAGCTCGGAGACGCAGCGCGCGGCACAGGCGGCGGAGGTCAACACCTTCGTCAAGTCGCTGCTGACCGCCGACAAGGACGCGAAGGCGGTGGTCCTCGGTGACCTGAACGACTTCGAGTTCTCGGGCACGATGACGGCCCTGACCTCCGGCAAGGTCCTTCGCCCCCTGATCACCACCCTGCCCGCCGCCGAGCGCTACACCTACGTCTACGACGGCAACTCCCAGACCCTGGACCACACGTTGACGACTCCGGCCGTCACCCACTTCGACTACGACGTGGTCCACATCAACGCGGAGTTCGCGAACCAGGCGAGCGACCACGACCCGCAGATCGTGCGGATCGACGTGAGCCGGTGCCGGGGTCACTGACCTCACTGACCTCACTGACTCCCCGACGGCCCCGGACGCCTTCTCCAACGCGTCCGGGGCCGCCGCCCGTTCGCACACCGGAACCGTGCGCTAGATTCACACGCGAGTTCTGATACACGCGTTGTAGACGTTCGAGACGTTGCAGGTGTTACGGGGGAAGCACGTGTCCAACAGGCCGACGGACTGGCACATACTCGACCTGGACAAAGACCCCACCCCCGGCGACCCCCAACGCATCCGCAAACTCGCCGGCACCCTCCACGACTTCGCCGACGACGTCGCCGACGCCCTGCGCGACCTCAAAGGCATCGCCACCGAAGACGAGATCCTCTCCTGGGCCGGCAAAACCGCCAAAACCTTCGCCGACCAGTTCGGCGACGCCCCCAAACAACTACGCAAACTCCGCAAGTCCTACGACCTCGCAGGCGACGCCCTCGCCTCCTTCTGGCCCGACCTCGAAATCGCCCAGACCAAAGCCGACAAAGCCCTCCGCGACGGCCGCACAGCACGAGACGAACTCACCACCGCACAGACCGCGCTGTCCGGCGCCAACGACTGGATGCGCACCGCCACCGCCAAAGCCGACTCCTACGACCCCGCCAAGACCGGCGGCACACAGGTCCCCACCCCCGACGAGGCCGACGTCCGCCGCGCCACCCGCGACGCCCAACACGCCAAAACCCGCCAGACCACCGCCCAACACAACGTCGACACCGCACAGAACGCCCTCGACGCCGCCAAAAAACTCGCGGGCCAAGCCAAAGCCCTCCGCGAAGAAGCCGCCCACCGCACCGTCACCAAACTCAAAGAAGCCTCCGACGCCGGCATCCCCAACCGCCACTGGTGGGAAGAGATCGGCGACTGGGTCGCCGACCACTGGGACGAAATCGTCACCGTCTGCAAATGGGTCGTCGCCGTCGTCGGCATCATCGTCATGATCATCGGCGGCCCCCTCGGCTGGCTCGTCTTCGCCGCCGCCCTCGTCGTCCTCGCCGACACCGTCCGAAAAATGCTCAACGGCACCGCCGGCTGGGGCGACCTCGCCTGGGCACTCCTCGACTGCATACCCGCCACCAAAGGCCTCACCAGCATCGCCAAACTCGGCAAACTCTGGAAAGCCGGCGGACTCCGAGCCCTCGGCACCGGAGCCATGGCAGGCATCGGCGGCGGCCTCAGCAACCTCGCCAATATGGCCAGAGGAGTTCGCGACGGACTTCAGGGTCTCCGGCAGGTCGACCGGATGCTCCAGACCGGAGGGGCGCTGCGCCGGGCACGCAGCGACGTGGACTTCGTCACCGAATGGGCGGACGAGGCGTACGACACGATCCGTTCCACGGACGACATCGACAATGTGGCGGCATCGGCGGCGGAACACGGATTCTCCCGATCCGATGTGGAGCAGATCAAGAATCACCTCTTCGAAGAGGAGCATCTGCTCGACAGTTACGGCGACGCGTATATGGCACGTTTCGACTCGAACCCACGAATAGCCGAGGCTTGGCAGCGCCTTTCGAACGGTGATCCACATCCGGCCGACATAGACCTGCTCCGGCACGAACTGCATGAGTCGAACCACATGAGGAGCACCGGCAGCCAGAGCTACAGCGAAGCTCATCGGGCTACGATCGACGCTGGATACACTTGGGATCAAGCTGCCGCCGCCCGCGACGGACACGGGCGCCCTGTCACCGCCGAGGAATAAAGATGGCCCACTCCTTCCTGCTCAAACTGACAAGTTCCGGAGCGTCTCCGCACATCTACCGAGCCCTCGTGGACGGCACCCGAGAGACCTTCCTGACCCTCGACGAGGATTCCGCCTCGATTCAACTGACGGATTCCCAGGGAAACTCCACCGGGGTCATGCGAATGAACCTGTCCGACGGGAACGTAAAAGTGAACTCCTCGGAATCGACACCGGAACTCCAATCCGAAGCCGATGACTTCTCGCTGATGGCAGCCCACCTCGCCTCGCAATGGAAGCGCCTCGGCCACGCCCCGACCGAGATCCGAAAGTTCTTCGCCTGACCGGGAATCGGATGTCCGGAGCACAGAAGCGTGCGTCCGGAGCCGTCGCCCGTTCGGGCACGATCAGGACACAGCTCACACCCACAAACGCCCCATACGCCCGGAATTGCCCACGTTCACAGGCAAGTTCGCTCTGGCGAAACCGAGAACCCCACCGATACCGTCAGACCTCTTGACTGAACTTATTTCTCACGGGGAGTTCACTGTGAAGCGCCGCTCTTTGCCCGTTGCTGCCGCGCTGGCGGCAACGGCGGCACTCCTGTTGACGGCCTGCGGCAGCGGGGACGACAGCGCCAGCGACAACGACAAGATCGCGGGCGCCGACCAGAGTTCGAAGACGCCGAGCGCATCGGCTTCAGCCTCCGGTGCACCAGCGGAGGACAAGCCGGACGGGGTGGACGTGTCCCTGCCGAAGGACATCAACCTGGTCTTCGACTGGGACAAGCCGAAGGACAAGAACGAGGCGGCGGCGATGGAGGATGCCGCGAACTTCGTCCGCGCCATTTACCACGGCGTCGATAAGCGCACATCCAAGGTCGCAGCCGTGACCACCTACTCCACGGGCGGGGGACTGCACTACGCGCAGACCCAGATCAACGACCGAGTCGACGGCGGCTGGACGGCTACCGGCACCCGCCGCCACTACGACGTCACCACTCGATCCGCGTCGAATGGCAGTTCGGTGGAGGTCGCGTTCTGCGTGGACTCAAGCAAGTTCTACGGCAAGGAGGTCAAGACCGGAAAGGTCCTGACCAGCAAGCCCAGCATCGCCGACTACGACTACTTCAAGATCATCATGGTCAAGTACCCCACGGACGAGAATCTGTGGCAGGCCTCCAATGTGTACGTAGAGGAGAAGGCGGCGAAGTGCCAGTGACCAGGTACAGGCGTACTGCGCTCAGCGCTGGCATCGCTACCCTGACGCTGGCTTTCAGCATCCTCACCCTCGCGGAGCCGGCCTACTCGGCAGAACCGTCGGCCAACGGCAACGGCTCCGGCAAGGATGAGTCAGGCGGCAGCGACAACACCGGCATCTACGCCGCCGCGAAGATCCAGTACTCCGGCTCCGTAGCCAAGGGCGGCGGCGCCGGCAACGTCACGTCCTCCGACGTCAACTGGACGCCCCCGCCCTGCTGGTACGCCCCCTACCTCGGCGCCAAGGACTTCAAGAAGAAGATGTCCGAGTCGATCGATAGCGCCATGAACACCCCCGGCATGGGCGGCACGGCGGGCGCCGCACTCGGCGAGCTCCAGCGCCACTACGAGGACGACTACGGCTGGACCGACACCCCCGGCTACAAGGACTACAACGTCGACAAGGACGGCGAGGGGATGTTCTGGGCCGCCGTCGAGAACCCCGACGAGCCGGACGTCCTCAAGCGGAGCTCGTGCAACGACATCCCGTTCTGGGTGGACAACGGCGAAGCCCCGCCGCCCCAGTACGAGGAGGCGATCACGCCGGAGATCCTCGCGGCATTGGCCTACCAGCACATGGAGCTCCCGGCCACCGAGGTCACCCTCGCGCCCGAGGCCGTCACCAAGGTGAACCTGGCGACCTGGGCCTGGCTCGACAAGGCCGTCTTCGACGAGGTCCAGGCCACGGCGGCCCTCAACGTCCCCGGCTTCAACATCCAGGCCACGACCACCGCCAAGCCGGTCTCCCTGAAGCTTGAGCCGGGCACCGACGACGCCCAGACCTACCCGGCCTCCGGCGAGTGCACCATCAACGCCGACGGCTCCATCGGCGAGCCCTGGGCCAAGGGCAAGTCCGACGAAACCCCGCCCTGCGGCCTCAAATACCTCCGCTCCTCCGGCGACGGCACGTACAAGCTCCGCGCGACCATCACCTGGGAAATCAACTGGACCGGCACCGGAGGCGCCGGCGGCGACCTTCCCAACGGCACCTTCGGGGCCACGCAGGACATCACCGTCCAGGAGATCCAGGCCGTCAACCGGTGATCACAGAATCGCCATACGCAGGGGGAGGGTCCTGAGTGTCCGGCTCAGACCTCACGGTCGACTACGACTTTCTCTCCGATTCCGAGAAAAAGCTCAGCCAACTCAAGAAGACGTTCAAGGACATCGAGAACCGTCGTGACGATATGCGCGAGCACTGGGGTTCCGGAAAGATCGCCGACGTGATGAATGATTTCGTCGACAACTGGGACGACTACCGCACCAAACTCGTCGAAAGCCTCGACACCGTCGGTCAGATGGTGGCCGGTACCAAGAAGGCATTCGAGGATCTCGACACCCAGTTGGCCAAGCGCGACGAGAAGAAGCAGAAGTAGTGACGCCTACATCCAAGCGCCGCCCGCTGGACTGGCAGCCGCTCCGCGACTCCGACCCTGTACCCGGAGACCCGGAGGAGATCCGCGCCGAGGTCAGCCACATGGTGTCGGTCGCCCAGAAGCTGCGAGACCAGGCCAAGAACCTCCAGACGATCAGCAACGAGGACACACTCAAGGGCAAGTACGTCAAGCGCCTTCGTGAGGAGTCCTCCACGCTGGAGAAGCACATGCGGGAGGTGGCCAGTCGTTACGAGCGCGTCCACAGCCATCTGACCACGTGGTCCAACGAGTTGGAGGACTTCCAGAGCGAGGCCGACAAAGTCCTGCGCCGGGCCAAGGAAAGACAGGACGAGCTTGAGGCCGAAAAGGCCAAGGAGGCCGACTCCGGTGACAAGAGCACACCCAAACCTTCCGTCAGCGGAACCGACCACGATCCGTATCTGACGTACCGGAATCAGCTGAACACCATCACCGATGATCGCGACAGCCGCGCGGACCACCACGAGGGTAAGATCCGCGCGGAAATCGAAGACATCATCGAGGACTCGTGGTGGGACAACGCAAAGGGCTGGGTCCATGACCACGCGGACGGAATCAAGGCCTTCATAGATGTTCTTGGCTGGGTCGCGACGGTGGCGGGCTTCCTGGCACTCGCCATCCCCGGCTTGAACCTGCTCGTCCTTGGCATCGCGCTGCTCACCGTCGGGCTCAGGCTCCTCTTGGTGGCGTCCGGCGACGCCACCTGGACGGATGTCATCTTCGACGTCGTGGGCGGGCTGCTCGTCGTGGGTGGCATCGGGGCTGCCACGAAGCTCGCCAGCGGCGCCAAGGCCACCGTGGGCGCCGCTCAGGCCGCCCGGACCGCCGGGCTGAGCCGAGGGCTCGGCGGGGTCAAGGGCATCCTGGACGACACAGGGCGGCTGATGACCAAATTGCCGCAAGGGCCGGGGCGGCAGGCCCTCGGAGCGGCCCGGAACGCCATGCGCAAGTCCATCTCCCAGAACGTCGGCCTGGTGGCCAAGGGGCCGCTGAGGGTCAGCCCGTTGTCGACGCTGGTGCACCTCGGCGACAAGGAGATGGCCGGCATGGCGAAGATGCTGCAGGCGAACAAGGCCACCTTCCCGGCGGCCGCGGGTGCTGCGGCGGACAAGGCGTACAAGTCCTATCAGGCGGGCCTCGGCATCGCCTGGACCGGCATGGGGATGGACGTCATGGACAAGACGCTCGGAAAGAGTGACCTGACAAGCTGGACCCACGAGAACTTCGGTACCGACGAGAAGCCGTACAACGCGGCGTACTCGGACTGGAAGGACAACACCCTGAAGCCCGCCCCCGACACCCACTGGTGAGGAATGACCATGGACCTGAACTCGGCGCACCGCATTGCCGAGGCCGAAGCCGCCCGCACCGGGCTCGGCACCGGCCCCAACCGGCGGCTCCGGCTGACGCTGATCATCGGGATGCCGCTGTTCCTGCCGGTATTGGGAATCATGATCCTGGTGCCGAAGTCCCTGATGAATGACGTGCTCCACGTCTATGAGGCCGGGATCGTCGGCTGCCTCCTGCACTACGTCTGGGTGTTCGTGAAGTACCCCCGGTACGCGGGCCGTCCGCCCTACCTCACCCGGGATCTCGCCATGGGCGGCGGATTCTTCCTGCCCTCGCTGTTCTTCGGCTTCTGGCCCGGCATGATCGCCGCTCCGGCGTGGGCGCTCTTCGTAGGCGTTGCCTACGCCGTGGAAGTGACGCGGGGGCGCAATGACCATCGATGAGCACCGTCGGCCCCCGAACGGTTTCAACTTGGTGCCGCCGCCCGGCTGGGACGTGATTCCGCTACGCAGGGGCACCGCGGAAGCGATGGACCGCATCGTTCGGAAGGCCGTAGCGCAATTGCCCGTGGGCTTTCCCAAGGACGACATTCCCAAGGCCCGGTTGAAGCTCAGCCAGGAGATGAAAAAGGTCGTCCACCGGGCCCGCGCCAAGGGAGGTATGACCCTCTACCTCCCCACCGAACGCTTGCACGGCATCGTGCTGCCCGTTTCGTTCGTGGCTTCGGCGCCGATCGAGATCCCCCGAGTCAGGCCCGACAGCGGCCCTGAAGCGGTCCTGGCCGCGCTCGCCTCCGAGATCCCCGGTGCCGAGACACGGGAACTCGACGACACCGCGGCCCTGCGCTCGGAGCGAGACGTACCCGCCGACGCGGCGCAGGGCGTCGACGTCGCTCACCGCCGGGTCGAGTACTTCGTTCCTGTCCCGGACAGCGCCCCCGACCAGTACCTCGCCTTCTCCTTCAGCGCCCTGATCGCACCTGGCTCGGATCGCGCCTTCCACGACACCCTCGTGGAGCTGTTCGATGCCGTGATGGGCACCTTCCGCTGGAGCTACGCCTGAAGGCTTCCTTCCGCCGTGCCCCCGAAGAAAGAGACCACCCATGTCCGAAGGCACCCTGTGGAGCACCGACCTCGGCGCCCCGCTCCACATCGACACGGATGCCGATCCAGACCTCTGGGGCTATCTCCACGTCCAGATCGACAAGAAGACCTTCAAGGAATGGCTGGACCTGCACCTGACCGGCCTGGCCGCCGTCCACGACATCGAACTCACCCGCAAATTGCGGCGTTTCCACAAGACTTTCTACGAGCAGACGATCGTCACGCTCCGGGACAAGCTCCAGGCCGACGAGGCATTCGTCTACCACCCCGTCCCACTGACCTACATGCCGCTGGTGATGCACGCCACCCGCCTCCACTGCGAAGCCCATGACGCGGCCTCCTGCGAGGGAGCCACCGCGCTCACGGTGCCGCACCCGGAGATCCCCGAGTGGCAGCAGCGAACCGGCAGCGTGCCGTTCGCCTCTCCGCACCTGGGCGCGAACGGAGTCCGGGTCACCCGCTCCTACCCCGCGGACAGCACCATCATGATGACCTCGGTGACGTACCACTGGCACACCGCGCCCGGCCTCCCCGACGTCATGCTCCGCGGCCACCACGACGATCCGGAAGTGATCGCCGCCGCGCTGGAGGCGCTGGACGACTTCGCGCGAACGCTCCGACTTCCCGGTACGGCCCACTGAGGTCTTTCTGCGTTGCCGCACCAGTGCCCGGTTCGTGGTCAGGCGCGGCCTGCCCGGTCACCGCCGGTCACTTCCAGTGCAACGTCCCCGCCACCGTGTCGAACAGCTCCACCATCTGATCCGCCAGCTGATCGATGGGGGTGGAGAAGTTCAGCAGCAGCCAGCGTGTGGTGGTCGGGATCGGTACGTAGTAGGTGAGGGTGGTGGTCGGCAGGGTGTTGCCCAACTGGCGGGCGGGGTCGGCCAGTTCGCGGCGGCGTTGGCGTACCGCCTGGCCGGCTACGGACAGTTGGACCACGCCGATCTCGCCGTTGTCGCCGCGGCTCCGGTCGGCGAGGTGTTCGGCCAGTGCCTCGGCGTCCGAGGTCTCCGGCCATTCGTCGGGGCCCGGCACGCTGATGAGCAGGGAGGATGCCAGGGGGACGGGGCCGACGGCCATCGTGGAGAGGTAGAGCTCCGTGCCGCCGACCTGGTAGGCGTCCTTCGCCTTGCGCTGGAGGTCCTGCATGAACTGCTTCTTCAGCAGCGGGGCGTTGTCCTGGCCGCGGAACGTCAGCTCGGCGAGGGCGATGATGCCCCGGTCGCGCTCCTGCGGGTCGAGGGAGAGCTGGAACCAGCCGTCCGGGACGACGACGTTGTAGTCGGTGGGTGCCGAGGAGAACTGGTCGGCCGTCCTCATGCCGTACCCCCCTCGGTGGGACGCGTCGGCAGCGGGGTGATCCGCATGGTCCGCACCGCCTCGTCGGCCAGCTCGGCGATCTGCTCGGTGACGGCGATCTTCTCCCAGGTCACCGTGACGACGATGAGACTCTGCATGTCGGGCGGGAAGACGGCGTACTTGACGAACTCGGTCAGCTTGCGGCCGAAGCCGAGCATGCGCTTGGCCTGGAGCATGGCCTGGATACGTACGGCGGGTCCGGCGGCGAGTTCGAGGTGGGTGATCTCCGGGGCGCCCGTGACCTTTGCGTTCCCCCACTCCAGAAGCAGCGGGATGACCTCGTCCGCGCCGGGGCGCGGCACGCCCTCGTCGCCGTAGGAGTCGACCATGAGGTTGGCCAGGGCCTCCCCCGCCTCGGAGTAGTACGCCGCCGCGAGGGTGGGCACGTCGTCGTTGAGGTCGACGGCCCGCTCGACCATGTCGTCGAAGACCGCGCTCTTCTCGATCTCCAGACCGAGCGGGTTGAGCCGGTTCACGACCTCCGTGGCCAGCGCCTTGGCCTCGGCCTTGGTGCCGTCGCGCAGCGTCAGATCGATCCAGCCCGGCTGGAACTCGAAGGTGCACTCGAAAGTCTCGTCCAGGGGGGCCGGATCATCCGGTGCGGTCATGCTCGGTCCTTTCGTGCGGGTGCGGGTGCGGACGCTCCGTCGAGCGGGGGCTCAGTCACCGAGACCGACCATCTTCTGAAGGTTTCCGTCCAAGCTCAGCCCGCCCAGGGTAATACCGGCCCCGACGACGGACAGACGGCTGGCCGACTTGGATATCTGGTTGATGGCGTTGGCGTCGAATTGACCACCCAGGGCCGCGGTTCCCATCTTGACCGATTTCAGGTCGGAGGCGACACCGGGGTCGGCCATGGAGAATGACTTGGGCAGTCCCTTGAGGGCACTTCCCCCACCGCGCAGACCCAATTCGTTCTTGGCGGCGGCCCAGTTCCCACCGCCGGGCTTCAGCGTCTTCAGGTTCTTCGCCCACGCGGCCTTCGAGAAGGGTTCCGTGAAGGGCTCCTTGAGCGACTTCAGAATGTCGCCCTTCTGGAATTTCACGTCCTTGTAGGCGGCCCGCCGCAGATTCTTGTTGGCACGGCTCACCTGCCTTGCGGTGCGCGCCGCTCCGGCCTTTCCGACCCGTCCCAGTGTGTTCTTCGCGAACTTGCCCGCGATCTTGGAGAAGCCCTTTCCGACACCCATCATCAGGAATCCGAGGGCCGCCATTCCGACATCCATCCAGTCGGCGTTGCCCTGGGCGACCTGGACGAGCGTGGCGATGAAGTTGATGAGGGTCGCGATCATGGCGATGGCGCCCAGCACACCGGCCAGGGCCTGTCCGATCACCGGGATCCAGCCGACGATCAGCGAAAGGATTCCGCATACGGTGGCGACCCAGGAGGTGATCTCCGCGATGCTGTCGGTCAGGGTCTCCCAGAACCCGTCCTTCAGGGAGTCGTGGTTGATGACCGCGTCCAGGGACTCACGTGCGCGCTTGGCGGCGGCGTCACGGATCCTCTTGGCCTCGTTGATCTTCTCCCGTGCGGCCTCGATCTCGTCACCGGCCGCGTCCCGCTTCGCCTCCAGGTCCTTGCGGTCCTTGTCGACGTCCTCTTTCTTGCGGTCCTTGCCCGACAGACCGTCGATGCTCTTCTGGGACGCGCTCTTGCGGTCGTCGGCGTCCTTCGCGTCCTTGAGGGCGGCGTCGGCTATCTCCTGGGCGCGGTTGAGGTCGGAGGCGTAGTTCTTCGCGCCGGCGGTCACCTTGTCCTGGTATCCACCGCCCACTTCGTCGACGCGGCTGCCGATGGCCGTGGCGGCGGTGTCGTACCTCTTGAAGACCGCTTCCAGCTTCTTGACGTTGCCCGAGGCCTTCTCGCGGAACTCCTTGCCGGCCTTGCTGTCCCAGGCGTCGACCTCGGCGACGGCCTTCAGATTGCGGATCTGCCGTTCGACCTCGTCCGCCGTCTTGCGCAGCGTCTTGCCCAGGGACGCCATGCGGTCGGCGTCTCCGGGAATGGGGTCGCTGTCCGCGACCGGGTGCCAGTCGCGTGGCCGTCCAGCCATCGGTCAGTTCCCCTTCTTCGGATCCTGGGCATCACGAAGTGCCTGGGCCAACTGGTGGTCGATGTCCTCGTACGCCTGCCCCGCGGCCTTGGCTATCTGGGCCAGCACGTCGATCTCCTCGGTCAGCCTCTTACGGCTGAGCTTCCAGTTGTCGGCGAAGTCCCCGAACTTGTCGGCCAGATCGCCGTTCCCGAAGTCGTCCTCGTACTTGCCGCCCAGATCCTCCAGGCCGTCGAACGCCTTCTTGATATTGCCGAGCCCTTTGCCCATTTCCTTGATCACCTCAAGGTCGAGCTTCTGATCGCTCCCGCCCGCCACGGCGCCCCCATCATGTCGATCCGCCGGCCCGAGCCGGCACCCCGTTGAAAACAGCCCGATGCCGAACAGCCCGGTGCGACGAGACGTTCATGTCCCGTCGCACCGAGGCATGCCGCCCGTGACAGGCTCAGCCCTTGGCGCTCTTCGCCAGCTGGTCGTCCAGGTCCTCGTACGCCTTCTTCGCGTTGGTGAGGAACTTGGACAGACCCTCCAGACCCTTGACGGTCTTCGCCGCGCCCTTGGTGAAGTCCTTGATGGACTCGTCGTAGGCGCCGGAGGCCTTCGTGGTGGTGAAGCCGTTGGCGACGAGCTCCTCGACACCCTTCTCGATGGACTTCAACATGTCTTCCATGTCGCCCATCGCCTTGATGAGGTCGTTGGCCTTCTTCTCCATCTCGGAATAAGTAAGGTCTGTGTCCTTGGCCATGACGGCTCTCCCTCCCGTTGCGGTCGCCGCAGGGCCATCCCCGTGGCTCGACTGATGCGATCGGGCCGGACATCACCGGCCGTCCGCATGAGCAAAGATCTTACGGGTGGGGCTGTAGGGATGACAGGGACGTCCGGCAACGGAAGCGTGAACCAGTGCGCATCCCGGAAGCGTCCCGGGAGCGTTCCGGTCCTGTGAAGCCCGTGTGCATCCCGTTGCGCAGGGGAAAGGTGCGCCGGTTAAGGTCACTGCACTGAGTTCAGCGTTCCGGGGGCGGCCTCAGCCCAGCGAGGAGGACGAACGTGCGCCTGAGTCTGACCGTCGTCGACCCGATCGGCGGGGCCAGCGCCGACGTGGTGCTCGACGCCGATCCGGAGTCGTCGGTCGGCGACATCACTCGGGAGCTGGCACGCCACGTCGGCCTCGACGGCGGCGCGCAGATCATCCCCATCGGCGGGCATACGAGCGGGTCTGCGAACCCCGGTGGCGCACCCCAGGCGTTCGTCGACGGCTACCCCCTGGACCCCGCCGCGAACATCGTCGGCTCGGCACTGCGCGAGGGCGCCGTCGTCAGCCTGCACGATCCGGCCGGCTGTCTCCTCGGTGAGCCGACCGGCATCGTCGAGTTCCGGGTGGCCGGCGGCCCCGCCGCGGGCGCCGTGCACCGGCTCGGCGTGGGGCGGTACGACATCGGCAGCGGCCCGGCCGCGCCCCTGCGTATCGACGACCCCGAACTCGACGCGCGCGCCGCCACCTTGTCCATCGCCATCGACGGCAAGTGCGAGGTCACCCTCCACGGAACAAAGACCAGCAAGCAGGACAAAGACAAGGACGGCGACAGCACCGACTCACCCCGTCTCGACGGCGAGGACTTCGACGGCGGCCCCTGGCCCCTCGGCTCCCAACTCGCCCTGGGCAACACCCTCCTGGAGATAGACGGCTACAGCCCGCCGAACGCGGCCCTGAAGTGGTCGGAGGACGGCGCCGGACTCGACTACAACCGGCCTCCGCGACTGCGCCCGGCGGAGCGCAAGACACAGTTCCGGCTGCCCTCTCCGCCCAGGGACTACGAGGCCCGGCCGCTGCCCTGGCTGATGGCCCTGTTCCCGCTGGTCGGCGCCGTGGTCTCGGTCATGATCTTCGGCCGCTGGTACTACATGATCATGGCGCTGATGAGCCCCCTGATGCTCTTCGGCAACTACTTCATGGACAAGAAGCACGGGCGCAAGTCCCATGCGAAGCAGGTCAAGGAGTACAAGGAGCACAAGGAGCGGATCGAGAAGGACGCCGAGGACGCGCTGCGTCTGGAGCGGCTCGACCGGCGTAAGGCCATCCCCGATCCGGCCGCCGTGCTGGCCTTCGGCACCGGGCCCCGTACCCGGCTGTGGGAGCGGCGGCGCACCGACGCCGACCACCTCCTCCTGCGCGTCGGCACCGGCCGGGTCCGGTCCGAGGTCGTCCTCGACGACCCCGAGCAGGACGAGCACAAGCGCCAGGTCACATGGAAGATCCAGGACTCGCCCGTCGCCCTGCCGCTGCGGGACCTCGGGATCATCGGTATCGCCGGTCCCGGTGACTCCGCCCAGGCGCTCGGGCGGTGGATCGTCGCCCAGACCGCCGTGCTGCACAGCCCGATGGACGTGCAGTTCTACGTGCTCACCGAGCACGAGGCGCACCCGCGCTGGGACTGGGTGCGCTGGCTGCCGCACTCCCGCCCGGCGAGCGGCCAGGACGTCAACGTCCTGATCGGGACGGACGCCGAGACCGTCGGCGCGCGCGTCGGCGAGCTGACCCAGCTGCTCGACGCCCGGCAGAAGGCCCTCAAGGAGCACAACAACAGCGGCGGCGGCCCCGCCTTCTCCGACCCCGACATCGTCGTCGTATGGGACGGGTCGCGGCGGCTGCGCTCGATGCCCGGTGTCGTACGACTGCTGCGCGAGGGCCCGGCCGTCGCCATCTACGCCCTCTGTCTGGACGAGGAGGAGCGGTTCCTGCCCGGCGAGTGCCAGGCCTACGTCGTGGCCGAACCCCGGCACACCGACGAGAGCGCCGCCGCGACACCCGTGGCGCAGGCGTCCGCCGGTGGCTTCCCCTCCTTCCAGGCCTGGCACCACGGCGCCCAGCAGGACCAGCGGGACACCGAGCAGGCCCTCGAACTGCGGCTGCGGGTCGAGCAGACCGGCTCCCGCCGCAGGACCGACGTCCGGCCCGACTTCGTCTCCGCCGGCTGGTGCGCACGGCTGTCCCGGTCGCTGTCGCCCCTGCGGGACATCAGCGGCGAGACCGAGGACTCCGCGCTCCCCTCCGCCAGCCGCCTCCTCGACGTGCTCCAGCTGGAACCGCCGACGCGCGACGACATCGCCGCACGCTGGCGCATGGGCGGGCAGTCCACGATGGCGGTCATCGGCGAGTCCTACGACGGTCCCTTCGGCATCGATCTGCGGCGGGACGGCCCGCACGGGCTCATCGCCGGCACGACCGGTTCCGGCAAGTCGGAGCTGCTCCAGACCATCGTCGCCGCGCTCGCCGTCGCCAACACCCCCGAGAACATGACGTTCGTCCTCGTCGACTACAAGGGCGGATCCGCCTTCAAGGACTGCGTCAAACTCCCGCACACCGTCGGCATGGTCACCGACCTGGACGCCCATCTCGTCGAGCGCGCCCTGGAGTCGCTGGGCGCGGAACTGAAGCGGCGCGAGCACATCCTCGCGGCGGCCGACGCCAAGGACATCGAGGACTACCAGGACCTGGTACGCCGGGACCCGTCCCACGCGCATGTGCCCCGACTGCTCATCGTCATCGACGAGTTCGCGTCCATGGTCCGTGACCTGCCCGACTTCGTCACCGGCCTCGTCAACATCGCCCAGCGAGGCCGTTCCCTCGGCATCCACCTCCTGCTGGCCACCCAGCGGCCCAGCGGTGTCGTGTCGCCCGAGATCCGCGCCAACACCAACCTGCGGATCGCGCTGCGCGTGACCGACGCCGGTGAGTCGACGGATGTCATCGACGCGCCCGACGCCGGTCACATCGCCAAGAGCACCCCGGGTCGCGCGTACGTCCGGCTCGGCCACGCCTCCCTCGTCCCCTTCCAGTCCGGCCGCGTCGGCGGCCGCCGCCCGGGTGCCGCCGATCCGGCCGCGCTCGCGCCGTGGGCCGGGCAGCTCGACTGGCAGAAGCTGGGCCGGGCCGGGCTCACCAAGCCCAAGTCCGAGGCCCGCGAGGACGACGAGATCACCGACCTCAAGGTGCTCGTGGACGCCGTACGGGAGGCCAACCAGGCCCTGGGCATTCCGGCCCAGCACTCCCCGTGGCTGCCCGCCCTGGACGAGACGCTGCTGCTGGACGAGATCCCCGCGGTGCAGGGCCGCGGGACGCTGGCGGCGGCTCCGTACGGCATCGAGGACCTGCCGTCCGACCAGGCCCGCCGCCCGGTCGTCGTCGACTTCTCCACCTTCGGGCACCTGCTCGTCGCCGGCGCCCCGCGCAGCGGCCGCTCGCAGGTGCTGCGCACGATCGCCGGTTCCCTGGCCCGTACGCTGTCCAGCGCCGATGTCCACCTGTACGGCATCGACTGCGGCAACGGCGCCCTGAACGCGCTGACCAGCCTGCCGCACTGCGGTGCGGTCGTCGGCCGCAACCAGCAGGAGCGTGTCATCCGGCTCTTCAGCCGGCTGACCGGTGAACTCAACCGGCGCCAGGAGCTGTTGGCGGAGAAGGGCTACGCCGACATCGGCGAGCAGCGGTCCTTCGCCGCCGAGGACGAGCGGCTGCCGCACATCGTGGTGCTGCTCGACCGCTGGGAGGGCTGGCTGCCCACGCTCGGCGAGTACAACCACGGTGATCTCACCGACCAGGTGATGGCGCTGATGCGGGAGGGCGCGAGCGTCGGCCTGCATCTGGTGATCACCGGCGACCGCCAGCTGCTGACGGGACGGATCTCGTCCCTCACCGAGGACAAGTACGGTCTGCGGCTCGCGGACCGCGGTGACTTCTCCATGCTGGACATCAACGCCCGCAAGATCCCCGAGGAGATCCCGCCCGGCCGCGGGTACGCCAGCGAGACGGCCACGGAGACCCAGTTCGCGCTGCTGGCCGAGGACACCACCGGTCAGGGCCAGGCCGCGGCCCTCGTCGCGATCGGCGAGGCCGCCGCCGCGCGGGACGCCGAACTGCCGCGCTCGCGCCGCCCGTTCCGCGTCGACGTGCTGCCCAGCCGGATCTCCTTCGCCGACGCCTGGGCGATGCGCGACCCGGCGACCAGCGCTTCCCCGCTCTGGTCCCTGGTCGGTGTCGGCGGCGACGAGCTCACCGCCTTCGGCCCCGATCTCTCCCAGGGCGTCCCGGCGTTCGTGATCGGCGGCCCCGCGAAGTCCGGACGCAGCACGGTGCTGCTGAACGTCGCGCGGTCCTACCTCGCCCAGGGCGTACGGCTGATCCTCGCGGCACCCCGCCCCTCTCCGCTGCGTGAACTGGAGGGCCAGGAGGGGGTGTTGAAGGTCTTCACGGGCCGGGACATCGACGAGGACGAGATGGAGGAGCTCATCGGCTCGGCCAGTCCCGAGCAGCCGATCGTCACCCTGGTCGACGACGCGGAGGTCCATGACGACTGCGACGCCGAGGACATCTTCAAGCGCATCGTCGAGCGCGGCGTCGAGGAGGGTCTCGCCGTCGTCATCGCCGGTGACGAGGAGGAGATCTGCGACGGCTTCTCCGGCTGGCAGGTCGACATGAAGAAGGCCCGCCGCGGCATCCTCCTCTCCCCGCAGGACAGTTCGGCGGGCGAGCTGATCGGCATCCGCACGAACCGGAGCATGGTCGGCGGCCAGATCACCCCGGGCAAGGGCATGCTCCACCTGGGCACCGGGGAGCACACGACCGTCACGACGCCGATGTAGGGGGCCGGAAACACGAAAGGGCCGCGGGACGCGTGGTCACGGAAGGCGGCGGGGTCCGCGCTGCGGTACGAGCACCGGCCGGGGCGTCCGGCGTCGCCGATCGCGAGGATGAGCGTCGGGGACAAGGTGTTCGGCTGCCTGGTGCCGCCGGTCTTCGTCCTCCTCATCCTGCCGCTGGTCGCCATCGACATGAACTGGGGCCACGACATCCGGGGCCCCCTCGCGCCCGCCTGGCCCGGCGGCTCGTACACCTTCGCGGCCACGGTCGGCGCTCTGGCGCCCCTGGCCTTCGGTGCCTGGGTGGCGCCGCTGACCCGAATGCGGTGGAAGGAGAGCAAGCCGCGCTCACTGGCCTGGGTGGCGGCCTCGTTCCCCGGACTCGCGGCCTGCTACCTGGTCGCCGCGGTGATCGGCGCGTACTCGCGCCCCAGGCGGCGCAGCCACTGGGACGACGACTGCCACACCACGGTCGGCTCCTGCTGGGCGCACGAGCAGTACCCGTACCCGTGGGCGGCCGACTCCCCCGCACCCGCCGCTAGTTGACCTTCGACATCCGCGCCTCGGGATTCCCTTCCGCCGCGCTCTCCGAGACGTATCTCAGATCGTCCCCCACCGGCTCCAGCCGCACCGTGTGGGGCTCCGGGTTGCAGCCGCCGTGGTTGCTCTTCGCGCCCACGGACGTCGCCACGAGCCCGGTCTTGGTCACTTCCTTCAGGGTGAGTACGTCGTTGCAGACACCGCCGAAGATGTCCGTCTGCTTGAGCTTGCCCAACTCCTCGCCGACGGCCGCCTCTTCGACGGTCATCCGGAAGGTGCCCATGGGGATGCCGGAGCCGCTGCCCTCTCCCTCCCAGGTGCCGAGGTAGCGGTCCGGGACCACCTGCTCCGGCGGCTCGGCCGCGCTGGACTCGTCGGCCGTGGGCCGCGCCGACGTCGAGGTGCTGGGCGTGGCGTAGGAGTCCGAACCCGCGCCGCCCGCGTCGTCGTTGCGCCCGCCCGGCATCAGGTCGAACACCACCACGGACCCCACCGTCACCGCGGCCAGCGCCCCCGCCACCGCGAGCGCGACCGTGCAGCTCATGCGTCGGCCACGGCCCGCCACCCCGGTCGCCGAGGTGGCCGCCACAGAGACGGTGAGCCTGCCCGGACGGGCGTCGGACGGCGGGACGGCGTCATGAGGTCCGGCCCCGCGGGGCTCGGGCACGGCGCCGGACGGGTGGCTGCTCCCCGGGGCGAAGGCGGGCCGCGCCGGCACCGACAGGGACGGCACGGCCACGGAGGCGGCCCCGGACACAGCACCCGGCATGACCGGCGGCGGCCCGAACTCCCCGACTGTCGGCGCACCGCCAGCGGCCCCGGCCGTCGAAGCCTCAGCCCCCACCGCCGCCCCC
>NZ_JABERD010000147.1 GCF_013044505.1 Streptomyces sp. S3(2020) | reverse complement strand
TGACTGCCAACGGCAAGCTGGACCGCAGGGCCCTGCCCGAACCCCTGGTCGGCGGGGACGCCGAAGGACGCGCCCCGCGCACCCCGGAAGAGGAAGTCCTGTGCGGACTCTTCGCCGCAGTACTCGGCATCTCCCGCGTCGGCGCCGATGAGAACTTCTTCGCCATCGGTGGCCACTCCCTGACGGCCACCCGCCTGATCAGCCGTATCCGCAGCACCCTCGGCGCCGAACTGGGCATCGGCGACCTCTTCGCCGCCCCCACACCTGCCGCGCTCACGGCCCGCCTCGGCCATGACACGTCCCGGCCCAGGCCGGCTGTGGTGGTGCGGCCCGAGCCGTTGCCGTTGTCGTTCGCGCAGCAGCGGTTGTGGTTCCTGCGGGAGTGGGAGGACGGCGGTTCTACGTACAACATTCCGCTGGCGGTGCGGTTGCGCGGGCCGGTGGACAGGGGTGCGCTCCGGGCGGCGCTGGACGATGTGGCGCTGCGGCACGAGTCGTTGCGCACACTCTTCCCGGCCGTGGACGGGCAGCCGTACCAGCACATCACCGCCGACGCCCACGTCCCCCTGTCCGTCTCCCTGTGCCCTCCGGTGGAACTGGCCGGGCACGTCCGGCGCGCCGCCCGCCACGCCTTCGACCTGGCGACCGAACTACCCCTGCGCGCCACGTTGTTCACGCTGTGCGCCGACGACCACGTACTCATGCTGGTGCTCCACCACATCGCCGGTGACGGCTGGTCCATGGCCCCGCTCACCCGCGACCTGAGCACCGCCTACGAGGCACGCCTGGCCGGCCGGGCCCCCGACTGGGCCCCGCTGCCGATCCAGTACGCCGACTACGCCCTGTGGCAACGGGACCTGCTCGGTGACGAGGACGACCCCGAGAGCCATGCCGCTCGCCAACTCGCCTATTGGCAAAAGGCGTTGACCGGACTGCCCGAGGAACTCGCCCTGCCGACCGACCGGCCCCGGCCGCCCGTGCCGAGCCATGACGCCGGAGCCATCACGGCCTGCGTACCCGCCGAACTGCATGCGGGTCTGGTGGGGTTGGCCCGGGGGAGCGGGTCGACGCTGTTCATGGTGTTGCAGGCGGCGGTGGCTGCGTTGCTGTGCAGGTTGGGCGCGGGTACGGACATTCCGTTGGGGACGGCGGTGGCTGGGCGTTCGGACGACAGTCTGGATGACCTGGTGGGGTTCTTCGTCAATACGTTGGTGTTGCGTACGGATGTGTCGGGTGATCCGACGTTCCGTGAGCTGTTGACGAGGGTGCGGGCGGCTGATCTGGAGGCGTACGGGCATCAGGATCTGCCGTTCGAGCGGGTGGTGGAGGCGGTCAACCCGGCCCGGTCCACCGCCCGCCACCCCCTCTTCCAGACCATGCTGCTCCTGAAGAACGGATCGGGCGGCGGGCTGGAGCTGGCCGGTACCACGGCCTCGGAACACCATGTCGCCGTTCATGTGGCCGAGTTCGACCTGCTGTTCGGCGTCGAGGAGGCCCACACGGCCGACGGCGACCCGGCGGGGCTGCGCTGGACGGTCGAGTACGCCACCGAACTCTTCGACCACGGCACGGTGCGGACCCTCACGGACCGGCTGCTGAGGCTGCTCGCCGCGTTCGTCGGCGACCCGGACGCTCCTGTCGGGCAGGCCGACGTGCTGTCCGCCGACGAACGGGCCCTCGTCCTGGGCGCGTGGAGCGGCGAGGACCCTGCCGCACCGCCGGCCGAACGCCCCGTGCACCGGTACTTCGAGGAGCAGGCCGCCGCCCGGCCCGACGCCGCGGCGCTCGTCCTGAACGAACGGACGCTGACGTTCGGCGAGCTCAACACGCTCGCCAACAAGCTCACGCACGAGCTGATCCGGCGCGGCGCGGGACCCGAGGACCGGGTCGCCGTCCTGCTCGACCGGTCCGTCGAGTCGGTCGTGGCCCTGCTCGCCGTACTCAAGGCGGGAGCCGTGTATCTGCCGCTGGACACCGGGCATCCGGCCGAACGCATCGCCCACGTCCTGAAGGACGCCGACGTCCGACTGGTGATCAGCACGGCCGAGCTCGCAGGCACTCTCGCCCCCGACACGGTGCCCGTGCTGCACGTCGACCGGTGCGCGCAGGACGGCGGCGGGCACGACCCGGACGTACCCGCGCTGCACCCGGCGCACCCCGCCTACATGCTGTACACCTCCGGATCCACCGGGCGCCCCAAGGGTGTCGTCGTGGAGCACCGGGCCCTGGTCAACCTGCTGCACAGCCACGAGTCGACCCTGTTCGCCGCACATGTACGGGCCACCGGCAGGCCCGCCGCACGGGTGGCCGTCACCGCGCCGCTCACCTTCGACGCCTCCTGGATGGGACTGCTCGCCCTGTTCGCCGGGCACGAGCTGCACCTCCTCGACGACGCCACCCGGCGCGACCCGGCGGCCATGGTCGGTTACGTCGGACGGCACGGCGTCGACTTCCTCGACACCACACCGACGTACGGCCTGGAGATGCTGGAGCACGGGCTGCTCGGCACCCCCGAACTCACCCCCCGCACCCTGACCTTCGGAGGCGAGGCCATCCCCGAGCCGCTGTGGCGCAGGCTGCTCGCCGAACCCGACGTGAGCGCCCACAACTTCTACGGCCCCACCGAATGCACCGTCGAAACGCTGACCACACCCCTGCGCGGCACCTCGACGCCCATCGTGGGACGGCCCTTGGAGGGCGCCCGGGTGTACGTCCTCGACGAGGCGCTGCGGCCGGTGCCGCCCGGTGTCATCGGAGAGCTGTACATCGCCGGGCGCGGACTCGCCCGGGGCTACGGCGGCCGGCCCGGCGCGACCGCGGAACGGTTCGTCGCCAGTCCCTTCGCGGACGGGGCGCGCATGTACCGCTCGGGCGACCTGGCGCGCTGGCGGGCCGAGGGCACCCTGGAGTTCTGCGGGCGCGCCGACGACCAGGTGAAGGTGCGTGGCTTCCGGATCGAGCCCGGCGAGATCGAGGCCGCGCTGGGCCGTCACCCGGACATCGCCCACGGTGCCGTCGTGCTCCGCGAGGACAGGCCGGGCGATCGGCGGCTCGTGGCCTACGCCGTGCCCGTGCCCGGCCGCACGCCCGACCCCGCCGGGCTGCGCGCGTTCCTCGCCGGGACGCTTCCCGAGTACATGGTGCCCGCCGCGTTCGTCGTCCTCGACGCGCTGCCCGTCACCGGCAACGGCAAGCTCGACCGGCGCGCCCTGCCCGCTCCCGAGTACGGGGGACTCGGACGGGCGCCCGAGAGCGAGCTGGAGCGGTCCCTGGCCGCCCTGTTCGAAGACGTCCTCGATGTGCGCGGCACCGGCGTGGACGACAGCTTCTTCGACCTCGGCGGACACTCCTTCCTGGCCGCCCGGGTGGTGGCCCGCGTCCGCGCCCTGCTGCCCGACGTCCTCGGGGACCTGACCCTGCCCGGGTTCTTCCGCACCCCCACCGTGGCCGCCCTCGCCGCCCGCGCCGACGGCCGGGACACCGCCGGATCCGACCTGTTGCTGCCGCTGAGCACGTCCGGCACCGGGGCACCGCTGTTCTGCGTCCACCCCGTCACCGGGCTCGCCTGGTGCTACGCGGGACTGGCCGCCGCTCTGGACGACCGGCCCGTCTACGGCCTCCAGGCGCGTCGGCCCGGCGCCGACGAACGGGCCCTGCCCGCCCGCTGGGAGACCCTGGTCGACGACTACCTGGGCCGCATCCGCGCAGCCCAGCCGCAGGGGCCGTACCACTTGCTCGGCTGGTCCCTCGGCGGGAACATCGCGCACGCCCTGGCCTGCCGGCTGCGCGCCGAGGGCGAGGAGGTGGCCCTGCTCGCCCTGATGGACTCCTACCCGCTGCGCGCCCCGGCCCCGGACACGCGGTTCGACCCCGCCGACATCGCCGCGTTCCTCCGCCGGGAGGGAACCGCCGACGCCGGCCTCGACACCGCGTTCGACGAGCCGTTCGTGGCTTCCCTCGCGGCCGCCGCCGCGCACACCGTCGCCCTGGCCGAGGCGGCCGAACCGGGAGTCTTCGCCGGCGATCTGCTCCACTTCACGGCCACCGAGGACCGTGACCCCCGCGCCCCCGTGGCGGACGACTGGCGGCCGTACATCACCGGCCGGATCCACGGCCACGCCGTCGACTGTGCCCACCTGGACATGACGCGTCCGCAGCCCCTTGCCGAGATCGCCGCCCTCCTGGTCCGCACCCTGCACCGGGACTGACACCGAGGAAAGAGCCGATCCATGATCGAAGAGACCGTCCTGCAGTACGAGTTGTCCGACGCCGAGGTGTCCCGGATACGGGAGGAGGCGGCCCGACTCGCCGCCTCCCTGCCCGACCCGGCGGACCCGGCCCGCTACGTCGACAACCGCTTCGCCGACGCCGGACTGCCGCCGTGCCTGAAGGACTTCCTGGAGAGGTTCCGGCGCACCGAGTCCGCCGCCGGCCTGCTGATCCACGGTTTCCCCGTCGACGACAGCGCCGTCGGACCGACCCCCGGCCACTGGGACCAGCCCACGGACCCCGCGGCCACCCTGGAACAGGAGCTGTTCCTCGCCATGTGCGCGACCGCGCTCGGCGACCCCTTCACCTGGTCCACCCTGCAACTGGGCCGCATGATCCAGAACATCCTGCCGATCCGCGGCGACGAGGAGCGCCAGAGCGGCCACGGCAGCGCCACCCTGCTGGAGTTCCACACCGAGGACGGCTTCCACCCCGGCCGCTGCGACTATCTGCTGCTGTTCGGGATCCGCAACCACGACCGGGTGCCGACCATCCTCGCCTCCGTCCGGGACGTCAAGCTCAGCCGCGAGGATCTGGCCCTGCTGATGCGCCCGCTGTTCCACATCCTCCCCGACGACGAGCACATCAGGCAGCTGCAACTGCGCCACCCCGACCACCCGGCGCTCGCCCGCATGGAGCAGATGCTGCACTCCCCGGACGCCGTGCCCGTCCTGTTCGGCGACCCCGACCGGCCCTATCTCCGTATCGACCTGCCGTTCATGCGCTGCGTCTCGGACGAGCCGGCGGCCGAACGGGCCGTGTACACCCTGATGGCCGAGCTGGAGCGGGTGCAGCACACGGTCGTCGTGGAGCAGGGCAGCCTGCTGATCGTCGACAACTACCTGGCGGTGCACGGCCGTAAGCCCTATCCCGTGCGCTACGACGGCAGCGACCGCTGGCTGAAGCGGATGATCGTCAGCCGCGATCTGCGCAAGGCGGCCCCGGTGAGCCGGATGACGCGCGGCCGGGTGCTGTTCTGACGCCGGCCGCCCGCTGCCCCTTCCTCTTTCCGACCCGCACGTGCCACCTAGGAGTCAGACATGCGCACCGTCGTCATCACCGGCGCGTCCAGCGGCATCGGCCGCGCCACCGCCCTGCGCTTCACCGAGGCGGGCGACCACGTGGTCAACCTGGACATCAAGGCACCCGAACCGGACGGCCACCCGGCCGGACGGTGGACACGCGCCGACACTGCCGACTGGAACGCCGTACGGGAGGCCCTCGCCGACGTTCACCGCGACACCGGACGCCTCGACGTGGTCATCGCCAACGCCGGCATCAGCGTCCGGCACGGCGTCCTCGACATCCAGGAGAAGGACGCCCGCCGCATCACCGACGTCAACCTCCTGGGCGTCCTGGGCGTCTGGCAGTCCGCCGCCCGCATCATGACCGACCAGGGCCACGGCGTCCTGCTGGCCACGGCCTCCGTCAACGGCCGCCGGGGATACCCCTATTACGCCGACTACAACGCCACCAAGGCCGGCATCGTCGCCCTGACCCAGACCTTCGCGCTGGAGCTCAGCCCGGTGGTGCGCACCGCCTGTGTCAGCCCCGGCGGCGTGCTCACGCCCATGCAACTCGCCGAGTACACCGAGGAGATGCTCGCCGACACCAACGCGCGCATCCCCGCCGGACGGCACGCCGACCCCGCCGAGATCGCCGCGGCGTTCTTCTATCTGGCCTCGGCCGAGGCCGGCTTCGTCACCGGGCAGGAACTCGTGATCGACGGCGGGGAGACCGCCGGTGCCACGACGTCCGCGTACGGCACCGCCGTACGTGCCGGGCACTGACCGGACGGGGAGCAGTCCGTATGCAGACCACCGCCCCCGGCGCCGCGGGCCCCACCCGGGGCGCCCCGGCCATCGGACTCGACGTCGTGCTGACCGGCACCTCGTCCGACGCGCACACCTGGAACCTGATCTACCTCGAACTCCTCCTCACCGAGTGGGGACATCGCGTGACCAACCTCGGGGCCTGCGTCCCCGAGGAACTCGTCGTCACCGAGGCGCTGGCCCAGAGCCCCGACCTCGTCGTGCTCAGCAGCGTCAACGGCCACGGCGCCGCCGACGGACTGCGGCTGATCGCGCGGTTCCGCGCCGAACCGCGGCTCGCCGCGCTCCCCGTGGTGATCGGCGGCAAGCTCGGCACCGCCGAGGAGACCACCCGGGCCTGGCTGCCGCGGCTACGGACCGCCGGGTTCGCGGAAGTGTTCGAGGAGAGCGCCGGGATCGCGCCCTTTCGCCGCTACCTCGACACGCTCACGGCCGGGGTGTGCCGCTGATGGACGCCCCGACCACCACCGGGTTCGGCGCGTTCGTCCGCGGCGCGCGCGAACTCGTCGTCCAGCCCCGCATGGGCTTCGGCTCACCGGAGCGGATGCGCCAGGGCCTGCTCGCCACCCGCGCCGCTGCCGCCACCACGGTCGGCACGCTCACCCTCGACAGCTACACCAGGGTCGGTGACCTCAGCGCCGCCCGGCGCGCCGTCACCGAGGGCACCGACCTCAACGGCTACCCGCTGCTCACCCACGGCCCGGCCGCCACCCGCCGCATGCTCGACGGAATCGACGGCCCCGAATTCCCGGTCCAGGTGCGGCACGGGTCCGCCGCCCCGCAGCGCATCATCCGCGGCCTGCTCGCGGCCGGACTGCACGCCACCGAGGGCGGCCCCGTCTCCTACTGTCTGCCGTACAGCCGCACCCCGCTGGCCGACGCCGTGGACAACTGGACCCGGGCCTGCGAACTGCTCGCCGAGGCCCGCCGGCCGGGCGTCGAACCGCATCTGGAGTCCTTCGGCGGCTGCATGATGGGCCAGCTGTGTCCGCCCGGACTGCTCGTCGCGCTGTCCCTGCTGGAAGGGATGTTCTTCGTCCGCCACGGACTGCGCAGCATCTCCCTGAGCTACGCGCAGCAGACCGACCCGCACCAGGACGAAGAGGCGGTACGAGCGTTGCGCGCGCTCGCCGCCGACCTGCTGCCCGGCGTGGACTGGCACATCGTCGTCTACACCTACATGGGCGTCTATCCGCGCACCCCGTCCGGGGCCCGAGCCCTGCAGGACCGGGCGGTACGGCTCGCGGTGCGGGCCGGCGCGCAGCGGCTCATCGTCAAGACCACGGTCGAGGCGCGCCGTATCCCCACCGTCGCCGAGAACGTCGCCGCCCTGGAGACCTCGGCGCACACGGCCCGCACCGTCCGCCCGGGCGGCCCGGGCGCGCAGGACGACGGAGACCGGGACACCCAGGTGTACGCCGAGGCCCGCGCCCTCGTGGAGGCGGTGCTCTGTCTCGGCCCCGACATCGGCCGCGGACTGCTCACGGCGTTCGGCCGGGGCTGGCTCGACGTGCCGTACTGCCTGCACCCCGACAACGTCGGCCGCAGCGCCGGATTCATCGACGAGCGGGGCCGGCTCGGCTGGAGCTCCGTCGGCGCCATGCCGATCGGGCACGTCGTCACGGCCCGCCCGGCCGCCGCCCTCACCAGCAGCGGTCTCCTCGACGCGCTGCACTACGTCGAGACCCGCCTGGACCTCGGCGAACTCACCGGGACCGGCCCGCGCCGCGAGCCCGCGCCGGCCCGTTCCTGAGAGCGGCCCACGAGCCGTCGCACCACAGCAGCCCACCCATGCGAGGGAGTGATACGACATGAGCGCACTGCACGCCTCCGGCTTCCCGGAGGACGAGATACGGGCCAGGGCCCGGCAGGGCGCGGCCCGCGTCTTCCCGCCCGCCTCCGCCTACGGCACCGAACTGTTCGGTGCCGACGGGCGCGGCGGCGACGACGTCCTGGACCGGACCCGGCTGGTGCCGCCGGCCTTCGTGCCGCGTCGGCTGGAGAAACTGATCGAGCTGGCCCGCGAACCCCTGTACCGGGACGTGGACACCGTCACCGACATCGGCGGCTTCCCGGCCGAACTGCCGGTGTACGTCTCCGCGTTCGGCTCCACCCAGGTCGCCAGCCGCGACCTGGGCGTGGCCGCCGCCCGGCAGGCGGCTCGGCTCGGCATCCCCATCGTCGTCGGCGAGAACATCGGCCCCGTCAACGGCACGGGACGGCTCGGCGAACGCGAGGGCCGCACCCTGCTCGGCCGTATCACCGCCTACCAGGACGCCCTGGAGGGCGCCGGCGGTGTGGCCGTACAGCAGTCGACCGAGGACGCCGACGCCGAGATCTGGAACCTCGTCTACAGCGACCCCTCCGTGCGGCCGCTGCTGGAAGCCGGGCGGCTCGCCTTCGAGCTGAAGGTGGGTCAGGGCGCCAAACCGGGGCTCGGCGGCATGACCGTGGTCGACGCGGCCGACGCCGAGCGGCTCAAGGAGCAGTACGCCGTCGAGCCCGTGCTCGGAGACGGCGCCTCCCGAGTGCTGCGCAGCGGCAGCCCCGGCACCTTCACCGAGGAGATCCTCGCCCACCAGGTCCGCCTGATGCGCAACAACTTCCCCCGGGCCAGGATCTGGGTGAAGCTGCCTCCCGCCCGAGACGTGGGGGACGCGGCCGCCACCGCCTGGGCGGCCGGCGCCGACTCGGTCACCGTCGACGGCGCCGAGGGCGGCTCGGGCTGGGCCCCGCTCGCCTTCCTCAACGACGTCGGTCTGCCGCTCGCGGAGTGCCTGCGCCGGGTGCGGCCGGGACCCGAGGAGTGCCTGCTCGTCAGCGGCCGGATCTGGGAAGGCGCCCGCGCGGCCAAGGCACTGGCCGCCGGGGCGCGCGCCGTCGGCCTCGGCCGGGCCGCGCTGCTCGCCGTGGACGAGGACCCCGAAGCGGGACTCGACCGCCTGGTGGCGGCCCTCGCCCTCGAACTACAGCTGATCGTCAGCGCTTTGGGCAAGTACCACCCCCGCGACCTGGACCCCGACGACCTGTGGCACCCGGACACCTCGTACCCGGCACCACAGCCTGTGCCCACGGCAGCCCGCGTACCCTGACCGGCCGCGCGACTCGGACGCCTTGCCTGATCAACTCCCCGGCCGGAAGCGAAACTTCCCGCCACCTGCCTGGTCAACTGCCTCTTGCGAGGCCGGGCCGTTCCTACGATCGACGCAGTCCGGGCCGCCGGGCCCGGCACACCTCACCGACCAGCCGTCCGACCCACGACAGACGGGACAGTACGATGCCGAACCCCTTCGAGAACGAGAACGGACAGTACCTGGTCCTCGCCAACGACGAGGAGCAGCACTCGCTGTGGCCCGCCCAGATCGCCGTACCGGCCGGCTGGCGCACCGTCCACGGCGTCGACAGCCGTGCCGCGTGCCTGGAGTACATCGAGACCCACTGGACCGACATCCGCCCGGCGAGCCTGCGCCGGGCCATGGACCGGATGGCCGGCTGACGATGACCGGCCAGCTGCTCCAGGACACCACGGTGATCCGGCCCGTACCCCGGCCGGACGCCACCCGCTCCCTCGTCTGCCTCGGCTTCTGCGGCGGCGGCACCGGGTCCTACCGGGCCTGGCTGCCGTCGCTGGGCGAGGCCACCGACCTGGCCCTGGTCTGCTACCCGGGCCGCGAGGGCCGCTTCGCCGAGGAGTTCGCCCAGGACTGGGACACCCTCGCCGAGGACACCACCGACGCCGTGGTCCGCGCCGCGGCCGCCGCGCCGGACCGCCCCTACCGCCTGTTCGGCCACAGCATGGGCGGCTGGATGGCCTTCGACGTCACCGTACGGCTCGCCGAGCGCGGCGCCCCGCTGCCCGAGCGCCTGACCGTCTCCTCGTGCAACGCGCCCGACCGTGGCGTCACCGAACGCGACCGCTTCCCGCGTCTAGAGGACACCGAAGGACGCCTCATGGAGTGGATGCGGACCATCGGGCTGCTGCCCGACTACGCGCTCGACGACCCCGACCTGCGAGACATGGCGATCGAGCTGATGCGCGCCGACATCACCGTCCGCGACTCCTACCGGCCCCGGCCCGGCGTCACCACGTCCGTGCCCGTGCATGTGCTCTACGGCGAGGACGACGCGGTCATCGAACCGGCCGTCGCCGAGCAGTGGGCACGCTGCGCCACCGGCGGACTGCGCGTGGACGCCCTGCCCGGCGGCCACTTCTACACCCCGCCGGTGTGGAAGACCCTGCCCGACCACTTCGCCGACGCCGACCTGGAGGAGGGCGTGCGATGACACCCCACTGGCTGGAGGAACCCGGCGCGCCGGTCACCGCCCTCGTCGACGGACTGCCGGACGCGGCCGCCGCCGCGGACTGGATCGACACCTACCGAGACCCGCTGCGCAGCGTGCTCACCCGGCACGGCGCGCTGTATCTGCGCGGCCTTCCGGTGCGCACCGCCGCCGACTTCGCGCTCGTGCGGGACGCCCTGTTCGCCACGCGCGCCAAGTACCAGGAGAAGGCCACCCCGCGCAGCGACTTCGGCGACGACGTGTTCTCCTCCACCGACCTGCCGCCCGCCCAGGCCATCCGGATGCACAACGAGAACAGCTACACGCTGACCTTCCCCGGCCTGCTGCTGTTCGGCTGTCTGACGGCCCCCGCGGAGGGCGGCGCGACACCGGTCGCCGACGTCCGGCGGGTCCTCGACGGGCTGCCCGCCGATCTCGTCGGCCGCTTCCGCCGGCACGGCTGGTCGCTGGTGCGCAACTACGCCGAGCACATCTCGCTCGACTGGCGGACCGCCTTCGCCACCGACTCCCGCGCCGACGTGGAGCGTTACTGCGCCGCCAACGCCATCGACGTGACCTGGGGCGACGACGACACCCTGCGCACCCGGCAGGTGCGCTCGGCGATCGTCCGCCACCCGCGCACGGGCGAGGAGGTCTGGTTCAACCACGTCGCGTTCTGGAGCGAATGGGCACTGGACCCCGACATCAGGGACGTGCTGGTCGGCGAGTTCGGCCGCGACGGGCTGCCGTTCAACACGGCGCTCGGAGACGGCACCCCGCTGAGCCCCGAGGACGTGGCCGTGCTCGACGCGGCCTACGAACGCGCCACCGTACGGCGCGCCTGGCAGCCCGGCGACCTGCTCCTGGTCGACAACATCCGCACCGCGCACGGCCGTGACCCCTTCCGCGGCGACCGCAAGATCGTCGTGGCGATGGGTGAACCGGTCGCCCTCGCCGACTGCGCGCCCTCCCTGCCCGTCACCGCACCCGCCCTGGCCGGCCGCGCCTAGGGCGTGTCGCGCAGCCCCCGAGAGGAGCCCACCCATGTCCGCAACACCGCCCGGCGGGTCGTCACCGGCCCGCGGCACGGCCACGGCGGCCGCACCACGGCCGTCGGCGTCCGTCGCCGTCGGTACCCGTCCGGGGCCCGCGTCCACCCCCGCCCGGGACCTTCTGCAGCGCTTCCGGGAGGCCGTCGCGCGGCACCCGCGGCGGGACGCCGTCGTGGCGGCCGACGGCACCACCGTCGGCTTCGGCGCCCTCGACGGTCAGGTGCGACGGCTGGCGGCCGCCCTCGTCGGAGCCGGTGTCCGGCCCGGACAGCACGTCGGTGTCGCCCTGGGCCGGGAGCCCGACCTGGTGGTGGCCCTGCTCGCCGTCTGGCAGGCCGGCGCGGCGTACGTCCCCCTCGATCCGGCCCACCCGCAGGCACGCCTCGACCACATGGTCGAGGACGCCGGCATAGAGGTCGTCGTGGCCGCCGACCCGGCCCGCACCTGGCCGGACGGGGTGCGGACCGTCGCCCCCGACGCGAGCGCCGCGCCCCCCGTCCCCGACGTCCCGGTGCCCGCCGACGCCCCCGCCTACGTCATCTACACCTCCGGCTCGACCGGCCGGCCCAAGGGCGTCGCCGTCACCCGCGCCGCGGCCGCCCGACTGGTCGCCACCCTGGAGGAGAGCGGCTGCTACACCGACCGCCCCGCCCGCGTGGCCTGGAACGCCAGCGTGTCCTTCGACGCCTCCGTGCAGCAGTGGGCCCGCGTCTGCCGCGGCGACACCCTGCTGCTGCTCTCCGAGGACCAGCGCGCCGACCCGGCCGCGCTCGCCGCACATCTGCTCCACGAAGGCGTGACCGACCTCGACGTGACGCCTTCCCACTGGTCCGTCCTGCGTGAGCGGGTCGTCGAGACGGCCGAGCGACTCCCGGACGGCATACGGCTGTTCGTCGGGGGCGAGACGATCCCGGTGCCCATGTGGCAGGACCTGGCCGGCCTCGGCGCCCGGGGGGTCGTGCACGCGCTCAACCTGTACGGGCCGACCGAGTGCACCGTCGACTCCACCGTCGGCCGCGTCGACGGCGCCGAGCCGCACATCGGCACGCCGCTGCCCGGCGTCGGCGCCCACGTCCTCGACGACGAACTGCGCCCCGCCTCCGAGGGCGAGCTGTACCTGACCGGCCCCGCCGTCGCCCTCGGCTATCTGCGCCGCACCGCCCTGACGGCCGAGCGGTTCACCGCCTCGCCGTTCGGCCCGCCCGGCAGCCGTATGTACCGCTCCGGCGACCGGGTCAGGCGCCGCCCGGACGGCAGCCTCGCCTATCTCGGCAGGGTCGACCACCAGGTCAAGGTGAACGGACTGCGCATCGAACTCGGCGAGATCGAGGCCGTCCTGACGGACCATCCGTCCGTCACCGCCGCGGTCGCCGTTGTACGGGAGGACGACCGGGCGGGCCGCGCCCTGGCCGCCTACTGGGTCCCCGCGCCCGGCGCGGACAGCGACCCGGAGCCGCTGCGCCGCCACCTGGGCTCCCGGCTCCCCGCCCATATGGCGCAGCTGTCACTGACCGCCCTGGACAGCCTCCCGCTGGGCGTCGGCGGCAAGGTCGACCGCACGGCCCTGCCCGAACCGGCCGAGCAGCGGCACCGGCCGGACGGTGCCGACGCCGTGCCCGCGGGCGAGTTGGAGACACTCATCGCCGGCGCCTGGCAGGACGTCCTCGGCCGCGAACGGGTGCTGGCCACCGACGACTTCTTCGCCCTCGGCGGGCACTCGCTGCTCGCGCTGCGCGTGATCGCCGACCTGAAGAAGCGGCGCGGGGTGGTCATCCCCACCCGCATGGTCTACCAGCATCCGCGGCTGCGCGATCTCGCCCGCGCGATAGCGGACCGCGGTGACCACTGATCGCCGCCGCCCCTTCCGCCCCTTCCGGAAAGGTCCCGCCGCCATGCGGACATCCTCAGCCTCACGAGTCTCGCTGTACGGACTGCTGAGCGCCTACACGGTCTCGCTGTTCGGCACCCGGCTGACCATGATCGCCCTGCCCTGGCTGGTGCTCGTCACCTCCGGCAGCGCGTCACAGACGGGACTCGTCGTCTTCGCCGAGGCGGTGCCGCTCGTCCTGGGCAAGGCACTGGCGGGGCCCCTGATCGACCGGTTCGGAGCGCGCGGGTTCAGCGTCGCCGCCGACCTGGTCAGCGGCGCGGTGGTCGCGGCGGTCCCGCTCTGCCACTGGCTGGGCGTCCTGCCGTACGGACTGCTGCTGGCGCTGTCCACCCTGCTCGGGCTGGCCCGCGGGCCGGGCGATGTGGCCAAGCGGACCCTCACCCCGGCGACCGCCGAGGCGGTCGGTATGCCGCTGGAGCGGATGAGCGGCATGGTGGGCACCCTGGAGCGGCTCGCCGGCACCGCCGGGCCCGCCGCCGGCGGCGCCGTGGTCGCCTTCTTCGACCCGGTGTGGGCCCTCGCGGTCAACGCCGTCACCTTCCTGGTCTCCGCCCTGATCATCGCCGCCACCGCGCCCGGCCGCGGCCCCGTGCCCGCGGAGTCCACCGACACGGCGCCCGAGGAGGAGCGCTACCTCGACCGGCTCCGGGCCGGGCTGCGGTTCCTGCGCCAGGACCGGCTGCTGCGGTCCATCGCCGTCATGCTGAGCGTCACCAACCTCATCGACGCGGCGTACGGCTCCCTGCTCATCCCCGTCTGGGCGAAGGAGACCGACGGCGGCCCGGCCGCGATCGGTGCCCTCGGCTCGGTGTTCGGCATCGCCGCGGTCGCGGGCTCCGCACTCGCCACCGCGCTCGCGCACCGGCTGCGGCGCCGGCCGACGTACGTCATCGCCTTCCTCCTCGCCGGGCCGCCCCGCTTCCTGGTGATGGCCTTCGACCTGCCGCTGTGGACGGTCCTCGCCGTCGCCGTCGTGGACGGACTGGCCATCGGCTTCGTCAACCCGATCCTCAACGCCGTGATGATGGAGCGCATCCCGCGCCCTCTGCTGGGCCGGGTCTCCGCGCTCACCGACTCCGTCGGCTCCGCCGGCGTGCCGCTGGGGCCCGTCCTCGCCGGCCTTCTCGTCACCCTGGCCGGCCTCGGCCCGGTCCTGATCGGCTGCGCCGCCCTCTATCTCGGCAGCACCGTGCTGCCCGCCCTGCGCCCCCACTGGCGCGAACTCGACCACCGGCCACCGCCCGCGGTCACCCCCGAGCCCGACGACCACAAGGCCAAGGCCCCCGCACCCTGAGCCCGCCCCGTTCACCGCCCGAGAACCTGTGCAGTCACGAGAGGAAAGAGGCACATCATGAGCAGTGGCAACCTGAGCGCCGCACGCCTGAAGGGTGACTTCGACGTCGAGCGGCTGCTGGCCGAACTCGCCGTCCTGGAACGCACCCAGTGGGCGGCCCAGCGCACCTACGGCGAGAGCCTGGAACCCAGTGAGGACACCGTCCTGGACTGGCGGGTGCTGCCGCTGCGCAGCCCCGACGGCCGCGCCGACCGCACCGACCCCGGCGGCCTCGGCCTCGTCGAGTACGCCACCACCCCCTGGCTGGAGAAGACCCCCTACATCCAGTCCATCCTGGACAGCCTGCCCACCGAACTGCGCGCCGTACGGCTGATGTCGCTCGGTGCGGGCGCCGAGGTCGACGAGCACCGCGATCAGCCGTACGGGCTCGCGGCCGGCTGGGTGAGGCTGCACATACCGTTCGTCACCAACCCCGAAGCCGTCCTCACCCTCGACGGACAGCAGCACACCTGGCAGCCCGGCACCTTGTGGTTCGGCGACTTCTCCCGCCTGCACTCGGTGCGCAACGGCGGCTCCGAGCGCCGCGTCCACCTCGTCATCGACGCCTATGTCAACGACGAACTGCTGGAGCTGTTCCCGGCCGAGTTCCGCGACCACATCCGCTGGTCCGAGGTGCTCCTCAACCGCCCCGAGATCCCGCTGACCGAGGACGAACTGACCGACTTCCGCAGCACGTTCGCCATCCCCGACGCCTTCCTCTACGGCGAGCCCGAGGAACTCGCCGACGACAGCAGGCCCGACCGGCCGGCCCGGCTCCGGCTCGACGGCGGCCGGCTCGTCCTGGAGGTCGACGACGAGCCCAGGGCGGCGCTGGTGCACCTGGGCGAGGGCGAGTTCCGTGCCCTCGGCTGGACCGCCGAGCGCACCGTGAAGGCCGAGCGGACCGGCGACGGACTGCGGCTGCGCTTCCGGATGCGCCAAGGCAGCCGTATGGAAGAGACCGTTCGGACCGCCGCGACGGCTGCGGCCTGAGCCATGCCGTACGCCACCGGCACGCTGCGCGACCCCACACAGGTCCGCGCGTTCGACCCGGCGGCGGTCACCGGCCGGCGGCTCACCCCGCCGGCGGCGGGCGGGCCCGCGCACATCTGGCTGCTGCACGCCGAACGGCACCGTGCGGCACTCGTGTGCGCGGCGCCCGAGGTGCTCGACGCGCAGGAACGCGCCAGAGCCGCGGCCCTGCGCGTGCCGGCGGACCGGGAGTGCTACCTCGCCACCCACCTGGGGCTTCGCCTGCTGCTCGGCGCCTATCTGGGCACGGAGCCGGCGCGCGTGCCGCTGACCCGGTGGGCGTGCCCGCTGTGCGGCGGACCACACGGGCGGCCTGGGGTGGCGGGGGACCCGCTGCACTACTCGCTCAGCCACAGCGGCGGTCTCGGACTGCTCGCCTTCGCCGCCCTCCCGGTCGGCGTGGACGTCGAGGCCGTCCCCTCACCTGCCGCGGTGGCCGAGGCCGCCGACGCCCTGCACCCGCGCGAACGCGACGAACTCGCACTGCTTCCCCCGTCCGCCCGCCCGCGCGCCTTCGCCCGGGCCTGGGTCAGGAAGGAGGCCTATCTCAAAGGACTCGGTGTCGGCCTCGCCGAGTCCCCGGCGTCCTGCTACGTCGGTACCGGCACCGAACCCGCCGGCACCGACCGGGCCTGGCTCCTCACGGACGTCCCCGTCGGCCGGGGAGCGGCCGGAGCGGTGGCCGAACGCACGGCCCGGTAGCGGCACACACGGACAGGACGGGAGGTGAACGACGCCCATGGAACCGACGGCAGGACCATCAGCGGGACTCGGCACCGGAACCGGCACCGGGAAGGTCGCGCAGACCGCGCAAGGGGCCCGAGAGCAGCGGAAGGACCGCCGCCACCAGGGCCCCGGCGACGATCCACATCGTCGGACGCGGTCCCACGGCGGAGGTCAGCGCCCCGGCGGCGACGGCGCCCAGCGGAATCGTGCTGAAGTTGATCAGCAGCGCCGTGGAGGTGACACGGCCGAGCAACTCCTGTGGGCAGTACGACTGACGGAAGCTCACGGTGATCACGTTGCAGGCCACGATCCCGGCCATCGTCACGGTCGAGCCGATCGCGAACAGCGCGAGCCGCGGTCCCGGCGCCGTGAGGGGGATCAGCAACCCGAAGAGCGAGGAACCGAGTTGGGCGGCCACGAGGGCGCGGGCCGTGCCCAGCCGGTGCGCGATCCGGCGTGCGCACAGCACCCCCAGCACCCCGCCGACCGCGCCGCAGGAGCCGAGCAGTCCCACCGTGCCCGCACCGAGCCCCACCGAGCGGACCAGGAACACGATGTACGTCGCCTCGTAACCGGCCAGCGCGAGATTGGCCGCCGCGCCGAATCCGATGACCGCCCGCAGCAGCGGATCACGGCCGATGAAACGCAGCCCCGCGGACATCTCCTCCCGCAGCCGCACCCGGCCACCGGTGCGACGCGGCTCGTCGGCCCGTATGCGGCGCAGACACCACGACGACACGAGGAACGAGACGGAGTCCAGCAGCAGCCCCGGGACCGTGCCGAGCAGTTGCGCGAGCAGCCCGCCGGCACCCGGCCCGGCGATCCGTGCCAGATGCTCACCGCCCTGCAACTTCGCGTTGCCCTCCAGGAGTTCGGACCTGTCCACCAGGACCGGCAGATAGCTGGAGTACGCGGTGGAGAAGAACACCGAGGCGGTACCGGTCAGGAAGGCCACCGCGAGCAGCTGCCAGACGGTCAGCACATCCAGCCACCAGGCGGCCGGAACACTCGTGAACAGCGCCGCCGAGACCAGGTTGCACACATGCATGACCCGGCGCGGGGACCACTGGTCCACCCAGGCACCGGCCGGCAGCCCGACCACCAGCCACGGCACCCACGGCGCGGCGGTCAGCAGCCCGACCAGAGCGGGGGAGGCGTCCAACGTCACGACCGCCGTGAGCGGAAGCAGCACCGACGTGACGCTCGTGCCGAACTTGCTGGTCGTCTCGCCGATCAGCAGCAGCCGGAAGTTCCGATGGCCGAACAGGCTGCGCCGTGCCGTGCTCCCGGCCGCGGCGACGAGCGGTCTTCCTTCAGCGGTCATGGTGTGCGGAACACCCTCAACTCCATTGGCCGACAGAGGAGTTCACGCTACACGAGCCCTACGGCCCGCCCGGGCCGGACGCGACGCCCCCTGCCCACGCGAGGAATCCGATGACCGACGGCCCGCCCGACACGTTGACGCGCTTTCTGGACTGTGTGCGG
Source organism: Streptomyces sp. S3(2020) (assembly GCF_013044505.1). GTDB lineage: Bacteria > Actinomycetota > Actinomycetes > Streptomycetales > Streptomycetaceae > Streptomyces. Next base: position 5,977 of record NZ_JABERD010000147.1, on the reverse strand, counting down.
CGCCACCCGGACCGCCCCGCGGTGCTCACCCCCACCGGTGGCCTGACGTTCGCCGCACTGCACGAGCGCGTGGAATCGCTCGCCACCGTACTGCGGCGAGCGGGCGCGGGACCCGGCACGGTGACCGGCGTCGCCCTGCCCCGCTGCCCGGACCTCGTGGCGGCACCCCTCGCCGCTTGGCGCACGGGATCGGCCTTCACCCTGCTGGACCCCGGCCACCCCGGCGCCCGGCTGCGCGCCCTCGCCGAAGGGGCCGGGGTGTCGGTGGTCGTGACGCCGGACGGCGCCGCCTGGGCGCCGGGCGTGCCGACGGTCGACCCGGCGGCACCGTCCGACCCTGGGCGCCTGCCCGTGCGCACCGTCCCCCGCGACGCCACCGCGTACGTCGTCCACACCTCCGGCTCGACCGGCCGGTCCAAGCCGGTCCAGGTCTCGTACGCCAACGTCTCCCATCTCGTCGGCGCGCTGGAGAGCGCCGGCTGTCACCCCGCCGCGCCCGGCCGTGTGGCCTGGCTCGCCGGGCTGTCCTTCGATGCCTCCGTGCAGCAGTGGCTCAGGATCTGCCGAGGGGACACGCTCGTCCTGCCCGACGAGGCGACCCGGCAGGACCCGCCGCGCCTCGCCGCCTTCCTGCGCGCGGCGCGGATCACCGACCTCGACGCCACCCCGGCCCTGTGGGCGCTGCTGCGCCCCCATCTCGTACGGCGGGCGCCCGGTGAACACCCGCTGCGGCTGCACCTGGGCGGCGAACCCGTACCGCCCGCCATGTGGGACGACCTGGTGACGCTGAGCGCCGACGGCTCCGTCACCGCTCTCAACCTGTACGGCCCCGCCGAGTGCACGGTCGACGCCACCGCCGCGCCCGTCACGGGCCCCGCCCCGGTGATCGGCGGCCCGCTGCCCGGCGTACGGGCGCACGTCCTGGCTCCCGGCGGTCTGCGCGGTGACCTGGAGAACTTCCTCGACCTCTTCGAAGCGGCCTCCGCCCACCGGCTGGCCGCCCGGCTGACGGCCGTCCTGCGGACCGCGGCCACGGACCCGGACCGCCGGTTGGGCGGCTACGACGTGCTGACCGCGGACGAGCGTCCGCGGCCGTGGGCCACCGCGGCACCCGCGCTCCCCGAACCCCGCGCCGCTCTCGATCTGTTCGAGGAGCGGGCGCTGCTCGACCCGGACGCCATCGCCGTGCGTTTCGAGGGGCAGCGGGTGACCTACGGCGAACTCGACGCCCGCGCCGACCGGCTCGCCCGCCGCCTCGCCGCGCGCGGGACCGGCCCCGACGTCGTCGTCGCGGCCGCCCTGGACAGGTCCGTCGAGCTGATCGTCGCGGTGCTCGCGGTGTGGAAGACGGGAGCCGCGTTCCTGCCGGTCGACCCCCGCTACCCCGCCGCCCGCATCGCCCACATCCTCACCGACGCGTGCCCGGCGCTGCTGCTGACCGCCGCGCACATCAGCCTGCCGGACGTACCGTCCGTGCCCCGGATGGACGTCCGGGACGACGTCCGGGACGACGTTCGGGAAGACGACCGCGAAGGCGACCGGGAGGCGTCCGCACGTCCCGGCACCGGCCCGTACCCCGCACAGCGCCCGCGCCCCGACCATCTCGCCTATGTGATCTACACGTCCGGCTCCACGGGCACCCCCAAGCCGGTCGCCGTCACCCGGGCCGGGTACGCCAACCTCGTCGCCCATCAGGCGGCCACCCTCGACGTGGACAGCGGCAGCCGGGTCCTCCAGTTCGCCTCGGCCGGCTTCGACGCCTTCTTCTGGGAACTGGGCATGACCCTCACGGCCGGTGCCGCCCTCGTCCTGGCCCCGACAGCCCGGCTGCTGCCCGGCCGCGAGCTGGCCCGCCTCGCCGACGAGCACGCGATCAGCCATCTGACCGTGCCGCCCGCCGTCCTCGGCGCACTGTCGCCCGACGCTCTGCCCGGCGTCACCACGATCGTGGTCGCGGGCGAGGCGTGCGGAGCCGAACTCGCCGCACGCTGGTCGCGAGGCCGCACACTGATCAACGGCTACGGCCCCACCGAGACGACGGTCTGCGCCACGATGAGCGACGCACTGCGCCCCGACGGGAACGTCCCGCCCATCGGCGACCCCGTGCGCGGCACTCGCCTGCACGTCCTGGACGACCTGCTGGAGCCCGTCCCGACGGGCGTGACCGGCGAGCTGTACCTCGCCGGCGCCGGACTCGCGCGCGGCTACCGCGGACGTCCCGGCCCGACCGCGGAACGCTTCGTCGCCGACCCCTTCGGACCGCCGGGAACCCGTGCCTACCGCACCGGAGACCTGGTGCGCCGGACCTCGGACGGACGGCTGGAGTTCGTCGGACGCGCCGACGACCAGGTCAAACTGCGCGGCCACCGCGTCGAACTGGGTGAGGTCGAGGGCCGTGTCGCCGCCGCCGACGGGGTGGCCCAGGCCGCGGTCGTGCTGCGCGAGGACCGCCGGGGCGAGCGCCGGATCGTGGCGTACGTGGTCCCCGAGACCCCGGCCGGCCCCGAGCGCGGCGAGCGCGGACGCGTCGAGGACTGGCGCCAGGTCCACGACACCGTCTACGCGGGACCCGTCGCGGCGCCCGGCGAGGACGACTTCTCCGGCTGGCACGACAGCCGTGACGGCACCCCCATCCCGGTCGAGGACATGCGGGAATGGCGGGACGCGACCGTCCACCGGATCGGCGAGTTGCGCCCCACACGCGTGCTGGAGATCGGCGTGGGCAGCGGTCTGCTCCTCACCGAACTCGCGCCGCGCACCGCCGAGTACTGGGGACTCGACTTCTCCGCCGCGGCGATCCGACGGCTGCGCCCACGGGTGGACCGGCTCGGCCTGCCCGAGGGCCGGGTGGTGCTGCGGCAGCAGACCGCGCACGATGCCACGGGCATCCCCGCGGGCCACTTCGACGTGGTCGTCCTCAACTCCGTGGTGCAGTACTTCCCCAGCGGCGCCTACCTCTCCCGAGTCCTCGACGTCGCCGGGCGGGCCCTGGCCCCCGGCGGGCGGCTCTTCGTCGGCGACGTCAGAAACCTCCGGCTGCGCGACCGCGCCCGCCTCAGCGGCGTACAAGACGTACCGGAACTCTTCGTCGACCCCGACTACTTCGCCGCCCACGCCGCCCACTCGGGCCGGTTCACCACGTGTGACGTGCGGCTGAAGCGCGGCGCGCGGATCAACGAACTGACCGCTCTTCGCTACGACGTGGTCCTGGGCACCGGCGCGGCCCCGGACGAACCCGACCCCGGACCCGTACTGCGCTGGGGCACCGACGTCCGCACCCCGGACGCCGTCGCGCGGTTCGCCCGCACCCGGCGGCCCGCCCGCTTCACGGTCACCGGCGTCCCCAACGCCCGGCTGACCGGCTTCGTCCACGACCCGGGCCGCCCACGCCGAGCCGGCGCCGATCCCGAACACCTCGCCCGCCTCGGCGAGGATCTCGGCTACGGCGTCGCGCTGCGCTGGTCTTCCGACACGGACGACACCTGCTTCGACACCTGCTTCGACGCCGAGTTCACCGAGGGCGGCACCCCACCCGAACCCCCGGTCCGCGCCACTGCGGACGGCGATCCCGCGCGGTACGTCGGCACCCCGCGCACCGCGGCCGACGAGCACCGCCTCCACGCGTCGGTACGCCGCCAGGTCGCCGCGTTCCTCCCGGACTTCATGATGCCGTCGGCCGTGGTGGTCATGGACCGGCTCCCGCTCACCCCGCACGGCAAGACCGACCGTGCGGCCCTGCCCGCCCCGCCCACCGCGCGGCCCGACGGCCCGACGCCCCTGAGCCGTCCGCGCACGGACCGCGAGAGGACCCTGTGCGCGATGTACGCGGACCTCCTCGGCCTCGACGAAGTCGGCACCGACGAGAGCTTCTTCGACCTCGGCGGCCACTCGCTGCTCGCCACCCGCCTGGTCAGCCGCATCCGCGCCGACCTGGGGATCGACATCCCGGTGGGCACGGTGTTCGACGCGCCGAGCGTGGCCGAACTCGCGCCGCTCCTGGACCGCGCGCCCACCTCCCGGCCACCACTGCGGCGCATGCGCCGCCCCGACTGAACCTCGCCCGGCGAGGACCGGACCGCGACCGACCGACAGGGGACCACCGCAATGGACTTCAGTCTCTTCTACTTCGCCGACGACAGCGCCGGCACGCCGGGAGGCGACCCCCGCGGACGGTACGAACTGCTGCTGGAGGGGGCCCGGTTCGCCGACCGCAACGGCTTCACGGCCGTATGGACGCCCGAACGCCACTTCCACCCCTTCGGGGGGCTCTACCCCAACCCGGCGGTGACGGGCGCCGCGCTCGCCACCGCGACGCACCACGTCGCCATCCGCGCCGGCAGCGTCGTCGCGCCCCTGCACCACCCCGCCCGTATCGCCGAGGAATGGTCCGTGGTGGACAACCTCTCCGGCGGACGGGTGGGCGTCTCCTTCGCCTCCGGCTGGCACCCCACGGACTTCGCCCTCGGCCACACCGCGTACGCCGACCGCAAGACGGTGCTGCTGCAACGCCTCGACGAGGTACGACGGCTGTGGCGGGGCGAACCGCTCGACGTGACCGACGGCACCGGAGCGCCCACCACCGTCCGCGTCTTTCCCCCGCCCGTTCAGTCGGAGCTGCCGGTCTGGGTGACCAGCGCGGGCGAGGCCGACACCTTCCGCGCCGCCGCCCGGGCCCGCGCCGGGGTGCTGACGCATCTGCTCCACCAGAGTCTCGACGACCTGGCCGAGAAGATCGCCGAGTACCGCCGGACGGCCCGCCGCACCCACGACGGCTGGGACGGCCATGTCGTCCTGATGCTCCACACCTATCTCGCCGAGACCCGCGCCGAGGCACGTGACACCGTGCGCGAGCCCCTGCGCGACTACCTCAGAAGCTCCATCCACCTGGTGACCCGTTCGTTCACCGAGGCCGACCCCGACTTCGACCTGGACTCCCTGGACGACGAGGACATCGACTTCCTCCTCACCCGCTCCTTCGAGACGTACTTCGACCAGCGGGGCCTGTTCGGAACCGTCGACGACGCCCGCCGCACGGTCGACGCCGTGCGCGCCGCGGGAGTCGACGAGATCGCCTGCCTGATCGACTTCGGCGTCGACACCAAGGCCGTCCTCGCCGGACTGCGCCGCATCGGCGAGCTCCGCGCACGTTCCGGCGCCGACCTGCCCGGCGCCGGCCCAGCCACCCACCGAGCCCGGAGGTCGAGCTCAGCATGATCCCCCTGTCTTACTCCCAGGCCCGCTTCTGGTTCCAGGAGCAGCACGGCGGCGACCGGCACGCGTCACCCGTCGCCCCCGTGCTGCTGCGCCTGTCCGGGGAGCTGGACACGGGCGCGCTGGAAGCGGCCCTGCGGGACGTGGTGGCCCGGCACGAGAGCCTGCGCACCGTCTTCCCGGTGACCGACGGAGTACCCCACCAGCGGGTGCTCGGCCCCGACCGGGCGTGCGACCTGGCACTGGCCCTCGCGGACGTCACCGAGCAGGGCATGCCGGACGCGATTGCCGCGGTGTGCGGGGGCCGCTTCGACCTGTCGTGCGAGCTGCCGGTCCGCGCGAAGCTGCTGGCCGTCGGACCGGTGGAGCATGTGCTGGTGGTGGCGGTGCACCACATCGCCTTCGACGGCTGGTCGGTCGACCCCTTCGTACGCGACCTGTCGACCGCCTACGCGGCACGACTGCGCGGCATCGCCCCCGTCCACGACGAACTGCCGGTGCAGTACGCCGACTTCACCCTGTGGCAGCGCGAACTGCTGGCCTCGGACGGCTTCGAGGAGCGGGAACTCGACTTCTGGCGCACCGCGCTCCACGCCCTGCCAGAGGAGCCGGCCCTGCCCCTCGACCGCCCCCGCCGGACCACCGGCACCCACCACGCGGGACTGATCGAGTTCACCATCGGATCTCCCGCCCTGCACGCCCTGGAGGGGCTTGCGCGTGAGTGTGGGTGCAGTTTGTTCATGGTGTTGCATGCGGTGGTGGCGGG
>NZ_JABERD010000146.1 GCF_013044505.1 Streptomyces sp. S3(2020) | reverse complement strand
AGTGTGTCATACATGTATGGTGTTAATTGTGTAATAGTGATACGGTGCCACACGAGATGTACAGTATCCGATGGGTCGGCACGGTCAGATGTGTATAAAGGAAAGTCGTGGGGGCGAGTGGTGGTGACCAGACCACTCCGGCAGCCACCAGCGTCACAGCACCGGCCGCTGCCGCCGCCACGGGCTTGGTGGCCAGTTTGCCGAGCGTATGCGCCGTACGACTCGCGCCGTTCGCTGTGTGCGTGCCTGTGCCGACGGTGGCCCCGGCCGTGTCCGTCCCCAGGGTCCTGGCCAGCACCAGGCCGGCCAGACCGATCGGTACCGGTACCAGCGCGAGGCCGCCCAGGAGGCCTTGCGCCGGTATCAAGTCGGCCGCGTCCGACATGCATCGTGGGCAGTCGCGGACATGGCGGGTCAGCCGCTTGCGCCACAGTGCGGAGGGCCGTCCGTCCCAGGAGGTGAGCAGGGGAGTCAGTTCCGTACAGCGCGGCGAGGCCGTGAGGGCTCGTACGACGGTGCGCGCGCTCTCCAGTCGTTCCTTGACCCGCTGGACCCGGACCGCGGCATGCTGCGGTGTGAGGTCGCAGGCCGCCGCGAGTTCGCCGCGGGTCAGTTCACCGGCGGTCTCCATCCACCACAGGGCGAGTACCTCGCGTTCCTCGTCGTCCAGCCAGCGGGTCGCCTCCGCCGCTTCGCGCCGCTGGCCCGACAGCGCGAGCCGAAGGATCGCCAGGTCGGCGAAGTCGGACTGCGGATCCGCTTCTTGGGCGATCTCCTCCAGAGGTTCCGCGGTCAGCCGGGTGCGCCCTTTGCGCCACCGGTCACGGATCTGGCGCACGGTGATGGCGGCGAGCCAGGACCGGAACCGGTCCGGGTGTTCCAGGCCGGGCAGTCCGTCCAGGACCCGCATCATCGTTTCCTGGACGACGTCGTCGACATCGTTGTGCCCGTCCAGCGCCCGCCCGACGATGTTGTAGACCAGCGGCAGAAATTCCCGTATCAGCTGTTCCGAGGCGTGTCGGTCCCCGGCCCGCGCCGCCATGACGACGGCGATGTCCGGCCGCTGTTGCGTGTCCCGCGAGCGCACCCGCCCCACCTGACCTGTCGTCGCGCCGATGTGTCGAGGCGACAGTGTGCCAGGCACGGATCTTCGGTGACTCCGGCGGGGCAGGGGAGGCGAACTCCGTTCCGTGTTTTGCGTTATGCGCGACGCGCTCGTGCGTCTCCTGTGTGTACGGCCTCTTGACACCCCTCGAACCGGCCTCTAACTTTTGGCCGTATTTGCGAACAATGTCCAGCATTTCGAACAAGCTAGACCTTCGACTCGTCGGTCTCTCGTCTTCCGCTCACGCTCCACGACACGAAACAAGGATGTCTCTGTCATGAGCATGGCTCTCATATCCGCGGCTTCGGCATATCTGCGCGGACTGTTCGCCTCGGCGACAGCACTCGCTGTCGTCGTCTGTGGCGCGACGGCCGGGGTGTTGGTGACCGCGCCCGCGGCGCAGGCGGCCGCAGCGACGTTCACGAACCCGCTCAACAGCTCCGGCGCCGACCCGTACATGACGTACTACGACGGCAACTACTACCTCATGACAACGCCCTACAGCGGGCCGTTGACCATGCGGAAGGCGCCCACCGTCGAGGCGCTCAAGGCGGCCGCGCCGGTACCGGTGTTCAGCGCCCACGCCGCCGGGCGGGACCACTACGTCTGGGCCCCGGAGATGCATCTGCTCGACGGGCCCAACGGCAAGCGCTGGTACATCTACTACTCCGCCGGCACGGGTGACATCGAGGACCAGCGCGTGCATGTGCTGGAGAGTTCCGGCACCGATCCGCTCGGCCCCTACACCTACAAGGGCATGATCTTCGGCGCGAACGACTGGTGGGGCATCGACGGAAGCGTCGTCACCATCGACGGCCGGCTGTACTTCACCTGGTCGGGAGTGCCCACCCCGCAGTGGGCGGGATCCGACCCGAGCATCTACATCGTCGAGCTCAGCGACCCGTGGACCGTCACCGGGTCCCGTACACGGATCTCGACCCCGACCTACTCCTGGGAGACACAGGGCACCCCGATGAACGAGGGACCGGTCGCGTTGCAGCACGACGGGAAGACGTTCATCAGCTACTCGGCGAGCGCCTGCCAGGGCCCCGACTACAAACTGGGCCTGCTCACCCTCACCGGCACCGACCCGCTCACCGCGAGTTCCTGGACGAAGGGAACCCAGCCGGCCTTCCAACGCAACGACGAGGGAAGCGTGTTCGGTCCGGGCCACAACGGCTTCTTCAAGTCCCCTGACGGCACCGAGGACTGGATCGTCTACCACGCCAACTCCGCGTCCACCCAAGGCTGTGGCACCACCCGGACCACCCGGATCCAGAAGATCACCTGGAACGCGGACGGATCGCCGACCCTCGGCGTCCCGGTGGCCACCGGCACCGCGCAGACCGTGCCCTCCGGCGAGCCCACGGTGACGTACTACCGGCTGACCAACCGCAACAGCGGCAAGGTCATGGACGTCCAGGCGCCCAACACCGACACCGGGGTGAAGATCGGCCAGTACACCGCGAACGGAAAGCCCTGGCAGCAGTGGCGCTTCGTCGACCTGGGCAACGGCTACTCCCGGATCGAGAGCCTCAACAGCGGCAAATGCCTGGATGTGAACAATGCGTCCACCGCGGATGCCGCCGCCCTCATCCAATGGACTTGCCACTCCGGTACGAACCAGCAGTTCCAGTGGGTCGCCACCGACGGCTGGTTCCAACTGAAGGCCCGGCACAGCGGCAAGTGCGTCACCGTCGCCGGCGCCTCCACCGCGAACCTCGCCCTGCTCGAACAGCGCACCTGCGACACGACCGCCGCCTTCCAGTGGTCACGCAGCTGACCCCTCCGCTTCCACCCCACCTTCATGGCACCCGCACAGAGACAGGACACCCGCATGCGCAGACCCTTGTCCCGGCTGGCGGCGATACTGCTCGCCCTCGGCCTGTTCTTCACCTCCCAGGTGCTGACCACACCCCAGCGCGCCGCCGCCGCCGACCCCGGCTACCTGATGGTGCACTTCACCGGAGAGGGGGCGACCAATCAGCAGATGTACCTCTCGCACAGTCCGGACGGCGTGCACTGGAACGACCTCAACGGCGGCGGGATGGTCCTGCGCTCCACGGTCGGCACGCGCGGGGTGCGTGACCCCGCCCTGGTCCGCGCCCCGGGCGGTGACAAGTACTGGATCGTGGCGACCGACCTGTGTATCAGCTGCGGGCAGTCGTGGTCGGATGCCATCAACAACGGCAGCCGCAACCTCGTCGTATGGGAATCCACGGACCTGGTCACCTGGTCCCAGCCGTGGCTGCTGAACGTCGCCGGCGCGATCCCCGACGGTCGCAACGCATGGGCGCCCGAGGCGATCTGGAACCCGGAGACCAACGACTACGTCCTGTACTGGGCGACGAACACCCCCCTCAACGGCGCGACGAAGCACCGCATCTACTACGCCCGCACGTCGGACTTCCGCACGATCACCACCCCGCAGTCCTACATCGAGCGCCCCGGCACACAGGAGATCATCGACACCCAGATCGTCGAGGTGCCCTCCGGTGTCGGCAACTACCGCTATGTGCGGGCTTCCGGCGACGGGCAGATCACCCTCGAAGGCAGCAACTCGATCCTCGGAACCTGGACCACCCTCGGCAACCTCTCCGGGATCGGCCTCACCGGCTCCCAGGTCGAGGGCCCGATGTGGATGAAGTTCAACGGCAGCAACAACTGGGCCCTCTACCTCGACCAGTACGCCACCGGCGGCGGCTACATGCCGGTCCTGACCACCGACCCGTCCAACCCCGCCGCCTACCAGAAGCAGGCGTCGGGCAGTTACGACATGGGCGCCACCAAGAAGCGCCACGGCTGGATCCTGAACCTGACGGCCACCGAGGAAAGCCGCGTGCTCGCCCGCTGGCCCAACACCGCGGTCAACCGGCTCCAGTCGTACAACTTCCAGGACCGGTACGTACGGCACACCAACTTCGACGTGCGCATCGACCCGAACGTCAGCCCCGCCGAGGACGCCCGGTTCCGGCTGAGGCCGGGCCTGACAGGCTCCGGCACGGTCTCCTTCGAGTCGGTGAACTTCCCCGGGTACTTCCTGCGGCACTCCGGCTTCGACTTCCAGCTGGCGTACAACGACGGCACCGTCCCGTTCGCCCAGGACGCCACGTTCCGCCAGGTCGCCGGGCTCGCCGACACGACCTGGTCGTCGTTCCAGTCGTACAACTACCCGGACCGCTACATCCGCCACTATGGGTTCCAACTACGGCTCGACCAGATCACCACGGCGACCGGGCGCGGCGACGCGACCTTCCGTGTGACGAGCTGACCCGACCGGGATGCCGGCGCCCTTGTCACAGGGAAGGGCGCCGGAAACCCGCAAGGGGGCCTCGGAGCGTCGTGGCTGTGGCGGCCGTGTGCGCACGGCCGCCACAGGTGGGTGTGTGTCATCCGCAGGGGTGTCAGCAGGGCGGGATGACCTGGCTCCAGTCCGCGAACTTGCCCGTCGTCAGGTAGTGGTCGTTGACGTAACCACCCGGCAGGGCCCCGCCGGTGTCGGCGAAGAACCAGTACCGGTTGCCGGTCCCGTCGGCGTCGACCGCGCCCGTCGTCCAGCAGAGCACGATCAACTCGTCGCTGTTGTGGCCCTGGTAGGACGAACTGCGCCCGTGATCGTAGTCCGGTTCGTTGTACATGCCGAGGAACGATCCCGCGTCGATGCCGGTCACCCGGGCGCACCAGCTCTCGGGGTCACCCCCGATGTCGCAGTGGTAGAGCCCCTGCCCGGGCGGGGGAGTGGAACCCGCGCACTCCGGCACACCGGGAATCCACGCGGGGCCGCGCAGATAGAGGTTGCTGATCCAGCCGTGCTGGACGGGCAGATAGGACCAGACGTCGTTGGTGACACCGCCGTCCGTCACCGGCTCGGCGTGCTTCTGGCACTGCACGTAGACGGTGGTGGGGTCGGGGAACCGGTGAGTGATCTCGGCGTCGGTCGTCGGGGCCGTGCGCACGTTGACGTCGGTCGCCCACATCTCGACCGGCGTGGTGCCGGGCGGTACTTCCGGCTCGGGCGGCGGGTGGACGATGTTGCGCTGGGCGACCGCCGCGGCGACGGCCCGTTTGGCGACATCGGCCGCGACACGTTTGCCCTGCTCGTTCTGCCACCTGATCACCGGGTTCCCATTCACCCGGGCGTTGTCCCGATAGGCGATGTGCGGCGGGTTGGTCGTACCGTCGTCGATACTCAGGCCGAACTCCGCCAGCCAGTTGCCCGTGCCGGGGCGTCCCGGCTTGTTGCACACGAGGTCGTCGGTGCGGCAGACGTCGAAGTACCGTCCGTCACCGATGAACCCGGCGAACACCGACGGCACCGACACCCGCTGCATCAGTCCGCCACGGTCGATCGTGGTGGTGGTCTCCTGGTAGTCGCGGTTGAGGGTCAGCATCTGCCTGTTCTGCGCCATCCCGGTCTGGCCGTTGTGGCGGGACGCGTCCCCGATGGTGATGGCGGCGCCCACCGAGTCGGAACGGCGCTGGTCCCCGGCGACGGCGGAGTTGGCGAGGGCGTTCTTGACCACCTGACCACCCTGCGAGTACCCGATCAGCACCACGGTCGGGCGGCTCGGGCAGTCGGAGTAGAACTGGATCTCACGGACCAGCTCGTCGCGGCCCTTCCACATCGACTCCCAGTAGTCGTCGGGTCCCGGGTTGTCGCCCAGGAAGGGCGGCCACGGCAGGTCCCAGTCGATCGCGGACGCGGGATAGGGCAGATTGCGTGCGGTGATGTCGCTGGTTGGCACGCCCCGCGCGTTGAGCGCCGCGGTCACCGCCCGGACGTAGGTGTCGTTCACCCCGATGGAACCGTACGGCGTGGTCACACCCGGTTCCACGTACTCGGCCGTGCCGTAGGCATTGATGATCACCCACGGCTTGTCGCAGTTCATCGCCGGCTGGGGTGGCGGCGGCAGTGCGGACGCGGTGTCGGCACCGACGAGTTGAGCCGTCGAGAACAGTCCGGCCAGCAGTGCGAGTACCGCCGTCCATATCGCCCGACGGCGTGGTGTATGGCTTCCTCCTGGTCGTGCGGGATATCTCATGCGTTTCCCCCTGGTTCGGCCCGGCGCAACGCACAGGGCTCAAACAGTCAATCGCAAGGACAGCCGCCACATTGGCACCGGTGGACGCGAAGCTCAAACAGTTCAACGGGGTTCGAAATGTCGCAGGATCACGTCAGCTCGCGTCGAGTAACCGTAATCCCAGGGCTGTTGCCGCGTGCAGGACGTATTTGCCGGCGCGGTGACTGTCCACCAGCCCTCCGGCCCGCAGAACGCCCATCTGGTAACTCACGCTGGCCGGGGCGATACCGACGGCTTCGGCGACTTCGGAGCTGGTACGGCCGTCCCGCCGGGCGACATCGGCCAGGATGGCGGCCCGAGTGCGGCCGAGCAGGCGTACGACGCCGTCGCCAGTGGTCCGGGCGACGTCCAAGGGCGACTTCGCGACGGGGTAGACGAGCACGGGAGGCAGAGCGGGATCGGCCAGGGCGGTGGGTCGGCGCCAGCAGAAGAAGGACGGGACGAGAAGCAGGCCCCGGCCTTCGAGGCGGAGGTCACGCCGTACCGGGTAGTCGACCTCCAGTACAGGGGACTTCCAACGGGCCAGTGGATAAAGGCCGTTGAGCAGCGCCTGGGTACCCCCGTCAAGAAGGGCGCGCGTGCGCAGGTCGATGTCGTTGCCGACGACCGCTCGGATCCGGGACCAGTGCGGGCGCAACGCGGCGCCGAAGTACACGTCCAGTGCGCGGGTCAGCATGGCGAGCCCTCTGTCCCCCGGCCTGCCCAGCGCCACTGTCCAGCTCGGCAGCACCTGGCTGTCCCCGAGCCGAGTCAGTTCGCGGACGATCCGGGAACGCGAGGTGCCACGCACCAGGTCGAGTTCGTGGGACAGCTCCCCTCCAGTGGTCGGAGGCGTGAGGAAATCGGGAATGTACCCGATGTTGGGAACCAATGTCCGCAACGGTCGCAGGGCCGCCCCCAGAACCCGGTCGGCCTCCATTCCGGCGCGCACCGAGCGACGCCAGTGACCGAACTCCAGCGGCCCCTGGCCTGTTTCCAGGCGGCACAGACTACAGATCAGCTCCCACAACGGATCCGGCCTGCGGAGAATGCGAATGTTCTGTAGATCATGGGGGGTGAAATGAATGCGGAGCATTACGTCCTCTTTGACTCACGGGCATCGTGCGGGTGGCGGTCGCACTCCGCTACGAGTGCGGCTCAGAGTTGAAACAGTCGTTGATTGGACCCATGGTCTCCCCGGCGGGACAGGACAGGCAGCACGGATTCCGCCGATTACGCCTGCTGTCACACCGACAGCCCGCGACCGGGCTGGACTACTGCGGTCAGCCCTTCCTTGCGCACCTCCTGCCGGCCGCACCTCCTGCCGCCCGCACCGCCGGCCGGTCGCGGCAGCCGGAGCATCCCTTGAAAGGGTCCGTCGTGTTTCGGAACCGTCACGGGGCTTGTCACCAGTGGGGCCGTCGTGTCAATGTCCGGTCAATGGTTACGTAACCATGAGTGGTTTGTGGGGATTTGAGGGATCCGTATTCGTATCCGGATCCCAGCTCGTCCATGGCTCGGCTCAGGTGACGACCCCATACTCCGCCCTGCGCGATACCCGTCACTGGAGACGACATGACCAACACCCCGTCGAGGTCGAGAAGACTGGCCCATGTGTTCATGGCCGGGCTCGGCGCGACACTCATGTTGCTGACCGCCCCGAATCCCGCCCTCGCCCAGCCGGCCGCCACGACGTCAGCCGGCTCGCACGCGCCGGCGAAGCACCCGGCGAAGGGCGGCACCAGTGACTTCCGCGGGGTGAACTGGGCAGACCCGCGGGACAACTACGCCACTGACGCGGTGGTGCCCAGCGGGCTGTCGGTGACCGACGACTACCGCACCGTGTACCGCACCACGGGCCACATGGTCCGCGGCTTCAAGAAGAACCTGGGCGCCAACACGCTGCGACTGCCGATCAACCCGGCCACGGTGGGCACCAACTGGTGGAAGTCGTACCGGGCGACGATCGACGCGGCCACGGCCTACGGCGACAAGGTCATCGTCAGCTACTGGGAGGCCAACACCAGCAAGGACGGGCTGGTCGACGACACGGCCGCCTGGAAGAAGATGTGGAACACCGTGGTGCGGGAGTACAAGCACAACCCGCGGGTCTACTTCGAGCCCATGAACGAGCCGCACGGCTACACCCTGGATGAGTGGGTGTCCGTCACCAGCGGCTGGCTCGCCCAGCACAAGGACGTCCCGCGCGGCCGTGTCGTGATCAGCGGTACCGGCTACAACGACAACGTCACCGGTGTCGGCGCGGCCCGCGAACTGCGGGGCACGCTCCTGTCGTTGCACTTCTACGGCTTCTGGGCCAGCCACACCCAGCAGGCTGACTGGGTCGCCGACCTCGAGGCCCGGATCGGCAGCTACGCCGGCCGGACCATCATCGACGAGGCCGGCTCCCCGATGACCACCGGTCTGAACTACGGCGCGTGGGACGGCAACATCTACACGTCGTATCTCGCGGCCGTCACCAACACCGCCCGCAGCAAGGGGATGGGACTGGTGTACTGGCCGGGGCTGCGGTTCGGTGACGCCTACTCGATCGAGTCGCTGGACGCCAACGGCAACCTCGTGGACAACAACGCCAGCGGAGTCGCGCAGCTGCGCTGGGGCTACGGCTTCGGCACGACCCCGCCCGTCAACGACCTGCCGCCCGCGCCTCCCGGCGAGGTCCTGCGCGGAGTGGGCTCCGACCGCTGCGTGGACGTGCCCGGCTTCAGCACGACCAACGGAACCCAACTCGACCTGTGGGACTGCAACGACGGCGGCAACCAGTCCTGGAACTGGGACGCGCAGAAGCAACTCACCGTCTACGGCAACAAGTGCATGACGGTGGGAGGCACCGGAGCCACGGCGGGCGACCCCGTGATCATCTCCGACTGCACCGGCGCGGCGGCACAGCAGTGGAACGTGAACGCGGACCTCTCGGTGACCAGCGTCGCCAACCCGGAGCTCTGCCTGGACGCGGCCGGAGGCGGCACCGGCAACGGCACGGCGGTCGACGTCTGGTACTGCAACGGAGGCAGCAACCAGCAGTGGACCAGGAGCTGACGCCGGCACCTGTGCCCGTCGACTGCTGAACCAGTGATCCGAACCGCACGGGCCCGGCGAGCATCCTCGCCGGGCCCGTCGCGCGGAGCACCAGCCTGGCGGTTGCCCCGACCAAGGTCTCCACGTCATGACGCTGACGCCCGCACTGGCCGCGATTCCCGTCATGTGCCTGACGAATCGTCATGTGCCTGACGAATCCGGTGCCGGCTCGGTGCTGACAGTGCCCTGGGCGCGGTAGTGCCGCAGGAGGCGCAAGAACCGCCGATAGTCCTTGAAACCTCTCAGTATGTACAAGAGGTTGCGCGACACCGGAAGGAGAAGCGCAACCATGGGCGCATAGGCGACCCACGCGAACCCCACCCCCAACGCGAGCGCACAGAAGAGGGCCACGCCCGAACTCGATTTCTCCGGGGTCCCGGCCAGCCACAGGAGCGAGGCAAGTTCGGCGAGGAACAAGAGTGTGGTGATCGCAACGGCAGAAAGGACGTACAGCATCAGACCGAAACCGGCACGCGCTCCGACGTTGGTCTCCCGGACCTGCTGCACAACGCGTTCCACCTGCTGCGCAGTAGGGTCGCCACCATCGCGGAACATCTCACGGATCAGACGAATCGGGACCGCGAGCAATTCGTACAACTCCCGCACCCGTTGGCGGCGGTTGTTGATCTCGACCACTGCGACCAGCAGGATCACTGGCGCCACGGCGGCGACAGTGGCGGCGTAGGTTTCTGTCATCTTCACCGCGACAGTCTGCCCTCACACCACTCATCCGTGTCATCGGAACGTCACTCCAACCCCAGACGTTCTCCACGCGGCGCATGATGCTCCCTCAGATCACGGACCACCGTGGGGAATTACGTTCACACGCGCACTATCCAGGAAACGGGCCCGGCCGACAGCGCTGACGACGACGCCGACAGCGAGACGGCGGCACTGCCCGACCTCGTCGGCCTGGACCTCCAGGCCGCCCAGGACGAGGCGCAGGCCGCCGGCTTCTACGCCCTCGACGACCAGGACGCCAGCGGGCAGGGCCGCCTCCAGGTCTACGACCGCAACTGGACGGTGTGCAGCCAGGAACCCGAGGCCGGCACGCACCCTACGGACACACCGGTGACTCTGTACGCGGTCAAGGACGACGAGAGCTGCTGACACACGTCCGCCGGACGGCTTGGAAACGGCTCGCCCCGGGCCCCGCAACGACCGCAGTTCAGCCTGCCCTTCGACGCCTACCGTTGGAGCTGAGCGTCCAGCCCCGCACGCCGGAGCGCCCTGGTCATCGCCGGAAGGTCCGGGGCGCCTCCCTCCAGCGAGGAGACGTGTTCCGCGAGCAGTTCCGGTGTCAGCCGGCGGCCCTCTGCGTGCTCCATGAGGACCTCACGCCCGGGCTTGCCGTACCCGACGTACTCGTCCAGCAGCCCGCGGGCCTTGTCCCGCTCCACGAACCTGCTCATCCCGCAGTCCAGGCCGTCGTCGTCCAGGTCCTCGGGGTACCGGGCGCGCGCCCAGGCGCCGTTCTCGTACCAGTAGACACAGCCCAGTTCGTTCCCCGCGAGGCGGTCGCGCAGCTCCTCGTGGGGGAGCCAGTCGGGGCCGCCCGCCAGCATGTCGACCGGCGGTTCGTACCACTTGCAGCCGCTCGACTCGTCCTCGCCGTACAGCACGTACCTGCCCTCGCCGAAGCGGGAGAACGACCACCAGGTGCAGCCGCTGTCGTCGAGGTGCAGCCCCTCGTCGTCGATCCAGGTACCGGTCCGGTAACCGGCACCCTCCTCCGCCTCGGTGGTCGCCTCCACAACGGCCATGAGCGCCCATCGCGTCCACAGCACGTCGGGGGCCGGAAGATCCTCCGGCAGTCCCGGCCTCTGGATCGTCATCTGATCTTCCCTTCGTCGATCATGAGCGACCGTACCGGCATCAGGACGGCATGCGGTCCCGACACCACGAGGGATGTGCCGGGACCGCGAACTCGGAGGGGATCAGCGGCCGTTGAGCCCCCTGTCGACCGCTGCGGTCAGCTCACCGTCGGCCGTGTCGGCGTCCAGCGACCAGAACATCGCACCGCCCAGGCCCAGCTTCCGGACATACGCCGACTTCGTCGCGAGCACCTTCGGATCGTCGTACGTCCACAGCGTGGTGCCGTCGAAGATCCACGCGCTGCCGTTCCAGCGGTCCCGGTGCACGGTGTAAGTGCCCGAAGCGGCGAGGGTCTTGAGGACCTTGTAGTCCTCGTAGCCGTCCGCCCAGGTGCCCTTCGCCGGTCCGGTGGCCGGCTGGCCGAGACCGTCACCGCCACCGCTGACGCCGGTCCAGCCCTGCCCGTAGAACGGCATGCCGACCACCAGCTTCCGCGGCTGGGCACCCCTGCGCACCCAGTCCCGCACCGTCCGGTCCACGCTGAAGTCACCCGGCGCGAAAAGGGCCGACTGCTGGGCCGTGTTGGGCTCGCCCGACACGTGGTAGTCGTACCCCTGGAGGTTCACGAAGTCGAAGTCGCGCATGATCCGCGGGATGTCGAACCCCGCGTCGATCGCCTTCGGGGCGGCCGGTACGAAGGCCGTCAGATCGTAGTGCTTGGCCTTCTTGCCGCGAGGCGCCTGGCTCTTGGCGTACGCGTCGAGCTGGGTGCGGAACTCGTGCACGAGTGCGGTGAAGTTCTTCTTGTCCTCGGGGCGGTAGACCGTGTCCGTGTCGCCGGGGGAGCCGGGCCACTCCCAGTCCAGGTCCACTCCGTCGAACAGTCCGGCAGCCGAACCCGCACCACCGCGCGCGCCGTCGACCGGCAGGTTGCCCTTGATGTACAGGTCGATGCAGGACGCCACGAACTTCTTGCGTGAGGCGGGGGTGAGCGCCGCGTCGGAGAAGTGGGTGGACCAGCTCCAACCGCCCAGCGAGATCAGCACCTTGAGGCCCGGGTGCTTCGCCTTGAGTTCGCGCAGCTGGTTGAAGTTGCCGGCGAGTGCCTGTGTGTCGGTGTCGGCGACGCCGTCTACGGAGTTCTCGGCATCGAGGGGGCGCGCGTAGTCGGCCCAGGCGTCGGCCTCGCCCGGTACGTTGCCGGTGAAGCACTCTCCGGCGGCGTTCACGTTGCCGAAGGCGTAGTTGATGTGTGTCAGCTTGGCTGCCTGGCCGCTCGTGTCCAGATCCTTGACCTGATAGTCACGACCGTACACACCCCACTGCGTGAAGTAGCCCACGCGTTTGCCGTGCTTGGCGGTGGTGGCATGCGACTCGGCGGCGCCGGCCGTTCCGCTCGCCGGAGCGAGGACGGCGAGCAGGGAGAGGGAGCAGGTGGCGATGGCCAGTCTTCCCAGGGTTCTTCGCATACGGGGGAACGTATTGGTATGGACCATTTGCGGTCAAGGGTTCGGCGGTACGACGTCGACGGACGGTCACCGCGGCCCGAGAGGGGTCCAGCGGAGGGTTCGACTACGCTCGGACGCGTTCCCCGCGACTCAGGAGATGCCCATGCCCCCGCACACCGACCAGAACAGCGGAACGGTGGAGGTCGTCGACGTTCCCGAGGCATCGCGCTTCGAGGTGCGGATCGACGGGCGGCGGGTGGGCCTCGCGGAATACCTGCGCACGGACGAGTTGGTCGTCTACCCCCATACGGAGGTGGATCCCGCCTTCAACGGCCGGGGCCTCGGCTCCGCCCTGGCGCGTGCCGTCCTGGAGGACGCCCGCGAGCGGGAGCTGGCGGTGCTGGCGACCTGTCCCTTCATCGCGGCCTATCTCGCGCGACACCCGGAGTACCGCGACCTCGCCTACCAGAACCGCAGCAAAGTCGCCGACTGAGCGGGGCCGCTCAGCCGACGGTGAAGTCCACCGCCTCGGTGTCCAGGGTGGTGGTGCCGTCCTGTGCGGTGGCCAGAACGGCGACATGCCAGGTGCCGCGCGGAGACGAGTTCGCCTCGGTGTCCGCCACCGCGGCTGTGTACACGCACCGCACGGTGTCGCCGCCGGCCGACTGGCAACGGGCCGACTCCACCTGGGCCAGCTCCTTGGCGGTCGGCTGCCGCGCGGAGAACTCGGAGTCCTCCGGCCAGGCCAGCACCTTCAGGATCCTGACGCCAGAAGCCGCGGTGACCTCAGTGGTGAAGGCGAACGAACCGTCCCTCCCACTCTCCGGAGCCGTGTAACGGGCCGTGCTGTGCGCCAGGGACGGAGCCTGGTCGCTTGCGTAGGCGAGCGCGAACACCCTAGGACGTTCTCGATCGAAAGGGCCGACGCTCTCGACCGCGCCGCCGCACCGATGCTCGCAACCCGCAGGCATCCGGGACGTGAGTACGGACACTCAACTCGGCCTGGGTGATGGGGACATGCGCGCTTCGCGAGGTCTCACCCGGACCACGAACGTGCCCATGGACATCCGGACCGGCGCGGAGGACGACACCCTTCCGGGACGGCGGACGGCACGCAGTTCCCGTTGTGGACCTGCCACACCGGCGCCGCTCTACCGCTGGTCGACGGCGATGCGGAGTCCGCGTATCACGTAGCCGCCTATCTCGTCCTGGAACGTGACGCGGGGCGGAGTGAGCATGCGGATGCCGTCAAGGGCGAAGAGGTGGCCGAGGAAGACGTTGGCTTCCATCAAGGCGATGTCGGCACCGGGGCAGCGGTGTGGTCCGTCGCCGAAGGACAGGGCGGCCGCGTACCGGCCGGTCGTCGTCGGCCTGCCGGGCCGGACCGCCGTGGGGCAGTCGCCCATGGCCTGCGGGTCGGTGTTCACCTCGTCCACGAAGATCTCGACGAGCGCGTCGCCGGGCACGGTGACCGGCCCGTCGGTGCCCGGCACGTCCAGGGCGCCGGTGGTCCGCCGCTTGAGGCGGGCGACCGCGGGCTCCAGGCGTAGGAGTTCGTGCATCACGGCCAGGCGTTCGCTCTCGCTCCCGGTCGTGTAGCGCTCGCGCAGTGCGGGGTCGGTGAACAGATGCCATGCGGCGACGCTGATGAACTCGCGGGTGGTGACCATGCCGGCGGCGGCGTAGGTGAGGCACTCGCCGAGGATCTCGGCGCTGGAGCATCCCTCGGCGATCAGGTGGGAGATCAGGTTGTCCGCGGGCCGTTTCCGGTGGGCCCGCACGGCCGGGCGGACGTCGGCGAGGTAGATCCTCAGCCACTGGCTGTTCTGGCGGAACAACCAGTAGATCCCGTGCCAGCTCGTCAGTCCGGGCCTGCCGAACTTGTCGGGGAAGAAGCGTTCCAGTCGACGCTGGATCCCGGGCCTGCTGTGGGTCAGGCCGATCACCTCGCACGCCACGTCGATCGAGACGCCGAAGGTGAGGTCCTCCAGCCATGCCTCGCCCTCGCTCCGCAGGGTGTCGAGGTGGTGGCGCGCGATACGTTCGGTGAGTTGCCGGTAGTGCTCGTCCACGCGGCGGGGCGTGAAGTAGCGGGCGGTCTGCCGACGGTGTTCGCGATGCTCGAGCCCGTCGCGGTACAGCACGGGCCGCCGGATCCGGGCCGGCAGCTTCTCCACGGTCTCGATCCCGAGACCTGCCTGGACGGTGTCGGTGCTGCGCAGAACGGTGCGTGCCGCCTGATAGCCGCGCACCTGCCAGGTGCCGTCGTCCCCACGGCCGATCGGGATCGGACAGCCGGGCCCGGTGTGCTCCCTGCGAATCTTGCGTACGTCGTCGGCTCGGTCCATCGACTGCTGCCCCCGTCGTCGTGTGGGCCCCCTGGTGGGAGAAGCCCGCTGTCAGACACCTGCGGCAAGACTTCAGGATGGAAGGCCCCTGCCGCTAGGGAGTCCTCCGCTTCACTCTCTGCTCTATCGGAGGGGTGTTTCGTACGCAATAGTGATCTCGCAGGCGGTGGACGCGACGGCGGGATCCGTCCTCGAACGCCTCAAGTTCTGGTTACAGATGCCGGCTGATTCGATGTTCACGAAAATGATGGACAACGACTGCCAGGTGCGCGCCGACAGGGTCGGCACCGTGTTGAGTCCCGTGGCGACGGGGCCGCACGACCCCTCGGGTCTGTCGCTGCCGGCGGGGCTCGAAGCCAAATGGGCCGCTGTCGACCAGGCGGTGAAGGCCAACCGTGCCGTAGTCATCAAGGGTTCGACCGGACACGTGGGCGGGAACGCGAGCAAGTTCACCACCAGTTTTCATGTGATCGTCTTCTTGGCCGTCAGCCAGGTGGGTTCTGAACGCCGTTACTATCTGAGCTTCGACCCGGACGTCAGTGCCACGGCGGAGTCCCGGGAGAAGTGGAAACCGTTGGTCCTCGGCAGCACCGAGGCAAAGACGCAGAAGTTCACTGACGCGAAGAGCGTCGAGGTCATCAAGGCCATGATCCTCGGCGACTCGCAGGACGGGTTCGGCCCGCTGGTCCGCAAGTACTACGTCGAGACGGACAAGGCCTTCCCGCAGATCGTTCACGCCTGAGCGCGCCGCAGCTTTTCGAGAGAGATCGAAATGCTGGTCCGTGCGCACGGGGGTGCGTGACCATCGAGGCACCGGAAGTGGTGTCTGCCTGTCCAGGGGCGGCGCGGCACAGGTCACTGAACAGGGAGAGAACTGTCATGCAGCGCAGGAGTTCACGTTTGACGACCAAGCTCGCGGCCGCGGCGGCGGTAGCGCTCGTGATGGCGGGTGCCGCGGCCGCTCCGTCCGCCGCGGCATCGGCCCGGTCGGCGGAGCAGCCCGCGGCCCAGACCATGAGCGTGCAGGCGCAGACCGTCACGACGTGGATCAACGGCAATGTCCGGATCGGGCCTTCGACGGGCTACAGCATCGCGTACACCGTCGCGGCGAACCAGAGCCTGAGCGCCGAGTGCTGGCTCGTGGGCGGCTTTGTCAACGCCAACGGCGTCTACCACGACAAGTGGGTGCTCCTCTCGGACGGCAACTACATCTGGGGCGGCCTGCTCAAGGGCAACGAGGTGGGCAACGTCTCCACGCCCTGCTTCTGACACATCGGCGGGGTGCCGCGGTACGACACGGGGCGTGCCGCGGCACCCCGCGGAGCCAGCCGATCGCGCACGCAGATGACGGCGGCTTTGAGGGCCGCCGTCATCCAGGGTGTGCCTGCCGGGTGTGCAGGGTGTGTCAGTCGCTGATGAAGCGATCGATCTTCACTTCGGTGAGCGAGTCGAGCGCACCGAGTTGCCCGGCTGCCGCGGCGATCTGGTCGTACTCGGTCCGCAGGATGCGGATGCGGTGGTATTCGATCACGCGCGCGAGGTCGTCCACGGCCAGTTCGGCTTCGTCGTTGTCGACCATGTGGACGACCGACCGCAGCGCCGCTGCGGGACCTTTCTCTCCCGCGAGCCGCCTGGTGATGCTCTCGGCGACCGCGCGGATGAGGTCGGCCGGGCGATCCGGTGCGTTCATCGGCTGAGACATTCTCCTTCGGGAGGTCATCCGGTCCGGTTGATATAGGCGGTGGTCACACCCAGCGGCTTTCCGTCGGGCGCCGCGGTGGTGCGGTAGTACACGTAGACCGTGTACTTCTTCTTCTTTCGGCATCCGCAGCCGGTCCAGTATGAGTACGTGATGTCCCACTTGCCGTCATAGACACCGCCCCAGGCGTTCCGCCACTTGCCCGAGATGAGCGCCTTCTTCAGGTCGCTCATCATCGTGGAGCTGGACCGCCACGCCGAGCGCTTCCCCTTGCCGACGTGCTTGTCCTTGATGTGCCGCAGGCCGAACTTGCCGTACTTCTTGCCGTTGACCGTGACGTTGCTGGTGCTTCCCTCACGGATGGTCTTCCAGTGGCTTCCGGGAGAACGCGACCACATGAGGATGCGCCACTTGTCGCAGGCCTTGAACGGGTTGCCCCAGGCGCCGCACCGGCCGTCGAGGTCGGTGCCGTTGACCGGGTCGGCGCACACGAAATCGTAGGCGTTGCAGTTGCCGCCGAAGACCGGGTCCAGCTGGAGGAACCGGGCTGTCGTCGGGTCGTACAGCCGTGCGCCCATCAGGACGATTCCGGTGAGTGTCTCGCCGGAGCGCTGGTTGGAGCCGAACCAGCCATAACGCTGGGCGGTCTTGCCGGTGCGGGCGACGCCGTTCTCGTTGCTGTCGACGACCGTCGGCGCGACCGCCTGGTCGAGCGGCAGCTGGAGGGCGACGTCGCCGTGGATGCCGGTCAGCTGAAGGACGGTGCCGCCGCTCTTGCCGGTGGTCGCGCTGAACGTACCGGTGGCCGAGGTGACGTTGCGCGTCACCGTGCCCTGGGCGGTGTCCTCCACGATCCAGCTCGGGCTGTCGGTGTCGTTGCCGTAGTGGTTGGTCTTGGCCGCCGTCTGGCTCCAGGTGCCGGCGTTGTTCGTCTCCGTGGTCCACGAGCGGAACCGCAGCCCGGAGTCGAGCTGCCACGTCTGGCGCTGGGAACCGGCGGTCTGCCGTTGCACCAGGTCGTTGGCGTAGTACGACAGGGTCGAGCCCGGCAGCGCGGTGGTGCGGCCGAACGCGTCGTAGGTGTAGCCCGGCTCGGCGACACGGTCCGCGCTGTCGTAGGCGCGGTTCTTCACCGTGCCCGCGGTGGTCGGGCAGGCCGTCCCGGGAGCGGTCGAGGTCTCGGCCGTGCCGGTCCGGTTGGAGCGGCTGTCCAGGGTGTACGT
The DNA here is from genome assembly GCF_013044505.1 of Streptomyces sp. S3(2020). Classification (GTDB taxonomy): domain Bacteria; phylum Actinomycetota; class Actinomycetes; order Streptomycetales; family Streptomycetaceae; genus Streptomyces. Next base: position 6,241 of record NZ_JABERD010000146.1, on the reverse strand, counting down.
CCGCAGGGCGCAGACGTTGTCGCTGGTGTCCTCGACCCGGGTGAGGCGTCCGGCCGCGTCGTAGCCGAACTCCTGGTGCGACCAGCCGGAGCGGGTCGCGGCCTGGCCGTGGATGGTGGAGGTGGCGGCGTCGTCGTAGACGGTCACCCCGTCGCTGTCACGCGTGTAGGCGCGCTCGACGACGGCGCCCGCGGCGTCCTTGGACTGCTTGAGCGTGTAGCCGCCCGGCAGCTTCTCGGAGGCCACCGCGCCGTCCGCGTCGTAGGTGGCACTGAAGGCGCCGGCGATTGAGTCGGTCACCTTGGTGGCCAGCCCGCGCGGCTCCAGCGACGCGTCGTAGGTGTAGGTGGCCGTGCTGGGGACGCTGTTGGCGACCTTGACCGGGCGGTCGCGCCGGTCGTAGGCCGTGGTGGTGGTTCCTCCGTCCGCGTCGGAGTAGGAGATCTCCCGGCCGAGCTTGTCGTAGGCGCGGGTCAGGGTGCCGCCGGTGGACGAGGTGGTCGTGATCGCGCGGCCCGAGTCCGCGTCGTAGCCGGTCGTCGTCGACGGCACGGTCGCGCCGAGGCCGGTCGTCTGCACGGTGGTGGGCCGGCCTGCCGCGTCGTAGCCGCGGGTGATGGCGCGGGTCGACGTGCCGGCCTTCTCGGTGGTCTTCGCGGTGTTGCCCCACCAGTCGTACTCGGCGGTCATGGCGGGCAGTTGGGCCGGGTTGGTCCCGCCGCCGGTGATGTCCCCGGCGGGGCCGCTGGTGCACAGCAGGTCCGCCCATTCGGGACGTCCGGCGCAGGCGCCGGTGCCGGTCGCCGACCAGTAGGTGCTGACCTGGGTTCCCGCGTCGCTGCCAGAGGTCCCGGGCGCCCCCTGCCGGGTGACACGGCCCTGGGCGTCGTACTCCGTGACGGTCGTGATGGCCAGCCCGTCAGGATCCTGCACCACCTTGGTGGGCAGGCCCTTGACCCAGTCGTAGGCGACCGTGGTCAGCTGGGCGTCGGCCATGACGGCGGGGTGCTCGCGGACCTGGGCGCCCTCCTTGGTGCTGGTGATCTGGTTGCTGGTGCCCACGGCGTCCGCGGGACGTCCCTCGTCGTAGCGCTTGCTGGTCCAGCTGCGCGCGAGGACGGCGGTGCCCGCCGCCACGAGCGTGGTGTCGCCGGACTTGAGGTCCTTGGCCAGGTCGATCCGGCCGAGGGGCCCGAACTTCTCCAGCTCGCGGGTGCCGCTCTGGTCGTACACGGACCGGGTGGACAGCAGCTCGGCGCGTTCCGGGCTCGGACGGTCCGTCAACCCCAGGTCGGCCACGGCCTCCTTGGCGGTCGCCGTCGACGCGAGGGCGGTCTCCCGGTTCCCGGCCGAGAGTTCACGCACCACGTTGCCGAACCGGTCGTGGTCGGTGCTGTCGATCCGGCCGCCCGGCTCGGCGAGGTTGACCCGCTCGCCGGACACGTTCAGGTACTGCACCGTGGCCGGCCGGTACGCCGACTGCTCCAGGGCCGATCCCGAGTGGGAGGCCGGCACGCTGTCGGCGGGGAAGACGGCGGTGGCGTCCGTGGGGATGTCCTGCTGCCCCCAGGTGCGGACCGTGTCGCGGTCCATCGCGTACGGGGCGGAGGCGCCGGACAGCGGCACGTCGTAGACGACACTGGTCGTCGCCTCGCCCTCGACGGTGCCTGCCGTGCCCTCCTTCAGCGCGGCGCGGGTCGCCTTGAGGAGCATGCCCTCACCGGCCGCCGCGTCGTTGCCCGCCTTGCCGTAGGCGAACGTCCACGGCAGCTCGCCCGGAGGCGTCAGCGAGGTGACCCGGCCCGCGGAGTCGTAGCCGTACTCGACCACCAGCGCGGGGCTGATCTGCGGGTTCCAGGCCCGGCGCAGTCGGCCCTGGTCGTCGTACCGGTAGCTCTGCACGGCCTTGGACGTCGCGGCCGAGGCTCCGGGCTCGGTGGACCACAACCGGATCTCGCGGACCTGCTCGTTGATGTCGCCCAGGGCCGTGGAGGTCGCCGTCGTGCTGGAGGCGTAGACGTACTCCAGAAGGCGGCAGCCCTTCGTCGACGGGTCCGCCGCGCAGGCGGAGGCGGTGGCGGCGGAGGTCGCGGCGATGATCCGGGTGGGCCGGGCCAGTTCCTTGCCGTCCACGGTGACCGTCTGCGACATCACCGTGGTGGTGGAGTTGGACAGCCCGTCGAACAGGGTGCTCTTGACCTGCCAGGCGGATGCCGCCGGGTCCGCCTTGGCGAACTCGGTCACCGTGCCGGAGCTGTCGGAGAGGGTGAAGGTGCCGTTGACGCTGCCCTTGAGCACCATCTCCTCGGCACCCGGCTCGGGTATCCAGCCGTTCCTGGCCGCGTTGGCGGTGAAGTGGATCGGGCTGTCGTCGGCGAGCACCACACGGACGGCCGTGTCGGAGATCCTCTCCAGATGGGTGTACTCCGACTCGTTGAGCTGCGCCTCGAATCCCGACACCCACTGCTTGCCGAAGATCGCGGCCTGGTCCTCCTGCTGGGCACCGGCCTCGGGACGGCGGGAGTGCGCCGTGCGGCTGACAGCGAGGTCGAACGCCGACACGTCGTCCGCGGACAGGGTGTAGTCGCCGGTCAGCAGGTTCACCGAGCCGGGGCCGACGTCCTCGTTCGCGGCACCGTCGGCGTTGCGGTCCACCACGACGGTGAGCGGCTCGGTGCTGCCCGCGGCGCCGCCGGGGCCGGTGAAGTCGGCCTTGAGCTCCACGGATCCGTCGGGGGTGACGGTGGAGGCGGCGTTCCAGGCCAGCGGAGCGTTCCTGCCGCTGGCCAGGGGCACCGGCCACTGGGTGAGCGCGGTGCCGTCCTGGGTGACGTGCCCGACGGGCACGGCCTGCCAGCCGTCCGCGGCGGAGCGCCGCCAGGAGAAGGAGACCTTGTCGTACTTGCCGCCGTCGGTCTCGGCCTCCAGGGTGAACCGGCGAGCGGTCCGGTCGCCGGATCCGGGACGTACGAAGCCACCGGCTCCCACGTTGAACGTGTACTCCACGACGGAGGACCGGTTGTCGGCCTTGTCGACGGTCCGCACCAGGAGGGACTGCGCGCCGTTGTCGGACGGGGTGACGGAGAGGTTCTTGTCACCGCTCGCGCCGCCGGTGGCGACCTTGTTCCAGGTCACGCCGTCCAGCGACCACTCCAGCCAGTTGTGGTCGGACGCGGGCGGCGTCACGGTGAAGGTGCCCGCTTGGCCCGCTCCCTTGCTCCACTTGCCCGTCGGGTATTCCGAGGACGTGATCTTGGCAGGGGCGGAGGGCGCGCTGGTGTCGACGGTGAAGGTCTTCCACGCCGACCAGCCGGTGTTGAAATGCGTGCCGTCGTACGGCGACGTACGGAACTTGTACGTCTTGCCGTTGGCCAGCACCCCGGACGGCACGGTCACGGAGGCTGCCTGGCCGGAGGGCACGTACTTCGACACGATCACGTCGCCCACCTGGGCGTTGGTGGCGTTGTCGTAGATCTGGAAGGTGCCGTTGACCTTGTCACCGTCGGCGTCGACGAAGGTGTCGCGCAACGTGGGCGTGGTGCTGTTCACCACGTAGGCGCCGCTGTAGGAGAAGTACGGCGGCCCGGCCTCCTGCCTGGTGCCGGTACGCGGCCGGTAGTTGTAGTTCACCACCAGCTTGGGCGGATTGGCGGCGGCGTTGGCGGAGTTGACCCGCTTCCACTGCGCCACCACCGACTCGTCGGCCGCACGGATGCCCATGTGCCCGCGGGCGGCATTGGCCGAGGCCCACTCCTGCACCAGCGTCGTCACGTCGGCGTTGACCCAGCCGTCGGGGGCCGAGGTGCAGGCGGTGTTGCCACGGGTCTCCGTCGAGGTGGCCTTCTTCGCCGTCATGGTCGGACGGTTCGTCCACCGGCTCGACGTCGAAGCGGCGCCGGAGGACCACACCTCCCACGGATACGCCTTGCAGTCCGTGTTGCCCGAGTGGAAGTTCCACAGGCTCAGCTTCGCGTCGAGAACCAGCGCGTCCTGAACGGGCGTCGTGTTCCAGGAGACGAACGACTGCGCGGTGCGCGGTGTGCCGTCGGCGTTCTTCGTGCCGGGGTTGCCGAAGTCCAGCTCGGTGTCGGTGGACCAGTCGACGGTCTCGCCCTGCTGGACGTAGGTGTCGAAGACGTTGGACAGCGAGGACGTCGACGGGTCCACGGTGACCGGGAACCTGGTCTCCGGGTCGGCGAGGAACTTCGCGTCCGGGGTGACCACCAGGTCGACGGAGGAGCCCTTCTGCACCACCTTCAGGCCGACGCGCGCCTTGTGGGTGTGTTCGCCGGAACGCTTGTCGACGGTGGAGTCCCACATCACCGGCGCGGGCATGACGGCCCGCTTCTTGTTCTTCTTGTCGGTGAACAGCACGCTGCCGTCGGGCAGTTGTCTGGCCTTGAGCCCCTTGGCCTTCAGCGGCAGGGTGTAGGAGTAGTCGGTCACGGACGGGCGCTGCTTGACCTCGACGAACTGCTCGAAGCCGGTTCGCGTGGCTTCGACGACCACGTCGGCGCCGGGCACGGCGTTGACGTACTCCGCCCGTGTGCCGTCCAGCTTCGGTTCGGGCAGGCCGCCCTTCCACTGGAGGGTGATCTGCTGGGCACCCTCGCCCAGCGTCACCAGGTCGGTCGCCTTCGCCTCACGGGCGGCCTTCCACGACTTCGCCGGCGTGCCGGTGCGGCCCGCGAGCCGCAGGCCCTCGGGGTGTGCGACCGGCTCCACGCCCGAGCCGGACGGACGCAGCTCCACGTCGACGTCGACCCACTTGCCGTCCTGCCGGAACCGGATCGGTCCCGCGGACAGTTCGGTGGTGAGGCTGCCGTTCTTGTTAGCCCACGTCGTCGACGTCTCCGTGCGTTCGGAGAGCGCCTCCACCCTCTTGCCGGACAGCCTCGCCGCGACGCGGGCCGACGGGATGTCGGCCGCCCGGGTCGCCGCCGCCTTCTTCGGCGCGGGGGCGTTCGGGGCGTTCGGGGCCGAAGCGGCCGCGGGCAGACTCGCCACATCCAGCAGGGTGATGGCCATGACCAGGGAAACGCCGCCGGCTGTCCACCGCGCGGTTCTCCTCGACCTAGGCCGCCCCTGCCCACCAGGCAGGGGGTTGTGCACCGTCATGATCGTCCGATCTTTCACTCTTTGCATGAACATCACATATGTGATGGTCAAGAGAGAGTAATCGGCATACCAAGACTGCAAAGTTCGACAAACTCACAGGAATTGCACAGATTGCTCATGGCGTCTTCGTGATCTTTGCCACTGCGATCACCGGCGGGCCCTGTGTTCCGTTGTGGCCATCCGCGAGGTGTTCACTCGTTCGGGGTCACTTCGTCGCCGCACGCCCCATACGACGTCCCCGCGCTGCGCATGATGCCCCCTCAGCACGCACGACCCTGGGGGGACCATGCGCACTCGCGCCATCGCAGCCACCGTGCTCGCCGCGGGCCTGCTTCTCACCGCCTGCACCAGATCCGACAGTGACGGCGACCGAGACAGCGGCAGAGAAAAGGCCACCAAGACCACAGCCCCTCGCGACACCACCACCACGCCCACGGTCGGGCCGTCCGCCCCTTCCTCTGGAGGCACTGCGAAGGATGCGGACGAGGAGACGATCGGTGTCCAGGACGGGACCTACGAGGTCACGAACTCCGCGCCGGAGTATGACGACCCGTCGCTCGCGCTCGACGACGAGTACATCGCACCAGGCACCTACACCACCAAGGGGTCGGTCGCCCAAGGGCCCAACTGCTACTGGGCACGCATGCGGGATACGTCCGGCGAGACGGAATCCATCATCGCCAACGACCTGACCACTGGGCGGGTGACCGTCAAGGTCACAGAAGGGGAGTTCTTCAAGACGTCCGACTGCAAGCCGTGGACGAGATCAGGGGACTGAGACGTGAGAGAGCGTGAAGGCCCCACTCGCAGTCGCAAGCGCGGACGTGCGTACGGGGAGCTGGGGTCCGTGAAGCCTTGCGGCGGCGTCGGACCGCGGGCGTATCCCCGGCCCGAGTCGTAGCGTGAAGGCATGCGCGTGCTGGTCGTCGAGGACGAGGAGCGGTTCGCGGCCGGGCTCAGGGACGGTCTGGAGGCCGAGGGGTTCGCCGTCGACGTGGCTTACGACGGCGTGGACGGGCTGTGGCTGGCCCGCGAGCACACCTACGGGGCGATCGTCCTCGACATCATGCTTCCGAAGCTCAACGGCTATCGCGTCTGCCGCACCCTGCGCGCCGACGGCGAC
>NZ_JABERD010000145.1 GCF_013044505.1 Streptomyces sp. S3(2020) | reverse complement strand
GACCACGAAGGCACCCCGCCCACCCTCCTGGACCTGCGCACCCACCTGACCACCCAGGGCGTCCCACCCGCTCACCTCCCCGCCGAACTGCTCCTCCTCGGCGGCCTTCCCCGCACCGACACCGGCGAACTACGCCGCCGCCACCTCCAGGACACGGTCACCCACCAGACGGCTCGGGCGGCGTGACGGAGCAAGGAGCGGGTGTCACTTGGTGGTGCGGCGGGACTGGTGGGCCTCGCGGTTGAGGGCCCAGGCGTCTGCTACCGGGCCCAGGTGGCCGAGCTTGTCGGGGTTGGTCACCGAGCGGATCGTCCGGATACGGCCGTCGAGGATGTCCAGTGTCCAGGTGTTGAGGACCTTGCTGTCGCGGTCGCGGAGGATCGCGCCGGGCTGGCCGTTGAGCTCGCGGGCCTCCAGGGTGCCGTCCACCCGGGCGAGCGTGGTGAACAGGAAGGCGAGCAGCCGGGCCACGTGGTCGTCGCCGACGATGGTCCTGGCCAGCTGCGGGCCCTTGCCGCCGCCGTCGCCGACCATCTCCACGTCGGCGGCGAGCAGCTTGCGCAGACTGTCGACGTCGCCTTCCTTGAGGGCGTCGAAGAACCGCCCGGCGAGCACCTCGCACTCCTTGCGGTCGGCCTCGAAGCGGGGCCGGCCCTCGTCCATGTGGCGCCGCGCCCGCACCGCGAGCTGGCGGCACGCCGCCTCCGAACGCCCCACCGCGGCCGCGATCTCCTCGAAGCCGAAGGCGAACACCTCCCGCAGCACGAACACCGCCCGCTCCAGCGGGGAGAGCCGCTCCAGCAGCAACAGGGCCGCCGTGGACAGCGAGTCGGCGAGCTCCGCGGAGCGGGCCGGGTCCTCGTAGGAGTCGGTGAGCAGGGGTTCGGGCAGCCACGGCCCGACGTAGGTCTCGCGCCGGACTCGGGCCGAACGCAGCACGTCCATCGAGATCCTGGTCACCGTGGTCGACAGATAGGCCTTGGCCGACCTGGGCACGGTCGAGGAGGCGTCCCAGCGCAGCCAGCTCTCCTGAACGGCGTCCTCGGCTTCGCTCACGCTGCCCAGGATGCGGTAGGCGATCGCGAACAGCAGCGGCCGCAGTTCCTCGAACTCCTCGGTCCGTGTCACGCGGGCTCCTCCTATTTCTCCGGTCCTACGGTCCCGGCCGGGTGTCGCTCGTCCGGTCAGGTCGGGGCGGGGGTGTCCGCGGTGGACAGGTCCGGATCTCGCACCCAGCGGATGGTGTGGATCCGCCCGTCGAGGATGTCGAGGGCGAGGGCGCTGAGAACCGTGCCGTTGCGGTCGCGGAAGACCACGCCGGGGCGGTGGTCGACCTGCCGCGGCTCCAGGGTGACGCCGACCCGGACCAGTGCCGGGACGATCGTGGCGAGGACCCGGGCGACGTGTTCCGCGCCGGCGATGCGACGCGGCCAGGACGGGGCTGCGGCGCCACCGTCGCACGCCCTGGACACGGCGGCGGTCAGCTGGTGGCAGGCCGCTTCCGAGCAGCCCACGGCGGAGGCGATCTGGGCGGGGCCGCAGCCCAGGACCTCCCGGAGCACGAACACGGCGCGTTCCAGCGGGTTCAGCCGCTCCAGCAGCGACAGCACGGCCGTCGGCGGGGCCTCGGCCGGGTTGCCGCCCGGCGACGGTTCGGGCAGCCACGGCCCGGGGTGCCGGTCCCGTCGTGGGCGGGGGCGGCGCAGTGCGTCGAGGCAGATGCGGGTGACCGCGGCCGTGAGGAACTCGCGTGCCGAGGCGGGCTGTTCGGGGGTGGCCTCGTAGTGCAGCCAGGCCTGGTGCACCGCGTCCTCGGCCCGGCCCGCGCTGCCCAGCATCCGGCGGGCGATCGAGAACAGCAGGGGCCGCGCCTCCTCGAACTCTTCGATCCGGCTCATGCGGGCCCCTCCTTGGATCCGAGCGGGCGTCGGGCCGCCGACAGAAGTCGCACGTCTCCCGGTCGGCGGCGGGTCGACCGCGCGCCGGAAGGTCTTCGGATACAGCCCTGCCCGGATCGGGCCGGCGGGCGTACGTCGCAGCGGGGGGCTGGGGCCGCGGGACGGACGGGGTACCGGCACGCCCGCCCGCCTCCGGGGGGGGGAGGCGGGCGGGACGACTTGCAGCTCCACCTTAGGGGTGGCGCGGGGTCATGTCCCGTGCGCGTCACGGGGGTTCGAGCCCGGCTGCCGCGGAGGTCAAGGCTCCGGGACGGCACCGGTCGGGCCGCGTCCTCAGTGACGGTCCTGGTCGGCGTAGACCGCGAGGAAGGCGGCGAGTCCGCGTACCGTCGCGCCGCTGGGGCCGAGTGCGGTGAACGGGACGCTGTGCCCGAGCCCGGCCGACAGTGTGCTGTGCGCGCGCAGCGCGGCGGCCGCCAGGCAGCCCGGCGCGCGCCGGCCGTGATCCGGCTGATCCGGCTTGTCCCCCGCCATGGAACGGGCCTCGGCCCAGGCCTGGGAGGTGAGTTCGGCGGTCCGTATGTGTGTCATCGGGGTCGGCATGACGGCACTCCTTGGCCGGTCGGGGTGCGAAGGCGGCGCATCGGGCGCGTGGGCGGGGCGGGTCATCGCGGTCGGGGGGTCATCAGGAGTCGTTGTGGGTGCAGGGTGGTGTCCGCGGCTGTGCGGATCCTGCTGCCGGGCGGGAGGGTCAGCCGCCATTCCTGGATGACCGCGGTGAGCAGGATCTCGAGTTCCTTCCAGGCGAACGCCTCTCCGACGCATCCCCGGGCTCCGGCGCCGAAGGGGATGTAGGAGGTGTCGTGCGCGGTCGGCCTGATGGTGAGCCAGCGGTCCGGGTCGAAGCGGTGCGGGTCCGGGTAGCGGCCGGGGTCCCGGTGCAGGAGGTAGGAGCTGAACATCACGTGTGTGCCCGCGGGGAACGTGCGCTCGCCCAGGGTGACGTCGGAGAGGGCCTTGCGGCAGGTGATCCACACGGGCGGGTGGAGGCGCAGGACCTCCGCCAGGAAGCGCAGGGTGTAGCCGGGCGGGCCGTGCCCGTGCCCGGACGGGGTGCCCGCGTGCGAACCCGCCGTCCGCGCCAGGTCCTTGAGGACCTGCTCCTCGATCAGGGGGTGCCGGGCGAGCACGTACAGGGCCCAGGACATCACCGATGCCGTGGTGACGGTGGCCGCGGTCAGCATCATGACGGCCTCGTCGCAGATCTGGCCGGTGCTCAGGGCGGGAGTGCCGTTGCGCTCGGCGTCCGACAGGAGTGCCGCGAGGTAGCCCGCCGTGGAGTCGGGTGCGTCGATGCGGTCGGTGAGGCATGCGGCGAGGCGGGAACGGAAACCGGCGAAGGCCTTCGCGAGCCGCTGGGCGGGCCGGCGCCGCAGGGCCGCCCTTCCGTGCAGCGGCTTCCCGATCATCTCCCGGGCCAGGACGGCGAGATGCTCGACGAGCACCGTCGACACCTCGCCCGGCAGTCCGCCGAAGAGGGTGCTCAGCGCGATGCCGCTCGCCGCCCGGCACATCTCGGCCTGGACGTCGACGGGCCGGCCGGGACGCCAGGAGGCCGCCGTGTCCCGGGCGACCTTCTCCATGACCGGGGCGTGGTCGAGGACCGCCCCGGTGCGCAGATACGGGTGCGCCAGCCGCCGGTAGTGCCGGTGCAGGGCGTCGTCCTCGGCGAGCAGCCCCGCCTTGCTGAGGATCCTGGCCTTCTGGAACAGCTCGCCCTTGCCGTAGTGCTTGCCGTCCCTGACGAGGATGCGGTGGACGAGGTCGGCGTCCGTGACGAACTCGGCGGGCGTGCCGTCCACCGTCACGGTACGGACCGCATCGCCCCGCAGGAGGCGCTCCATCCGGCTGAACCGGAACTCCGCGGGCCCGCTCGCGCTACGCGGCGTCGGCGGCATGGTCGATCGACGGCATCAGGTCCAGCCTGCTGCGCGTCCGGAACCGGTAGTACGACTGGAGCTTGTAGTACTCCTCGCCCGACGACGTCATGGCCGCGTACACCATCTTCGGGTCGTCGGTGCCGTAGGCGACGCTCTTCACGAAGTGCTCGATCTTCGGTCCGAGCCGGGCGGGCAGCGACAGCGGATCCTGGGTCTTCACGCTGAAGGCGATGCGCTCGATCCTCGGGGAGTCCCAGCTCAACGTGGCGTAGAAACCGAAGGACTTCTCGCAGAACCGGAGCATCTGCTCGCTGGGGTCGGGCATCCCCATGGCGCGGTGCATCGCCAGTACCTGCGACGGCCGGCGCAGGTCGTCCGGGAAGCCGGTGAAGTACAGGTTGACGGTGCCGCTGCGGTAGTCGATCGCGACGACGTCCACCTTCTCGGCCAGACCGCGGTCGGCGAAGAACGCGAAGTTGTCGGCGAGGGCGGCCGGCATCGACGGCAGGTCGCGGAGCTTGGCGAGGCTCTGGGAGCTGCCGCCGGGGAAGTACACCCAGATCTTCCGGAAGCCGCCGACGATCCCGAAGTCGATGCCGTAGCTGTCGATGGGGCAGTGCCGCTGGATGTCGGCGAGCAGGGACTCCACGGGGCGGCCGGTCTCGGTGACGAAGCCGTGGGCGCGGGCGCGGAGGTAGGGGTCGATGTGCCGGGGCATGGTGAAGCGGCAGTCGAACTCCCCTTCGTGGCGGGAGTTGGTCGCCACCCGGAAGGCGATGATGGCCTGCGGCAACGCGTCCTCGTAGGCCTCCAGGACGGGCCAGACCTTCTCGCGTGAGCAGGCCACGTCGATGAGCCCCGCCGATTCCTCGACGCCGGCGAAGACATCCGCCAGCTGCGCGGTTCCCGACATTGTTCCTCCAGGTGTCGTCCTTGGGCCGGTCACTTGTTCCGGTAGGCCACGCGCAGGGCCATGTTGGTCAGTTCGCCGCGCCACACGGGGTCGACGGGTGCGTCGGCGATGGCCGCGCAGCCCTTGTCGACGAGGTCGGCGATGTGCCGTTCGACGTCCTCGGGGACGCCGGTGTCCAGGAGCCGGCCGCGTACCTCGTCGGGGGTGTGGCCGGGTTCGGTGATGAGGCCGTGGATCTGTGCGTCGCGCTGCATCGCCCAGCCGAGGAGCAGGGTCATCTTGTGCTGGCTGAAGTCGAGGCCGGCTGTCTTGCCGGTCTGGGCGGAGTCGCCGAACGCGTCGAGCAGGTCGTCGCGGAGCTGGAACGCCTCGCCGACCGCCTCGCCGTACTCGGCGAGGGCGGGCGCGAGGTCGGCGCAGCCCGCCGCGCTCGCGCCGACGACCAGGGGGCGGTGGATGGTGTAGCGGCCGGACTTGATGAGGGCGATCAGCCGGGACAGTGCCGGGTCGACGGAGAACTCGGCGGCCGCGGCGACGTCCATGTACTGGCCGATCATCACTTCGGAGCGCAGGTGGTGCCATTCGGGGCGGGCCGCCGCCGGTGCGTGGGACATCAGCTCGTCGGAGTAGACCAGGGCCAGGTCGCCGACGAGGAGGGCGACGCCCTCGCCGAAGCGGCGTGACTCGCCCTGCCAGCCGCGGCTGCGGTGCAGTGTGGAGTGCAGGAGGTGGACGGCGGGCTTGCCGCGCCGGGTGCGGGAGTCGTCCAGGACGTCGTCGTGGACCAGGGCGGAGATGTGCAGCAGCTCCAGGGCCGCGGCGGCCGCCACGATCCCGGGGTCCTCCGCGTCGCCGCCCGCGGCGAGGTAGCCGGCGAGGCAGAAGGCGGGGCGGACGAGTTTGCCGCCCGCCTCGACCAGGTCGGACAGCGCGTCGATGGCGACCACCGCCCGCTCGTCGACCTCGGCGTAACGGGCGCGCTCGGCCGCGAGGAAGGACGTCAGCCGGTCCTGCACCCGCTGAAGCAGCTCCTCGACGGTACGCCGCGCCGCGGCGGTCGGTTCCTGGCCCCGGGCGGTCCGGGGGATCACTTCAGTGGTCACGACACATCTCCTTGTGCGGGTGCGGGGCTTGAGCACGGTGCGGCGGGGCCGGGCGAGGGTCAGCCCAGGTAGTGCTGGATCGTGGGCTTGAGCAGCTGGATCAGTTCCTCGGCCGGCACCGACGCGATCGGCTCCAGCTTCACGACGTGGCGCATCAGGACGGCGCCCCAGACCTGCCCGGCCGCCGCGTTGATGTGGACGGCCGGTACGCCGAAGGTCTCGGCCGCCCGGTGGATGTCCATCCCTTCGACGCCGATGGACCTGCCGGCCTGTGCGAAGAGCTGGTCGGCGAGGAAGCCGCGCATCCGCTCCGCGCCTTCCTCGCTGTTGACGGCGGCGTGCAGGATCCCGAGCAGCTTCGGGCGGACCTCCGGGTCCTCCCACAGCGCGAAGGCCCCGCGGAGCAGGCCCTCGGCGAGCTGCTCGCGCGACCCGGCGAGCGCGGCGGCGCCGGCCTCGCCCAGGGCGCCGCCCAGCGTGTCCCAGGCGACGCCGCGTTCCTGGGCCTCGATGGCTTCGGACATGTCGCCTCCTCAGATCACTGCGCCGCGCCCAGATAGCGGTGGAGCGTCGGGTTGATCAGCTTGATCAGGTCGTCGACCGGTATGGAGGCGATCGGCTCCAGCTTGATGACGTAGCGCATCAGGACGGCGCCCCAGACCTGCCCGGCCGCCGCGCCGAAGTTGACGGGCGGCACCCCGAGGAACTCGGCCATCTGGTAGATGTCCAGGTCCTCGGCGCCGATGGACTTGCCGGCCTGTGCGAAGAGCTGTTCGGCGATGAAGCGGCGCATCTGCTCGGCGCCTTCCTCGCTGTTGACGGCGGCCTGGAGGATCCCGAGCAGCTTCGGGCGGACCTCCGGGTCCTCCCACAGCGCGAAGGCGGCGCGCAGGGCGCTCTCGGTGAGCTGCTCGCGCGGGCCCTCCAGGGCGGCCGCGCCGGCCTCGCCGATCACCCCGCCCAGCGCGTCGACGGCGGCGCTGCGCTCTTCGATCTCAACGGTTTCGGACATGGCTCCTCCGGATGCCCTTCGATGTCCCTGAATTACTTGAACTGCTCGAACTGCTCGAACTGCTCGAACTGCTTGAAGTGCTTGATGTCATTGCTGGGCGCGCCAGGCGGCCACGAGTTGTTCGAACGTGGCGGCCAGCGGCAGGTTGTTCCAGAACGAGGCCGGGCGGCGGAAGTACACGGCGAGCTTGTGGTACTCCTCCTTGCGCGAGATCGTCTCGCCGTAGACGAGGACGCGCGCACCGTCGTACTCGTACGGGGCGCTCTTCGCGAACTCCGAGATCTCCGGGAACAGCGTCGTCGGGTACGACTCCGGGTTCGGGCTCACCACCGAGAAGCAGATCCGGTCGATGTCCGGGGAGTCCCAGCTGAAGGTGGGGTAGATCGAGAAGGAGTTCTGGACGAATTCCAGCAGTTCCGGTGTGCTCGGCTTCGGCAGCCCGGTGTCGCTCAGCACCGAGAGGACGGTCTTCTCGTCGAGGCCGCCGGCCATGAAATAGATGTTCACCGTTTTCTTGGTGTAGTCGATCCCCACGATCGACACACGCTTTCCCATGCCGATGTCCGAGAAGGTGCGGGCGTGTTCGGCCAGGCTGCTCGGCATGGACGGGAGCGAGGCGAGCACCGAAAGGTCGCCCAGGTCGTCGAGCGGGAAGAAGATGTAGGTCTTCTTGAATCCGCCGACCACTCCGCACTCGATGCCGTAGAAGGTGACGGCGGAGCTTGCGAGGATCTCGGGGATCAGGTTGGCGACAGGGTGGTCGGTCTTCTCGATCCAGCCCTCCCGTACGGCTATGTCGTACGGGTCGCCCGCTTCGAGCGGCACCGTGAAGTTGTAGTCGATGTCGCCCCGGTGACGTTCACCGCCGGCCATGGCGAGGACGACCAGGGACTCCTCCGAGACCCCGTCGCCGAACGCGTCCAGGACCGAGCGGACCTTGTCCCGGGGGAAGTCGATGTCCAGCAGGCCGGACGCTTCCTCGATGGCGGAATAGACGGCTTCCGCTTTTTCTGACACGGACATTCTTCCTCCAGGCTCAAGCCTTCGATTGCGGTTCGAGGAGTTTCAGGCGACCTTTGTCGCGGAGAGGACGGCTTCTGCGGTGAGGGCGTGCGGGGGCAGGTTGTCCCAGTCGTCCATGACCGCCTTGGTGACCTTGAGCCCGGATTCCTCGAGCCAGCTCTGCCAGGTCGAGAGTTTCTGCGGACCGCCTTTGCCCATGGTGCAGCCGACGAAGAAGCTGGAGTAGAAGTCGACGGTGTAGTTGTCGGGGTCCTTGATGTCCTCGGGAAACACCGGCACCAGTACGTGGACCTGTGCGCCGACTTCCAGCGACCTGCTGACGCCGTCGAGGATCCGCAGGACGTCGCTCTTGTCGAACATGGGCAGGAAGTGCTTGATCAGGACGACGTCGAAGCCCTGGGGAACGCCCTCGAAGACGTCTCCGCCGATGAACGAGCAGGTCTCTTCCACGCCTTGGGCCCGGAAGTTCGCCAGGCATTCGGCTTCCTTGTCGGGAAGGTCGAAGGTGGTGACCCGCAGTCCGGGCGAGCCCTTCAGCTTGAGGGTGTCGACGGCGCCGAGCCCGGTGTTCCCGGCGAGGTCGAGCACGTTGGACCCGGCCGGGATGTCGATGTTGGCGAAGAACCAGGGGTCGACGTGGGCGGTGACGGTGTCCATCAACCTCGCCCAGGGCTCGCGCAGTTCGGGCAGCTCGCCGAGGGCGCCGTAGAGGTCGCCGTCGTATCCGTACAGCTCCTTCAGGGCGACGACCTCGCCGGCGCGGACGGTCTCGGTGAGGTAGAACAGCTGCCGCAGCGTGACCGCCTTGATCATGTACAGATCGGCGAGCGCCTGGTCGATGAGCTTCTCGGAGACGCCCGCGAGACCGTCGAGGCGGTAGCCGCCGGAGGCCTCGTCGTGGGCGACGAAGCCCTCCTTGACGAGCAGCAGCAGAAGCTGTTCCACGGCGTCCGGTTTCGCGCCGGCCACCTCGCCCAGTTCGGCCGCGGTCAGGCCGGGCGTCTCGCGCAGCGCGTCGATGATGCCCAGCTCGAAGCAGGACACCAGCGTCATGAACCGCGACGGTCCCACCATGTACTCGCGGAACCGCGCCAGCGTCGCTTCCGGTGTCATTGCAACCGACCTCTTTCCGTAACGGTGGTGATCCGGCTCGCGCCCGAAGTGGCCGTGGGCGGCGGTCAGGCGACCTTCGTCGCGCTGAGGATGGCCTGGACGGGGATGACGTCCGGCGGGATGTCGGCGGCGTCCTTGGTGACCGCCTGGGTCACCTTGAACCCGGCCTGCTCCAGCAGGCTCCGGTAGACCGACAGCTTCTGCGGGCCGCCCTGTCCCATGGCGGCGCCGATGAAGAAGGCCGGGAAGAAGTCGACGTTGTAGTTGTCGGTCTCCGTGATGTCCTCGGGGTACACCGGCACCAGGATGTGGATCTGGCCGCCGTCCTCCAGCGAGGCGTTGACGCCCTTAAGGATCCTGAGCACGTTGTCCTTGTCGAACATGTCCAGGAAGTGCTTGATCAGGACGACGTCGAACCCCTGGGGGATCTCCTCGAAGACGTTGCCGCCGATGAACGACAGGTGTTCCTGGAGGCCTTCGGCTCTGAAGTTCGCCAGCGCCCTGGGTTCCTTGTCGGGCAGGTCGAAGGTGGTCACGGTCAGGCCGTCGGACGCCTTGTGCCGGTAGGTGTGGATCGCTCCGAGTCCGGTGTTGCCGGCGACGTCGAGCACCCGGGAGCCGGCCGGGACGTCGATGTTGGCGAAGAACCAGGGGTCGATGTTGGCGGTGACCGTGTTCATCAGCTTGAGCCAGGAGTCGTTGAGGTCCTGGTGGTCGGCGACCGCGTCGTACAGGGTGCCCTCGGAGCCGTAGAGCTCCTTGAGGCCGACGACCGTGCCGGTGCGCACGGACTCGGTGAGGTAGTACAGCTGTCTGAGCGCGGTGACCTTGATCAGGTTCATGTAGGCCAGGGCCCGCGCGAGGTCGCTCTCGGCGACCTCGGCGAGGCCGTCGAGGCGGTAGCCGCCGGAGGTCTCGTCATAGGCGACGAAACCTTCCTTGACCAGCAGGAACAGCAGCTGTTCGAGGGCGTCCGCCTTGGCTCCGGCCTGCTTTCCCAGCTCGGCCGCGGTCAGGCCGGGCGTCTCGCGCAGGGCGTCGACGACGCCCAGTTCGAAGACGGACAGCAGGGTCATGAACCGCGACGGTCCCACCATGTACTCGCGGAATCGGGCGAGCGTCGCTTGCGGTGTCACGGCGTTGGTCCCCTTCTGGTGAGTTGACGGCACAGCCACGGCGGAGTGCTGATCACCGCTCACGCCTGCTCCTGGAGCTGCTCGAACCGCTGGGCCAGCGCGCGGCGCTGCACCTTGAGCGTGGCGGTCCTGGGCAGTTCGGCCTGCGGGATCCGCACGGGGTCGGCGAGCTGGGGGAACCCGGCGACGGCCTCCCGCCAGCGGTCCGGGTCCAGCGGCTTGTCGTCGACGGTGCAGATCACCGGTACCGGCTCGGAGTTGGGGCCCTGGACCACGACCAGCTCGGTCAGTTCGTGCAGCCGGCCCAGGACGACGTCCTCGATCTCCAGGGAGCTCTTCACGCCGGGGATCATGTCGATCTCGCGGTCGAGCATGTGCAGGCAGCCGAACCGGGTGCGGTAGCCGACGTCCCCGGTCCGCCACCACTGGCCGTCGCGGTTGGTGTCGTAGCGGTCCTGCTCACCGAAGTAGGTCTTGGCGATGCCGTCCCAGGCGACCTCGATGGAGCCGGGGCTGGTCTCGGAGGGGGTGTTGCCGTCGCGGCTGACCACGCGGATCCGCGCGGCGCCGTTCGGCATGGCCCAGCCCACGCAGCGGCCGTTGGCCTTGTGCGCGGAGCCCCGGAAGTAGGCGCGGCCGACGGCCGGGCCGACCTCGCTCTGCCCGTAGATCTGGAAGAACAGGGCGCCTCGCCGCTCGGACGCCTTGAGGAGGCGGCTCATGGTGCCGGGGTGGATGGCGTCGAAGGTGGAGCTGAAGACCTTCACCGATGCGAACGGGGCGCGCGGGTCGTCGGCGAGGTCCTCCCACTCCATCAGGGAGTTGGGCAGCGCCTCGACGAAGGCGGGCCGGTGCTCGAGGAACTGTTCGGCGACCTCGGCGGGGCCGGTCTCCCGCATGAGGAGGACCGGGTACTCCTTCAGCAGGGCCAGGGACATCGCCGCGACCATCCGCGAGTGCACGAAGGGCACGTTGATCGCGACGGTCTCCTTCCTGCGCATCAGGGACAGCAGCCGCCACTGGGGCAGGAGGCGGACGCCCTGGGTGCGGGGGGTGTGCACGACGAGTTTGGGGATGCCGGTGGTGCCGGAGGTGTGGGTGATGACGGCGGCCTCGTCGATGGGCCGCACGACGGGCCTGACCCGGGGGCTGCCGGCGAGTTCGGCCAGCGAGATCGACCCGGGCCGGTGGTCGGCCGAGGTGATGACCCGTCGGGTGAGGTCGGTGAGGGGCACGTCGGCGAGGACGTCGAGTTTGGTGCCGTCGGTGAGCAGGGTCGGCCGGTCGACCCGCTCCAGCAGGACGCTCACGGTCGTGGGGTCCAGGGCCGGCGACAGGTTCACGACGACGCCGCCGATACGGGAGACGGCGGCGGCGAGCATCCAGTGGTCGGCGTTGGCCGTCTTGTAGATGACGACGCGTTCGTCGGTGCGGACACCGGCCGCCCACAGCCGGGCCGCGAGGTCGTCGACGTACTCGGCGTACCGGGCCACCGTCAGACGCCGTCCGGCCTCGGGGAGGACACCCAGGTCGTGGTCGAGGCTGATCGGGGTCGACGGGTTGACGGCGGCCGCCATTTCGGGCAGCAGGCCGATGTGCAGACCGCGTTTCTGTATCGAGCGGTAGGCCACAGAGCCCTTCATGTGGGCTGTCTCCTTTGTGGTGGGCGGTGGACGTGCGGGCGGTCGCCGGCTGGGTGCGGGAAGCGGGGGACAGACCCGGGAGGGCTCAGAAGGAGTGGGGGCCGAAGCGGCCCCATGCCACGAAGGCGGCGACCGCGAGCAGGACCACGTTCACCACGATCGCCTGGGCCTCGTGGCGGCGCAGATGGGTGAGGGCGGCGCCGATCATCAGCAGCACCAGGCCCGTCGCGGCGAGCGGCACCAGGACCGGCGCGATGTCGAGCGCGGCGGGCAGGATCAGGCCCAGCCCGGCCAGCACCTCCAGGGCACCGATCGTCTTGACGCCGCCGGCGCTGAAGTCGTCGACCCAGCCATAGCCGCCGGCCGCCAGCTTCGCCTTGGGCTGGGCCAGCTTCTGGGCACCGCCCGCCAGAGCGGCCGCGCCCAGCACTCCCGCGATGATCCACAGGGCAATGTTCATGAGAGTTTCCTTCGACAGGTTCGGCTGGGTTGCGGGGGGTGGCCGGCGTGCCGTTACTGGCTGTCGGGCACCAGCAGGGTGGTCTCCACCTGGGATCGCCATCGGTAGTACGACTGGAGCTTGTGGTACTCCCCGCCCGGCGCCACCGTGATCGCGTAGACGAACTGGTGGCCGTCGGTGGGGTACGGGCTGTTCTTCAGGAAGTCCTCGATGTCCGGCTCGACGGTCACCGGCAGGGACAGCGGGTCGTCGGTCATGGCGGCGACGGTGATCCGCTGGACCTTCGGGGAGTCCCAGGTCAGGGTGGCGTAGATGCCGAACGCGCCGGTGGCGAAGCGCAGCAGCCGCTCGCTCGGCGCGGGCAGCCCGACCTCCGCCAGGAGCGAGGTGAGCGCCTCGGGCTCGAAGACGGAGGCGGGTGCCGCCCCGAAGTACAGGTTCACCGAGCGGTGCCGGTAGTCGATGCCGACCAGGCTCACCTTGTCGGCCACGCCGTAGCGGGTGAACAGGTCGAGGTTCTGGGCCGCACTGGCCGGCATCGACTTCAGCGCGACCAGTTCGGACAGCGGCTTGAGGTCGTCGAGGGGGAAGAAGGACCAGGTCTTCTTGAAGCCGCCGACGACCCCGAAGTCGATACCGCTGAACCCGATGGGGAATCCCGCGTGGAGTTCGGCCAGCAGGCTGCCGACGGGATGGTCGGTCGCCTCGATCAGCCCGTTCGACACGGCGACGGCGTACGGGTCCACCTCGGGCGGGAGCATGGTGTAACGGCAGTCGAGATCACCGGAGTTGCGCTCCCCCGTCGCCACCCGGAAGGCGACGACGGCCCGTGCGAGGGTGTCCCCGTACGCGGACAGGATCGGCCGGACCGTCCGCGGCGCGCAGTCCACTCCCACCAGCCGGGAGACTTCCTCGATGATCGAAAGGTCTGCCGGGTCGGTGTCGTCCCGCATGTCCCCACCGTTCGTTGTCTCCACGGCGAACTGGCCGTCCACTAGCGGGCGATGACCATCGTGGCGGGCGGCGCCGCGTGGAAGGAGACGTCCTCGAATCCCGCCTTGACCAGCCAGTCGCGGTACTCCGAGCGCCGCCAGGTGCCGCCCTCGTTGCTCTTGAGGAGCATCTCCAGGGCGAAGAGCAGCGGGAACGCCGGAGCGCCGCGGTCGTCGTCGACGACGTAGTCGGCGACCACCAGGGCGCCGCCGGGCTTCAGGGCCCTGCGGAGCCGGGTGAAGACCTCGATGTTGCTCTCCGCGTTCTCCTGGTGGGCGATGTGGGAGTACACGGCGACGTCGTACAGCCCGGTGCCGAAGTCGGTGGTGTGGAAGTCACCGTCGAGGGTGGTGAAGCGGTCGCCCACGCCCTGCTCCCCCACCAGCCGGCGGGCGATCGCGTTGATCGGCTCCCAGTCGAGCTGGACCGCGCGGGCGGCCGGGTTGGCCTTCAGCCAGATCGACGAGTAGATGCCCGAGCCGCCGCCCACGTCGAGGATGGTGATCTCACCGGCGTCGGCGATGCCGAGCGCCTCGACTCCGGCGTCCGCCGCGGGAACCGACACCGCGGCGATGGCCGGGACGATGCCCTCCCAGTGCGGGTTGTCGGCCACCTCGGTCTCACCGCCGGCCAGCGGCCCGCCGATACGGACGACCTCGGGGAGGTCGGTGAGGCTGCCCGTGTGCTGGAGCTTGAGCTTGGCGAAGCCGGCCAGGGAGGCGGGCTTGCCCTCGACGAGGAAGGCCGCCGCCTCGGGGGAGTTGCGGTAGCGGCCGTCCTGGAGCACCACCAGTTCCACGCTGACCAGACCGTCGAGCAGGCTCTGCGCGCCGCGCTCGGAGATCTCGGCGCGGGCGGCCACCTCGGCGGCCGTGCCCGCGCCGTTGTCCAGGTGGGTGAAGAGGGAGTGGGTGGCCGCGGCGCCGATGACACCGGTGTTCCAGTAGCCGTTGATCAGCCTCATCACACCGTCCGGTGCAGGCTGGTTGCTGGTCATGCCGCTCCCTTCAGGGTCCGGGCGGACGTGGCGTGGGTGCGCAGCGCGGTGCGCAGGACCTCGCAGACCCGCTCGACCTGGCTCATGGTCAGCTCGGCGTGCATGGGTATGCCGAGGTTGCGCTGGAAGAGGTCCGCCGAGACCGGGCACACCTGCCGCGCGTCGAAGGCGGGCTGCACATGGTTGGCCCAGGTGCCGTGCAGGGTGCCGATGCCCTGGGCGCGCAGTTCGGTGGCGACGGCGCCGCGGTCGACGCTCGCGTCCAGCGTCACCAGGTAGGACTGCCAGGCGTGGGTGCGGTCGGCCGGTACGTGCGGCAGCGTCAGCAGCTCCTCGTCGGCGAGGAGTTCGGCGTAGCGGGCGGCGACGGCGCGTCGGCGTGCCAGCAGCTCCTCGATACGGCCGAGCTGGACCGTCAGGATCGCCGCGGCGATGTCGGAGAGCTTGAAGTTGTAGCCGATCTCGGTGAACTCGGGGATCGGCAGGCCGATGACCTGGCCCATGTCGAAGATGCTGCCGATGCCGAAGGCGGAGAGCTGGCGTGCCTTCGCGCCGATGGCCGGGTCGGTGGCGATGAAGGCGCCGCCTTCGCCGCTGGTGGCGCCCTTGCGTCCGTGGAAGGACAGGCAGGCCACCTCGGCCAGTGCGCCCGCCTCGCGTCCCTGGTAGGTCGCGCCGACCGCGCAGGCGGCGTCCTCGACGAGGAACAGCCCGTGCCGGTCGGCGATGGCCTGGAGTTCCGTGTAGTCCGCGGGCAGGCCGACGGTGTCGACGGCGATGATGCCGACGGTCCGGGGGGTGACGAGGTCCGCCACCGACTGGGGGTCCACGGTGCCGGTGTCGGCGCGGACGTCGGCGAAGACGGGGGTCCCGCCGACGTAGCGCACCGCGTGGGCGGGGGCGGGGAACGTGTAGTCGGCGACGATGACCTCGTCGCCCGGCTTGACGCCGAACGCGAGCATCGCCAGGTGCAGGGCGGCGCCGCAGTTGCTCACCGCGACCGCGTCACCGGCCCCGTAACGTTCCTTCAGCTGGGCCTCCAGGGCCTGGCCCTTGGGTCCCTGGCCGGCCGCCCAGCCCGAGGCGAACACCTCGGCGACGGCGGCCAGTTCCTGCTCCCCGAGGCTTGCGAAGACCAGGGGGATCTTGTCGATGTCGCTCATCTCTGTTTACGCTCCGCGCGGTTCGGAGGAGTGGGGATCGAGAAGGACAGGCGGGTCGTAGCGCTGCGGCGTGATCTGGCTGACGTCGTAGCGCTTACGCATCTCTTCGATGGCTGCGGGGTCGATTCCCCCGGTCGCCCAGATCTCCGCGATCTCCTCGAAGTACAGCTCGTGAATGGGTGAGGGGTAGCACTGGAACAGCATGCGCACCGGTTTACCGGAGGCGTTCCTGAAGGCGTGCGGAGTTCCGGGGGGTACGAACATGAAGGCACCCTCGGTGGCTTGGACGGCCTTGTCCCCGTCGGGCGACTCCCATTCGTGCCAGTCCTTTTCGGTGCGCCGGGTCGGCTCGAATGCCAGGAGCTGAAGCTCCCCTTCCAGGACGTAGAAGAACTCCTGTGACTCGCTGTGGACATGTGCTCCGACATCGAATCCGGGCGGTACGACCACCTCGAAGATCGATATGGCGGAGCCGTGCTCCTGCGTGGCCTTGAAGGTCACTTCCTGTGTCTTGGTGATCAGCTTTCGCCCCTGCCCGGGCGGGAGGATGAGGCCAGTCATGGGGTCAGCTTCCTTTGTCCGCGCAGAATTTCACTTGAGCGAGGATTCCGGTGCACCGCGTGGGACTCAGTCCAGGTCTGCGGGGGCGTCCACGCTCCAGCGGCCCAGCGCCATCTCGGCGGTGATCCCGGGACCGAAGCCCGCGATCAGGCCGGTGGCGTCCTGGACCGGGGTGTCCTCCTCGAACAGCCTGCGGGCCGCGTCGAAGACGACGGCGCTGGCGATGTTGCCGTACTCGGTGAGGGTGGACCAGCTGTGGCGGAACACCGTGCGGTCGACCTCCAGGAACTTGGCGAGGTCGTCGAGGATGCGCGGTCCGCCGGCGTGGACGATGTAGAAGTCGAGCTTGCCGGCGTCCCAGCTGTGGTCCTTGGCGAACTCGCGCAGCACCGGCGCGAGCGGCTCCATCGTGCCGGGCACCCGGCGGTCCAGCTGGAAGTGGAAGCCGGTGTCCTTGACGGCGTAGGAGATCCAGTCCTCGGTGTTCGGGATGAGGTAGGAGGCGTTGCGCTCCAGCTCGATGCCGACTCCGCCGTTGCCGCGGACCACGGCGGCCGCGACCGCGTCGCCGAACAGCCCGTCGGACAGCAGCGAGCCGATGTCGTCCGCGTCGGGCTGGTAGCACAGCGAGCACAGCTCGCAGGAGACGATCAGGACGTTGCTGCCGGGGTGGGCCAGGCAGAAGTCGTGGGCGCGGTTGACCGCCGCGCCGCCCGCCGCGCAGCCGAGCTGGGCGATGGGTATCTGGCGGGTGTCGGAGCGGAAGCCGAGCCGGTTGATCAGCCAGGCGGTCAGCGAGGGCATGCTGAAGCCGGTGCACGACACGTAGATGATGGCGTCGATGTCACGGGCCGCCACGTCGGCGTTGCGCAGGGCCTCCTCGATGACCGGCGGGGTGAGCCTGCGGGACTCGGCCTCGTAGATGCGGTTGCGCTCGGTCAGGCCCGGGTGCCCCAGGGTCTGCTCGATGGGCTGGACGATATGCCGCTTCAGCACCCCGGTGTTCCGGATCAGCCGGAGCGCCAGAGGAAGCTGCGGCTTTCCCGCATGGGCTTTCGCGGCGAACTCGAGAGTCTCTTCGATGGTGATGACGTGTTCCGGCGCGCTCACCGCGGGCTTGCATAGCCTGGGCATATCTGGGTTCTACTTTCTCTAGAGTCTGCCTTCTGTACGTGAAGAATCTGCGCACAGCTTCCGGAGCGAGCGCAGCGCACGGGAGAAAACACCGCGGCGCGCGGGAATCGGGTGTGTGAGGAAACCGGTGCCGACCTGGCACGGACGCGGTCTCACCGGTACAGAACCGGTGGACACTCGCTCAATTCACTGCCCTCGAAACGATTTTGGGCAGGGAAGGCGTGCAGGAATAGTGACACGGCCGAACTCCCCGCGCCAAGGCCGCCCCAAAGTCATCCGAGCCGTTCCGAGGGAAACTCGAGCAGCGCACTGACGAGTCTCGACCCGGGCAGATCAACGGCCTTGTCGCGGTATCGCCTGGCCTCAGACGCCACCCACACGCTGCCGGTTCTGTAGTGGTCTGCTGCGAGCATCGGCTTTGGCCACGAAACGAACTGGACGCGGAGGGCGCATGTCTCAGCAAGCCGAGGAAGCCACCGCCAAAGGCAGGCGATTCCCGGGGGCGCGGTCCCCGGCGAAGGGCAGACGGGACCCGGCCGGCACGGACAGGTCGGTGCGCTGGACCGGGCTCCTGGTCACGTTCCTCCTCGGTGCCCTCGCCGCGGTGCCGCCGATGTCGATGGACATGTACCTTCCGGCGCTGCCGGAGGTCACCCACAGCCTGGGCGCGTCCGCCTCGACGGTCCAGCTGACGCTCACCGCCTGCCTGATCGGTATGGCCGTCGGGCAGCTCGTGGTCGGCCCGATGAGCGACCGGTGGGGGCGGCGCGGGCCGCTGCTGGCCGGGCTGATGGTGTACGTCGTCGCCGCCGCGATGTGCGCGCTGGCCCCCAACGTCGAGCTGCTGATCGCCTTCCGGGTGCTCCAGGGACTCGCGGGATCGGCCGGCATCGTCATCGCCAGGGCCGTCGTGCGCGATCTCTACGACGGTCTGGCCATGGCCCGGTTCTTCTCGACGCTGCTGCTGATATCCAGCGCGGCCCCGATCATCGCGCCCGTGATCGGCGGACAGGTCCTGCACTTCACCAACTGGCGGGGCATCTTCGTCGTCCTCACCGCGATCGGTATCGCGCTCACGGTGCTGGTGTGGCGCCGGCTGCCGGAGACCCTGCCGCCCGAGCGGCGCCAGCGCGGTGGAGTGCGCGGGGCGATGTGGATCATGCGGGGGCTGTTCATCGACCGGGTCTTCACCGGGTATCTGATGACGAACGGCTTCGCGTACGGGGCGCTGTTCTCGTACATCGCCGCCTCGCCGTTCGTCATCCAGGACATCTACGGGGCGTCCCCGCAGACCTTCTCGCTGCTGTTCGGCCTCAACTCGCTCGGTCTGCTGGTCACCGGCCAGATCAACGGCAAGGTCCTGGTGGGCCGGGTCCGGCTGGACACGGTCCTCGGGTACGGGCTCGCGCTGCTGGCCGCCGGCGGGTTCACGCTGCTGATGGTGACCCAGGGCGTCTTCGGTGACCCGGGGACGGTGCAGATCGCGGCCTGTCTGTTCGTGATGATCTCCTCGCTGGGCCTGATCCTGCCGAACACCAACGCGCTGGCCCTGATGCGCACCCCGCACGCCGCGGGTTCGGCTTCCGCGCTGGTCGGTACGTCGTGCTTCGTCATGGGCGCGATCGCGTCCTCGCTCGTCGGGATCGCGGGCAAGGAGACGGCGGTGCCGATGGCCGCGGTCCAGCTGGGCAGCGCGCTGGCCGCGATGGCCTGCTTCCTGGGCGTGTGCCGTCCCTGGCAGAACCGGCCGATGGAGACGCCGAAGCACTGAACGCCCCACGGCCGCACACGAACGAGGCGGCGTGCACCGACGACCGGTCGGTGCACGCCGCCTTTGTCATGGGGCGGGTCTCGCTGGCGGTAGTGACGGTGGTGGTGATGGTGGTGGTGGTCAGAGGCTGCGGGCCGTGATGTCGCCGTGGGCGGTGGTGGCCCGGACCGCCAGGGTGGCGGTGCCGGTGTTCTGGAGGGTGTTGGCGACGCGGCCGTAGGAGGTGCCGGCGTCGAGGGTGGCGGAGGTGCCGCGGGCGGCGCCGATGGTGACGTCGCCCTGTTCGGTGCGCAGGGTGACGGTGCCGCGCACGGCCTCGGTGATGGTCAGGTCGCCCTTCTGGGTGCTGAGTTCCGCGTCCCCGCTCAGGCGGCCGACCGTGATGTCGCCGGCCTGGAGGGTCAGACGGGCGCTCGTGGTCTCGTCGAACTTGACCGGGCCCTGCGCGCTGTCGACGGTGACCTCGCCGAACCGTCCGACGCCCCGTACCTCGCCGCAGGCCGACGTCACCTCGACGTGGGAGCCGGCGGGCAGCTGGACGGTGATCTCGACGGAGCCGGAGGGGCCGAGGAGCTGGCTCTTCGCCTCGGGGGCCTGGATGCGCAGGACGCCGTCGGTGTAGGTGACTTCGGTCTGCTCGGCCGCCTTGACGTCCCGGCTCCTGGAGGGGCCGGCGGGCCGGACCTCGACCGTGGTGTCGGAGCGGTCGGCGGCGATCAGCTGGATACGGCCGGCGGGGATGTCGAGGACGGCGGTGACGGCGGTGGGGGTGGTGAACTTCTGCATCATGCTCTCCTGTGACTCGTTGTTTCCGATGCACGAAAAGCTACGTTGCATTCACAGATCAGGCAACAAGCTTGTTGCGCATCATCACCATAAGCCCAGGTGAGAGCAGGGAAATCGTTGCAGTGGTCGTCAAAGTTAATGCAACGAGCGCCGTTCATTCATTGCAATGGAATGAGAGTGAACGCTATTCCGGCGGCAGGATCAGGGTGGGTTCGAGCACCACCCGGGTCTCGGACTCATCGACCGGACGCGCCAACTCGGGCCGTACGCCCCGCTGCTGGCGCCACCCCGCCTGGGCGACGACCACGGCGACGTAGGGGATGACGACCCCGGCGACCAGGGCGCAGACGGCGACGACGGGCCAGCGGTTCCAGGTGAGGGCCATCAGGACCACGCAGGCGCTGCGCACCAGCATGGCGGCCACGTACCGGCGCTGGCGGCCCCTCAGGTCCTCGCTCAGTCCGGTGCGGGCCCGGGTGATGGACTCGGCCGGGGGGCCGTCCCGGCGCCATGACGTGCGGTTCATCGGGCCTCCGTGGATGTTCCGGCGAGGCCGCCGGGCGGGGTGGCCGGCCGGCGGTGGAACGACGACGGCGCGGGTGATCGTCCCCTGATCACCCGCGCCGTCGTATCCGGCCCGGTGCGGTGCGGTGTGGTGCTGTGTGGCGCTGTGCTGTGCGGTGCCGTGCTGTGTCTGGCGCCGCCGGGTCAGTGCACTTCCTGGTCCGACTCCCGCCCCTCGACCGCGGCCTGACCGCCGGTTGTCGCGTGTCCGTTGGACGAGGCGTGTCCGTTGGAGGAGGCGTGCCCGTTGGCCGAGGGGAGCGCGGCCGGTGAGTGGCCGAGGTGTTCCACGGCGTGCTGCATCTCCTGCGGGGTCGGGTGCGGGATCTGCGGGCCGTGCAGCCAGCGGCTGACCCGGTGACGCAGCATCTGCTTGCGGGCGTTCGGGTTCGGCACGCCGTCGTCGTCGTGGGTCGCGGGCGCCGGGAGGACCTCGGGAATGTCCCGGGACAGCAGGGTGTATTCCTGCACCCGGTCGATCCGGGCGTGGACCTCGACGAACTCGCCGTGCGGCAGCCGCTTGATCCTTCCGGTCTCGCGGCCGTGCAGGAGCTTGTCGCGGTCGCGCAGCTGAAGCCCGAGGCAGATCCGTTTGGTGACGATGTACGTCACCACCGGGACGACGAACACTCCGACGCGTACGGCATAGGTGATCGAGTTCAGGGAGAGATGGAAGCGTTCGGCCAGGACGTCGTTGGCGCCGCCGAAGAACAGCACCAGGTAGAACGAGACGAAGGCGATGGCGAACGCGGTACGGGTGGGGCGTTCACGGGGCCGGTCCAGGAGGTGGTGCTCGCGCTTGTCGCCGGTGACCCAGGCCTCCAGGAACGGCCACAGGGCGACCACGGCCATCATGATGGTGGGCAGGATGACCGCCGGCAGCAGGACGCCCATGTTGACGGTGTAGCCGCCCGGCAGGACGAACTCCCAGGCGGGCATGGCGCGCAGAGCTCCCTCCAGGAAGCCCATGTACCAGTCGGGCTGGGAGCCCTGGGAGATCTGGTCGGCGCGGTAGGGGCCGTAGGTCCACACGGGGTTGACCTGGGCGATGCCCGCCATCAGCGCGAGGACGCCGAAGACGAGGAAGAAGAACCCGCCGGCCTTGGCCGTGTAGATCGGCATCAGAGGATGGCCGACGACGTTGTTCTCGGTGCGCCCGGGGCCACGGAACTGGGTGTGTTTGTGGACCACGACCAGGATCAGGTGGACGGTGACCAGGGCCAGGATGATGCCCGGCATCAGCAGGATGTGGATGCTGTAGAACCGTGGAATGACATCGGTGCCCGGATACTCGCCGCCGAACAGGAACAGCGTCAGATAGGTGCCGACCACCGGGATGGCGAGGGTGACGCCCTCGGCGATGCGCAGGCCGGTGCCGGAGAGCAGGTCGTCGGGGAGCGAGTACCCGATGAAGCCCTCCAGAGTGACCACGACCAAGAGCACGAAGCCGATCAGCCAGTTGATCTCACGCGGCCTGCGGAACGATCCGGTGAGGAAGTGCCGCAGCATGTGGATGCAGAGCGTGGCGATCATGACCAGCGCCGACCAGTGGTGCAGCTGCCGGATGAACAGACCGCCGCGCACATCGAAGGTGATGCGCAGGGTGGACTCGTAGGCCCGGGACATCGGGATGCCCTGGAGCGGTACGTGCGACCCGTGGTAGGCGGCCTCCGACATGCTCGGGTCGAAGAACATGGTGAGCCAGATGCCGGTGAGGATCAGGATGATGAAGCTGTAGAGCGCGATCTCACCGAACATGAACGTCCAGTGGTCGGGAAAGGCCTTGCGGACCAGAAACCGGAGGTTGTAGATCCCGAGTCGCCCGTCCGCCCAGTCGGCGACGCGCACGCCCTTGGGTGGTGCGGTGCGCGCACTGTGCGGCGCCCTTTCGGTCGTGCTCATACCCGCGCGCCCTCCCCTCGCCGCTCGACTGTCACAGGCAAGGTGGCCTGCCGCGGCGCAAGCCGGCCGGTGCCCTGGAGCGGTTGAAACGCTATCCACGCGTCGGCGAACGGAACAACCGCGCTCAAGCGATACTCAAGTCTGAACTCAACTGTTTCTTGAGTGAGTTGTGGGACGTCGGAACACAAGTGGGCTCCGCTGTCGGTCAGTTGGTCCACCCCTGTCATGGCCTCGAGCGTATGTCCGTGCGATTTCGGCCGCGACGGCGTATTACGCGCCACACGGCCGAAAAGCGGCGCGGTCCGGGCATACGGCCTGCTCACGGTCGTCGCCGCTCCCCGGCCGGTGCGGCGGCCGGCCAGTGGGCCGAGGAGCCGGTGGGCCGGGGCCGGGTAGCGGAGCCGGTGGAGACGCCGATGGCGGGTGCCGTCGGCGCGGTGGGCCGGCGCCGTCGTGCCTGGGGGCCGTGGGTGAGGCTGGGCGGTGCCGTGGGGGCCGGTTCGCTCCGGGGGCGCAGGGCGGCCCGCAGGGCGCGCGGCCGCAGAGCGGCGGGCGGGTCGAGGCTCTGGTGCTGATGGAGCAGGAGCGCCGCCGCGTGCGGGTCGGCGGTCGCGGCGGCCGCGACGCGGGACGCGTACCGCCTGCCGAGCCGGGACCGCAGGCCGGGCGCCGCCTGCGGGGGGCGGGTGCCCGACTGCCAGGCGGGGGCGACCTGGTGGGCCAGGGCGCGGCGCAACCGGTGGCTGATGCCGACGGCGGTGCCGTGGGCGGTGAGCAGCCGGTCCAGGACCAGGGCGCACTCCACGGCGAGCGTCATACCGTGGCCGTGCACCGGGTCGACGGCGGCGAGGGCGTCGCCGACGACGAGGAACTGGTCGGGCCAGCGGCGCAGCTTGTCGTAGTGGCGCAGACGGTGGTCGGTACGGCCTCGGGTGTAGACGGGGCCCAGCGGGGTGGCCGTCTCGATGAGGTCGCGCAGCAGCGGGTGGCGCAGGGCGCCGGCGGCGCGCAGCAGTTCCGCGTGGTCGGTGGGCGCGAGAGTGCCGTCGCCGACGGCGATCGTCACCGACCAGCGGCCGCCCTCCACGGGGTTGAGCACGGCCTGGCGCGGATCGTCGGGCGCGGCCATGAGGAACAGGCTCTTGAAGTCGGCGACATGGCCGACGGGCGGCGCGTACAGGGTGGTGGCGTACGACGTCCCGGAGTCGGCCACGGATTCCGCGGGCGGTTCGTAGCCGAGTTCGGCGAGCCACTCGGGGGCCTGGGAGCCGCGGCCGGAGGCGTCCACCACGAACTCGGCCGGGATGAGACGTTCGGGGTTCCAGCCGTCGGACTCCCTGCGGTTGCGGCCGCGCGCCCAGACGCCGGTGACGGTGTCCTGGGGGCCGGGCTCCAGGGCGACGACCTCGTTCTCCTGGAGGAAGGTCACCTTGGGGTCGGCGCGCAGCCGGTCGCGTATCACCGCGTCGAGGAGGTCACGGCCGGCGCTGAGCATCGACAGGTCCGTCGGGACGCGGGGCAACCAGCCGGCCGGGCCGAGCAGCAGCATGTCCTCGGGCATACGGATGTGAACCGCTCCGGCGCGCACGAGGTCCCGGCGGATGCCGGGGAACAGCTGCTCCAGGCCCTGATGGGCGGCGGTCATGAGGCTGTGGGTGTGCCGTGCCTGCGGCACACCGCGGCGGCGGCCGGGGCCGCGGGGCAGCCAGTCGCGTTCGATCACGGTGACCCGGTCCATGAATCCCGCCAGCGCCCGCGCCGCGGTCAGCCCGGCGAAACTGGAGCCGATCACCACGGCGTGCCCGTGGCCGCCGCTCCTCTTCACAACACGTGCGTCCAGACTCAACTCGGCCGCCTCCCCAGTGCGTTGTGCTTGCATCATGCGCCGCATGACGGCCCGCGATCCCTGCCTCGACACCGCCTCAAGCGGCATTCGAGGCGGGCGCGAGGCGAACTTGAGCAAGGGGTGGGGCGGGT
>NZ_JABERD010000144.1 GCF_013044505.1 Streptomyces sp. S3(2020) | reverse complement strand
TTACGGACGACGAAGGGGATAGAAGTTGCTAAGGCGTCTCGTGGGCTCGGAGATGTGTATAACGAACAGCCGCCACGCCCCCCTCCTCACACCCGCGCCGGCCCGCGACAACGACGCCGAAGCGGACACCTTCGTGATCGTCGACCAGTTCGAGGAGGTCTTCACCCTCTGCCACGACGCGGCCGAACGCGCCCGCTTCATCGACCTGTTGCTGACCGCGCGGCGGCCCGAGAACCGCCTGCGGGTACTGCTGGCGGTGCGCGGCGACTTCTACGGCCGCTGCGCCGAGCACCGCGACCTGGCCGACGCGCTGCGCGACGCCAACCTGCTGGCCGGTGCGATGAGCCGGGCGGAACTGCGCGACGCCATCGTCAAGCCGGCGGCGGCCGCCGGGCTGACCGTCGAACGCGCCCTCACCGCCCGGCTGGTCAAGGAGGTCGCCGACGCGCCGGGCGGACTGCCGCTGCTGTCGCACGCGTTGCTGGAGACCTGGCGCCGCCGCCGCGGCAAGACACTGACCATGGCGGGGTACGAGGCGGTCGGATGCCTGGACGGCGCGATCGCGAAGACCGCCGAGGATGTCTACGGCCGG
This sequence comes from Streptomyces sp. S3(2020), assembly GCF_013044505.1. Classification (GTDB taxonomy): domain Bacteria; phylum Actinomycetota; class Actinomycetes; order Streptomycetales; family Streptomycetaceae; genus Streptomyces. The sequence continues at coordinate 23,619 of NZ_JABERD010000144.1, read as the reverse complement.
TTCACCGAAGGTCAGGCGACCGCCGCCCGCCGGGTGTTGCTGCGTCTGGTCGCCCCCGGATGGGGGTCTCCTAGCTTGAGTGAGGCCGAGGGTGAGGGAGGCGTCCCCGACACCCGCCGTCCCGTCCAGCGCGGGGAACTGCCCGGCTCCGGCCAGGGTGACACCGCCACGGTGGTGGAGGCACTCGCCGGGGCACGGCTGCTCACCCTGGACGGCGAGAGAGTCGAGATGGCCCACGAAGCCCTGATCACGGCCTGGCCCCGGCTCCGCGGTTGGATCGAGGCGGACCGCGAACGCCTGCGCGTGCACCGGAACCTGACCGAAGCGGCCCACGCCTGGCAGCAACTGGGCCGGGAGAAGGGTGCGTTGAGCCGGGGCAGCAGGCTCGCCGCCGCCCGGGAACACTTCGGCGGCGCACCGCGCGAGGACCTGACCGACGTAGAACACGCCTTCCTCGACGCCAGCCGTGACCACGAGCGGAAGGGCCGCCGCCGGTACCGGCTGGTGCTCACCGCGGTCACCGCCGCCTTGTGCCTCGCCCTCGTCGCCGCCGGCCTGGCCGTGAGGCAGTGGCAGCGTGCGGTCACCGCCCAGCACATGGCCCAGTCCCGGCAACTGGCCGCCCAGTCCGGCGCGTTACTGGACTCCGATCCCGACCTCGCCGCGCTGCTCGCCGTGCACGCCTACCGGACCAGCCCGACCCGCGAAGCGACCGCCGCCGTCTACGCCGCCGCCGCGCTACCGCTGCGCAAGCGGCTGACCGGCGGGACCAGGCCCGTGGACTCCCTCGCCCTCAGCCCGGACGGGCGCACCCTCGCCACCCACAGCACGGACGGCGGGACACGGATCTGGGACCTGCCCGCAGGCCGGCTACGACACACCCTCTCCGACCACGACAGCGGCGGGGGCAGCCAGGCCGCGGTGTTCAGCCGTGACGGAGGCACCCTCGCCGTCGCCACTTCCGGGGGCTCCGGCGCGAGGGTCACCCTGTGGGATCCGGCAAGCGGCAGGAAGATCAGGAGCCTCGCCGTCCCCGACGGTGCGGTGCGCGGGATGGCCTTCAGCCCCGACGGCCGTAGCGTGGCCGCCTCCTCCCCGACGGCCGTGCGCGTGTGGGACGTGGCCACCGGCCGCACACGCCGCGGCTTCACCGACCACCCCGATCCGCGGTCGGTCGCCTTCGGCCCCGACGGACGTACCGTCGTCGCGGCAGGCGCAGACGGAGGGCTGCGGGTGTGGGACGTGACGACCGGCCGCACCCGGATCTCACGCGACAGCCGGACCGAGGGCGACGAGGCGGCTCTGGGTCCTGACGGCCTGACGTACGCGGTCGTCCGCGGCGACGGTTCGGCGCAGGTGCGGGAGACGGCCACCGGCACCGTCCGGCGGACCATCAAGGACGTTCCTGTCGGGTCGCACGGGGTGGCCTTCGCCCCGGACGGGCGGACCCTCGTCGTCCCGGGCCCGGGGGACACGGTGCGACTGTTGGACACCGACACCGACACCGACACCGACACCGACACCGACACCGACACCGACACCGGAGCCGGAACGGCACGGACCACCGTGAGCGCAGGCCACCACGGAAGGGGAGTCATGAGCGTGGCCCTCAGCGCGGACGGCCGCACCCTGGTCACCAGCGGCAACTCCGACCCCACCGTCCGCGTGCACCACCTGTCCGCCGATCACCCGCGGACCACGCTGCCCGGCCGATCCGGCACATACCTCACCGACATGCAGTTCGGCCCGGACAGCCGCACGGTGACCACGGTTCGCCAAGAGCCGCTCGGCCGTGGGTCGGTACAGCTCTGGGACGCCAGGACCGGTGAAGCAGAGGCCACCCCGGCGGCACCGGACACCGACCTGCCACTTCGGGGACGGCAACCGTCCGTCACGGACTCCCGCCCCGTGGCCGTGGGTTTCAGCCCGACCGGGCGCGCCCTGGCCGCCAGGGTCATCAACCGCAGGGTGATCGAGATCCGGGACGCCTCCACCGGCAGCCTTCGCCGAAGCCGTGACGTGGGTGCCATGAGCACGGCGGTCTTCAGCCCCGACGGGACACGGCTCGCCGTCGTCGGTGAGAAGGGAGCGGTCCGGATCTGGCACCTGTCGTCCGGCGAACTGCGCACCGTCCACACCAGCCACGGCCAATCCGTCAGGACGGTGGCATTCACCCCGGACGGCCGGACACTCGCCGTCGTGGACATCGAGGCCGGCGGCGACCGGATCACACTGCTCGACTCCGCGACCGGCCGCACACAGCGCACCATCGACCCGGGCCCCCGGAGCCTGCTGACCCTCGCGGTCAGCCCGGACGGGCACACCCTGGCCACCGCGAGCGGCAACAGCGGACGAGTGAAGACGTGGGACGCCCGTACCGGTCAGCTCGAAGGCGCCTTCACCGTCGGCGCTCAGGTCTCGTCCCTGGCCTTCAGCCCCGATACACGCACCCTGGCCGCAGGCACGGTAGGGGGAGTGCAGCTGTGGGACCTCGCCACCCGTCAGAGCCGCGTCACCCTGTCGAGTCCCTCGTCCGCGGAGGTGGCGTTCAGCCCGGACGGACGGACCCTGGCGATCGGCATGGGCGGTTCGGTCGGGCTGTGGAACGTCGACCTGCCGGACCCGGCCCGCGCGGTCCGCGCCATCTGCGAGGCCGTCGACCGAGCCCTCACCCCTGCGGAACAGGGCCGCTATCCGGATGCCCGGTCGACTGGGACCGGGTGCCAGGAGGCCGCGCGATGACACCGGGTTCTGGGCAGCGTGGGGAGGCGGTCCGCATACGTGACCGACCTGAGCGCCCTGAAGCCCGGTGGTGCCGCTAGACCACTCGGTTCCACCGGACGTGCAGCGCGGTGGGCTTGCGGAAGACCAGCCCGTACGGGGCCGAGGTGTGGTCGGGGTCGAGGCGCAGTGCGGGGAGGCGTTGGAGCAGGTGCTGGAGGGCGATCCGGGTCTCCAGGCGGGCGAGGTGGGCGGCGAGGCAGTAGTGCGGGCCGTGGGCGAAGGCCAGTTGGAGACGCGCGTTCTCGCGGCGGACGTCGAACCGGTCGGGGTCGGCGAAGACCGCCGGGTCGCGGTTGGCGCCGGTCAGGGAGACGGTGACGAGGTCACCACGCCGGATGGCGGCCGCGCCGAGGACGGTGTCGCGAGTGGCGTAGCGGTCCACGACGGCCGCGCCGGGTTCGAGGCGCAGCGATTCCTCGATCGCGCCGTCCAGGAGACCGGCGTCGGCCCGGACGAGGGCGAGCTGGTCGGGGTGGCGCAGCAGGTGCAGCAGCGCGTTGGTGATCATCGCCTCGGTGGTCTCGATGCCTCCGAACATCAGCACCGCGGCGTTGGACGCCACCTCGGGCACGGTCAGTCGCCCGGCGGCGGCCGTGAGGAGCGAGGAGGTGTCGCGGTCGGTGACGGTGGCCTCCACCGCGGAGCGCAGTTGCGCGTACGCCGTGACGCCCGCCGCTCCCGCCTCCTGGCCGGCGGTGATGTCCGAGACCGACTGCACGATGGAGTCGTACCAGGCGAGCACCGTTTCCACGGTGGTGCCGGCCAGCCCCAGTGCCTCGGTGACCACCGCGACCGCGAGGGGTCCGGCGAAGGAGCGCCGCAGTTCGGTCGCGCCCGAGGGCTCCAACGCGCTGATGAGTGTGTCGGTCTCGCGCTCGATGAAGGCGGCGAAACCGTCACGCACGGCCCGGGGCCGGAAGGGCGCGGTGAAGGGCTCGCGGTGCCGGGCGTGCTGGTCACCGTCCAGGGACAGCATGCTGGGGCCGACGACCTGCGCGGTGGAGAAGCGGGGGTCGTCGACGGTGAAGGTCTCGGCGTCCCGCATCACGTTCAACGCGAGATCTCGACGGGTCACCAGCCAGCCGCCCAGCTCGGGCAGCCATGACACCGGCTCCCGCTCGCGGAGCAGTGCCAGGCGCGGATGCGGATCCTGGGCGAGTTCGGCCAGCGTGGTCGCGGCGCCGAGAGGGCAGGAGGACTCGACGACGCTCATCGCGCGCTCCGGCCGGGGAGGAGAGAACCGTTCACGCGGCTGACGCTAACAAAGCGCTCCTGTGGCGGGGATAGGGTGCACCTGTGGAACGGATCTTGGTGGTCGGCGTCACCGGTGCGGGCAAGTCCACGCTCGCCCGAACCCTGAGCGGTCGACTGAGCCTGCCGTACCACGAGATGGACGCGCTCTACTTCAACGGTCCCGGCTGGGCCGTCAACGACAAGCTGACCGAAGACGTCTCCAGGCTCACCGCCGAGCCTCGCTGGATCGTCGACTCCGTCGGATATCCGGAAGTCCGTGACTTGCTGTGGGAACGGGCTGACGCTGTGCTCTGGCTGGACTATCCGAAACGCGTCATCATGCCCCGCGTGCTGCGCCGGTCCGTCCGGCGCACCGTCACACGTGAAGCGCTCTTCGGCGGCAACCGGGAAACCTGGACCGGCTGGCTGAGCCGGGAACATCCTGCCTGGTGGGCCTGGTCCCAACACGGTGTCCGCCGCCGCGAGATCGAGCGCCGTGTCCGCGACCCCCGCTTCGCCCCTCTCGACACGCTCCGCTTCGGCCACCCCAAGGACACGACGGCCTGGCTGGCGTCCCTCTGACCCGGGGGTATCCGACGGGGCATGACCCCCCTCACGGCCCCGCGCGGCCGATTCTCGACGCTCCGGACACATGGATTCCGTTTTCGGATTTCCTGCGGAGCTCACGCGTGTTGTTTATGTCTAAACTATGGAGGTCTTACGGAGAGGAAGCGCGTGTGAGTGAACCGACGGGTCCCGTCTGCGCGGAGTGCGGTACACCTCGGCCTGCGGACGGCAGCCTGGCCTGTTCCTGTGCCCGCCGCGCATCCGACGCCCATCGCGCGACCCGGATGGCCGAGGCCGAGGCCGCGGAGGACTTCGATCCGGTGCGGATACGGCCCTTCGTGGAGATAGGCGACGACGCCGCATCGCCTGACGCGCCCGCCGGCCCGGAAGACACCCAACCACCGCGCTCCTTATCCGACTTGGGTGAAATGCGCGTGTCCAGGCCTACGGAAGCCCCCGAGCAAGCAACCTCGTCGCACCTCGACAGACCAGACGCGCCTCCGTCGGATGGCAATGCCGAGAGCTCTCCGCACTCTCCGCGCCGACGCCGCGTCGTGCTGGGCACGGGGGTGGGGGCCGCGGCGGCCGTCCTGCTGACGGGATGCCTCGTCGGCGGGTTCCTCTGGTACGACGGTCCTGATCGGGACGGTTCCTCGTCCGGCGGTGTGCGAGCGGGACTGCCGGACGATCAGCCCACGACCGTCGCTCCCTCGTCCCCGAACCCCTCCGCGTCGTTGTCCCCGGCGCAGCCGTCCCCGTCGGCCACCCCCTCGTCGGACACGACCTCGACCGCGGGACCGCTCACCCCGACCGGCAGCACCCCCGGCGACACCTCGTCCAGCACCGCCGCCACCGCCACGGGCAGCCCCACGTCGAGCCCTTCGGAAGGGGAGGCCCCCGTCCTCCGCCTCGGCGACCGGGGCCCTGAGGTGATCGAGCTCCAACTCCGTCTGCGGCAGGCCGGCTTCCTCAGCGGCGAGGCCGACGGCACCTACGACCGCGAGGTCGAGAGCGCGGTCCGCGGCTACCAGTTGACCCGCGTGGTGGTCGAGGACGAGTCCGGCGTCTACGGACCGGCGACCCGGACCTCACTGGAAGCCGAGACGTCGGAGCCGTGAGTCGCGACTCGTCCCGGCGTACGAGCCGACAATCCTGCGCGACGCCGACGCCGACAGTCCCGGGCGACGCCCTCGATCAGGTGTGACGCGAGGCAGCCGTACGGCCGACCGTCGCGGCCAGCTTGCGCAACCGGCGCCAGTCCAGGCGCGGTTGGTGTCGCACCACCCCCGGCCGCTTCCGGGGGACTCGGACGACCAGCGCACCGGGTGCGATACGGCAGTTCACCGGCGAGGGAAGGACGAGGGCCTCGCCGTCGAGACCCACCTCCACCTCCGCACCCTCGGCCTCGACGACGACCTCGCGGACGGTCAGGACGGTGAGCGCGGCCGGTTCCGGGTCGAGCACCAGCGCGGCGGCGTCGGCCGCGCTCTCCACCCGCAGGCCGAGGACGCCCAGCGCTCCCGTGTCGAGCCGGTCGCGTCGGCCGAACCCGAAGGGGTCGCCGGTCCGGTAGGGGTTGTTGCTCACCAGGACGGCCTGGGGGGAGTCGAGCGTGGTGTCTCCCGCTCGTGCGGTGAGCCGGGCGCCTTGCTGACCGGTGAGCAGATCGGGCAGCAGTTCCAGGCTGGTGCCGATCTTGTCGTCGCGGTAGGAGGGGCTCTGGACGATCGCCGCGTACGCGCCGAAGGAGGCGTTGTTGACGAAGGGACGGTCACCGGCGAAGCCGAGGTCGACGCGGAGTTCGACACCGTCGCTGAGCGCGTCGAGGCAGCTGCCGGGGTCCTCGCGGTCGAGACCGAGGTCGAGGGCGAAGTGGTTGCGGGTGCCGGCACTGATCACGAGAAACGGCACGCCGTGCTCGGCGGCGACGGCCGCGACCAGGGCCTGGGTCCCGTCGCCGCCCGCGGCACCGAGCAGATCCGCGCCCTCCGCGACGGCGGCCTGGGCCAGCGCCGTGACGTCCTGCTGTTCGTCCGGGTCGAGCAGGACGACACGAGCGCCGAGCCGCTCGGCCTTCTCCTTGAGTCCGAAGCGGTCCACCTTGCCGCCGCCCGAGCGCGGATTCATGATCAGGAAGGGCCGCTGCGGTGGGGGCGTGCGGCGCTCCTTGCCCCGCACCCGATGGATTCCGGTGCCGCGCAACGCGTACCGGCCGCTCCACACGGCCACGCCCCACAGCGCCGACGACACCAGCAGCGCCCAGAAGAGGGTGGCCGCGAACAGGGCGATGAGACCGGCGGGGACGGCCAGAGCCAGCACGCCCGACGCCCAGCGCAACGGTCCCCGCAGGGTCAGCGTCCACCACGCCGCCGCCGCGGTGACGGCGAGACCGACAGCGCCGCACACCAGAAGCAGCACGCCGGTCAGTCCGCCGTAGCCGAGAGGCACCAGGATCGCGAGGGCGGCGGCGGCCAATGCCACCCTCGCCGCCCACCGTTGTCCTCGATAGGCCCGCTCGCTCAAGTCCACGGCCAACTGTTCTCTCCGCTCGGGAAACCCGCTTCGACCTCGTACGACCGAACTCTGGCAGATCCCTGACAGATCCGTCGTCCCTTCCGGTCCGGCGCGGTGCGCGGCTCTGACGTGCTCGGGGCCGCGGCACGGGCCAGGTCGGTCGTACGGGACCACGCCCACCGCTCCCGGTGGCCTCGGTCGCCGGCAGGGGGGTGGGCGTCAACTTCGTGGTCGGTCAAGGCAGTTCCGGTCTGCCGAACGGTCTGCTCGTGCCGTTGTTCGGTCGTCAGAGGTCAGTCTCAAAGACTCCCGCCCGACGTGTCGGCGGCGTGCGTACGGTCCGGGGACCGAGGCGGGTCGGGAGCATCGGTCCGCCGCAGTCAACGGCATGCAAGGGGAGGCGTTGTGGCGAGTGTGGAAGTGTCGCTGAAGGAGATGATGGCCGGGGTCGAGGGCTCTTTGGGAGCCGCCGTCGTCGACTACACCAGCGGAATGGCGCTGGGCACCCTGGGCGGGGGCAAGGATCTGGACCTGACCGTCGCGGCGGCCGGCAACACGGACGTGATCCGGGCCAAGGTGCGCACGATGGAGCAGTTGGGGCTCAACCGTCGGATCGAGGACATCCTGATCACGCTGGACAGTCAGTACCACCTGATCCGCCTGGTCACCGGTCGCACCGGCAACGGATTGTTCCTGTACCTCGTCCTGGACAAGGCCCGCTCGAACCTGGCGATGGCCCGTCATCAGCTCAAGCGGGTGGAGGAGGCGATCGAGATCTAGCGCGGCCGAAGACCCTGGGCCACGTCTGCCCATGATGTGAAGACTTCTTCAAGTCACCACATCAGCATGGTTCCAATGTGCGGTCGTGGCGGGCCCGGGGCGTGAAGGATCGGCATCCGAGGGCGGTATGCGGTGCGGCGGTGTCCTCGGACGCCGCCGCACCACGGCAGCCCCGTCGCCCTCACCCGACCAGGAGCGAGCAGACATGCAGGCCCCCCTCTATCAAGTCAAGGCGGAGTTCTTCCGCATGCTCGGTCACCCCGTGCGCATCAGGGTGCTGGAACTCCTCCAGGACGGGCCGGTGTCCGTACGGGACCTGCTCGCCGACATCGAGATCGAACCGTCCAGCCTCTCGCAGCAGCTGGCGGTTCTGCGTCGCTCCGGCATCGTCGTGTCGATACGAGAGGGCTCGACCGTCCGTTACGCCCTCGCCGGCGGCGACGTCGCCGAACTCCTGCGCGCCGCCCGCCGGATCCTCACCGAACTGCTCACCGGCCGCAACCAGCTCCTGGCGGAGCTTCAGCAGATCGACGCACCGCCGGAGCCCCTGCACCCCACGAGGTGACGGCGATCGAAACCGGACTACTGTCGACGGATGGCGCCTCATAGGCTGCTCTCAGCCTAATGTTACGGCCAAAGTGTCGACAGGTTACGGGAGTTGATGGAGTATCAGCTGTGCGTCAGGGACACGTGCGAAGCCATCACCCCACAGGAGCCGTCATGCAGACGACCGCCCCCGGCATCGGCAGAAGAACCCTCCTCGCCCTCCTCGGCCTCACGGGCGTGGCCGCTCTCGTGCGGCCGTCAAGGGCCGCGGCCGCCACGAACACGACCGTCGCGGGCCAGGAACTGACCGCGATCGCCGCCAACCCGTCCTTCGCCTTCGCCACCGACCTCGCCGGAACGGCGGGTTCGGGGGAGACCTCGCCCATCGACACCGCGTACTGGCTGGGAACCTACGAGGTCACCAACGCCCAGTACCTGGAGTTCGTCACCGACTCGGGCCGGGACGCCCCCTCCTACTGGGACGGCGGCACCTACCCGGACGGCAAGGCCGACCACCCCGTCCTGGAGGTCTCCCTGGACTCCGCCACCGCCTACTGCGCCTGGCTCACCGGACAGGCGGACGCCGACGGCTGGACGTTCCGGCTGCCCACCGAGGCCGAATGGGAGAACGCCGCCTCCGGCCCCGACGCCCTGACCTACCCGTGGGGCGAGACGGCCGGTACCACCTACGCGGACCTCGTCCTGGCCAGCAACTACAACTACATGGCGGTGTGCGCGGCCTACGAACTCGCCGAGCACGGCGACGAGTCGGCGACGTACACCGCGACCGGCTCGGACCTGTACGGACAGAGCTTCCCGATCTCCGAGATCCTCTCCATCGGCAGCACCGGCACCGTCTCCGGCTGGAACATCACGGCGAGCCGGACCGGGTTCATCTACACCGACGTCTACGACGCCCTCACCGACACCGGCGGCTACACCACGCCCGTCGCCACGTACCCCGGCGGGGTCAGCGCCGACGGAGTGTGGGACCTGTGCGGCAACTGCTGGGAATGGACCACCTCCGTCATCACCGCCACCCACGGCGGCGAGATGGGCCAACAGGTCAACGCCATCCGCGGCGGCTCCTGGTACGCCAACCTCAACAGCTGCACGGCGATCTACCGGGGCGAGGGCCGTGACCCCTCCGGCCGCTACCCGACCGTCGGCTTCCGAGTCGCCGCCACCGAACAGTCGGGGTGATCCGCGAAGCGATGAACGGCGCTCCTCACGGAAGCGTGTCCGCCGACAGGCGGGGCCGCGTGATGTGGCTGCCGGTCTCCGGTGAGCGGTGGGGAGTCACTTCTCGAAAGCCCGCAGTACCGCGTCCGCCATGCCGCGTTCACCACGCGCGTTGGGGTGGACCGGCGCCGCGGGTGCGACCGGTTCGAGCGGCTCGATCCACCGGACGTCCTCGGCGGCGCATGCGCCACGTCCTCGGGAGGGCGTGAACGTGTCGACGTACTCCGCGGAGGCGGCCTCGGCCCGGTCGCGCAGCTCGTCGTTGAGCTGCCGTTCCTTCTGGTGGAGGAAGGCCACGTCGCCGGGGGCGAGGGACATGGTGCGCAGGCAGTCGCCGCCGGTGGACGGCAGGATCTCCGGATAGCCGATGACGTAAACCCGCGCATGCGGCGCGCGCCGTGCGATCTCGGCCAGGGACTCGGCGAGGTGTACACCCACCGCGTCGATCTTCTCCCGCACCTCGTCAGTGCCGTCGGACACGTACTGCCGCTCGCACGGCGCGTCCTCGGGAACGTACTTGCCGCTGCCCAGGGCCTTGTACAGCATCCCCGCCCCGACACACCGTTTGATCATCGAGCCGAATCCGATGTCGTTGCCGCCGATCCCGAGGGTGACCAGCCGTGTCCGCTCGGACAGGGCCGAGAACTGGGCGGGATTCGCGCCCTGATCGGTGGTCTGCCGAGCGCCGAGGTCGGCGATGGTGGCACCGCTGCAGCTGACGTCCCGGAAGTCGGCGGCCTTCAGCCCGAGCCGATCGGCGACGAGAGCCGGATAGTTGTGGTCGGAGCGATCGCATCCGGCGGGGCTGCCCTTCTCCTCGGGTATCCCCGGTCCGGCCGTGTAGGAGTCGCCCAAGGCGATGTAGGGGCCGCCGGGTGGAGCGGTGCCGGTGTCACCGTCGTCGTCCAGCGGGACGAAGGCCATGGCGATCAGGGCGCCGCCGGCGAGGAGCCCCGCCAGGCTTATACGTGTGTTCGGTCGCATCGGTGTCCTGTCGATGTGGTCGCTGGTGGGCGGCCGAACCCGGCGGCGGACAGGAGGGGGAGAGGTCCGACCGCCGGGTCCGGAGCGGCACCGACCCCCCGTCCCCACGGGGTTCGGCACCCTGGGGCACCCTCAGGCGCCCCGGCATCGGGTCAGCCGTGCTGGGGCCGTGCCCGGCCGCGGAGCAGGGCGACACCCGCGCCGAGCGAGACGACACCCATGCCGACGGCGGTCGCCACGCCCTGGGCACCGTCGACGGCGAGGGGGGCGACCGCGGCGACGGCCAGGTTGAACAGGAACAGGAACCACAGGACCGGGCGGGGCGGCGTCTTCATGGGGGCTTCCCTTCGGGAGTGAGCGGGCCCTCGATGGGGAGCCGCTGAACTTGCGTAAGTCAACGATCGCAAGTCGCGGTGCCCGGTACGAGGGAGCGGCCTCCCCGACGGTTGGTGTAACTGGCTACACCAGGCCCACGCCGATTCCCGGCGGTGCACGGCCACGACCGTCGACAATCCCGAGGAGCAGAAGTACGCGCCCTGCCCGATCGCGGGGACTTCGCAGTCCGGCGAGCGAGCAGGGCGCGGAATGTGGCATCGGCCTCCGGGGTCCCTGCGAAGGGCGCGTCAGCCGTCGGTGGTGAGGGGCTCCCACTCCGCTTCGGGGTCCAGTGGCAGGTGGGGCCGGTCGCGCTTGAACGCCTCGGCCAGTTCCTCGACCTTCGGCAGAGCGTGATCGGGCGCGCCGAAGCCGCGAAACAGGGTCGCGCAGTACTCACGGGCCAGGTAGGGCGCGTTCCACTGTCCGTCGGGCTTGACCCATTGGTACGTGTGGTTGTGGAGGTTGAGGAACTGGAGGGTGGCCAGCCGCGGCGGCAGCGCGCGGAAAGTGCCCTGGTCGACGGCCTCCGCGAGCAGTCCCGAGATCAGTTCCTCGAAGTCGGAACGCTGGCCCAGCAGGGTCTTCAGCTCCGGCCCGCTCAGGCTGCGGTAGTCGTGCTCGTAGACCCAGATGTGGTCGAGCCGGCGGAAGATGATCGTCAGCAGCGACTCCGACAGCAGGCGCAGTCGCAGGAGGGGATCGGTGTCGAGCTCCGTGATCTGCCGGGTCCGGGACAGCAGCGGGCCCATCACCCGCGCCTGGATCTCGACGAGAAGGTTCTCCTTGGAGCCGATGTAGTAGTACAGCGCTCCCTTGGCGAGTCCGACCGCCCGGCCCAGGTCGTTGATGGACGTCGCCGCGTACCCCTGCCGCGCGAACAGTTCCGCCGCGATGTCGATGATCTTCTGCCGTCTGATCTCGAAGCCCGGTCCGTGGCCCGGCGGTCGTGGCATGGGTCCTCTCCCCGTTCGGTGTGACGCAGTATCGATGACAGGCGACTCCCGGGGCCACGTCGGACGGCTTTCGTACGTCCGGGGGAAGTGGACTCCGGGACATCTCCCAGTTCGTTGGACCAAACGGTACGTTAAAAGAGGGAGCGCAGGGGGCCCCAGCCTCCCGTGTGGGACGACTCCCGCTCACCTGCCCGACAGGATGAAGACGGTCCTGTGGCGGGCGACTCGACTGAGGAGTGGCGCATGACCACGGTAGGTATTGCCACCGGTGCCGGTAGCGGGACGGGGGAGGTGTGCGCGAGGCGCCTCGTCGACATGGTGGACGTGTTGCTGCTCGCCGACCGGAACGACGCCGCAGTGGCGGCGGTCGCGAAGGATCTGTCCGGCTCCGGAAGGGCCGTCGTCGAGCCCTTCGGAGTGGATGTCACCGACCGGGAGGGCCTTGGCCGACTGGCCGAGCGGGTCGCTGAACTCGGCACCCTGCGGGCCGTCGCGCACGCCGCGAACGTGGCTCCGGAACACGCCGACTGGCGCGGGATCATCGAGGTCGACTTCATCGGAACCGTGCAGCTCGCCGAGGCGCTCCGTCCTCTGGCCACCGCCGGTACGGCCTTCGTGTACTGCGCCTCGGTGTCTCCGCTGATGGCCCACATCGAGCCCGCCCCGGCGGTCGCGGCCGTCCTGGACAGCCCGGTGCAGGAGGGCTTCCTCGACCGGATCCGGGAGGCGATCGGCCCCGCCCTGGAGGACCCCGCGTGGGCGTACCCCTGGGCCACCTACGGCGTTCAGCGCTTCGCCCGGGCGGAGGCGGTGCGGCTCGGGCCGGTGGGCGCGCGGGTGTGCTCCCTCTCGCCCGGTGCGATCGACACCCCGCAGACCCGGATGGAGGCGGCGCGCTACGCATCGGTGCGGCAGCTCATCGAGCAGACGCCGCTGGGCCGCACCGGTCGCTACGAGGAGGTCGCCGCCGTCGCCGCGTTCCTGTTGTCGGACGAGGCGAGCTTCGTGAGCGGCGTGGACATCGTCGTCGACGGCGGGCTGTGCGCCGCGGTGGGGGACGAGTGACACCCCTTCCGGCGGCCCGCCGGTGCGTCAGCGCCCGCGCGGCCGGTTCCGTCCCGGGCTCCGGGGCAGGCTGAAGCCGACGCCGGCCGAGACGAGAGCCGTGCCGAGTGAGGTCGCCACGGCCTGCGAGTCGTCGACGATCATGGGCGCGGTCACGGCGACGACGAAATTGAGGAGCAGCAGGAGCCAGAGGGCCGGGCGCAGCGGTGTCTTCACTCGGCTTTCCTTTCGGTGAGGGCGTGTCGGTGAGGGCGCGGTTTCCCGTGGCGGGGGCCACCGAACTTCCGTGGATCAACGATCTGTTGCCGCGTGCCCGAGCGGGAGGGCCCGCACTCCCGGACCAGTGGTGTAGCGGGCTCCACCCTCCGTGATCCGGGTCACAGTCTCCGTGGGTGCGGTGGGCCCGTCGCCTCGCTCGCCGACGCCTTCCCGATGCCCCTGGCGAGGTGCCGCGCACCTCGCTTCACCCTGTGTAATCAGCTGAAACACCTTCATGAGCCGTTGGCCGGACGTGAGGTGTCGGCCGCCTTTCGAAGAGCTGATTGGACTGATCGTCCTAATCTGATGGGTCGGTGTGCTTACGGGGCCACTTGACCCCGACGGGGCGGCTCGGTTTCATACCTATCCGGCTGTGTGGCGGGGGCGGGACCTCGTCGTGAATGCGCAGCCTCTCATCGGTGTTTCCGCTCTCGCCGGTGATCCCCTGTGCTTCTTCCGTCAATTCGTCGGATCCCTGTGGCGCGTTCTCGCGTGTTCTCGTGTGTCCTCGCGTGTCCGACAGCTCCGCCGTTTCATGCGTCACCCTGGAAAGGAAATCCCCGGTGCCCCCGTTCCCCACCGCAGGTCGTCCCCACAGCCGTACTGTCCGATGCGGGGGCGCGAGATGAGCCGCCACCGGGGCAAACTCGAGCGGACCAAGTCGGGCGCGGGGCACGGTCGTTCCATCCGGACCTCGCTCATCGCGCTCGCGGTGGTTCCGGCGCTCGCGCTCGCCCTGCTGTGGGTCAGCGGCTCGGCCGTACAGCTCAACCAGTGGCACAAGGCCGAACAGGACGGGAATCCCGCCAGGACCACCTACGCCCTGGTCCCCGGTGTCGCAGCGTTCCAGGAGGAACGGAAGTTGACGATCCGTCAACTCTCGGCGCGGGGAAGCGCCGACGCGCTACAGGCCCAGCGGCGCCGCACCGACGCCGTCCTCGCCGATTTCCGCAAGGCGGATTCCCCCTCCTCCTCCGAGGGTTCGGGACAGTACCGGGACCAGTTGGCCGTCGTGCGTAAGCGGCTCGCCGCCCTCGTCGCCGAACGCACCGCGGTCGACCGGGGCAAGAGCACCCGGCAGCACGCCTACGACGTCTATTCCGAGGCCGTGGCAGCGGTGCTGAATCTCTTCGGAATGCTGAACACGGACAACAGCAGCGGCGCCACCGCGGCCGACGCCGGACACGCGCTGGCCTTCATGCGGGCGACGGAGGCGCTGTCGCAGGAGGAGGCGATCCTCGACGGCGTCGGAGCCTCCCGACGGCTGAGCGTTCGGGAGCGCACGGACCTGACGTCCGCCGCGGCGGTCCGGGTCTCCGTCCTGTCCAACGAAGTGGTGCCCTACCTGCCCGAGGACTCGCGGGAGGCGCTGGAGAAGGTGATGGACGGCCGGGACTGGGCCGCCATGTCGGCCCTGGAGACAGCCGTCATCGGAGCGAACGCGGCTGACGACGGCGCCATCGAGGTGCCGCGCGCCACCACCGCCCGGGCGGCCGCTCCGGGGCGCGTGGCCGCCGAGGTGCGGGCCGTGCAGAACCGGTATCTGCCCACGGTCACCGAGAACGCCGAGGAGCGCAACCACGCGCTGCTCGTCAGGGTCCTGCTGGGCAGCGCCCTCACCCTGCTGGCGGTGCTCGCGGTCGCCCTCCTGTCCTGGCGCATCACCCGTTCCCTCCTCGGCCGCATGGCCGACCTGCGCGCGGCGACACTGGAGCTGGCCCAGGACCGGCTGCCCGAACTCATCGTCCGTCTCAGGACGGAGGGGAGCCGCGCCGACGTCGACGAGCTCCCCGAACTCGACTACGGATCCGATGAGTTGGGCAAGGTCGCGGACGCCTTCAACAGTGCCCAGCGGACCGCGGTGAGCGTCGCTCTGGAGCAGGCCTCGCTGCGCGAGGGGGCGCGGCTGGTGTTCCACAACATGTCGCGCCGCATACAGGTCCTGGTGCACCGTCAGCTCACGGTCATCGACAGCATGGAACACAAGGAGCAGGATCCGCAGCTCCTCGCCGATCTCTACCGCGTCGACCACCTCGCGACCCGTATGCGGCGCAACGCGGAGAGCCTGACGGTCCTGTCCGGTGCGGCTCCCCGGCGCCGCTGGAAGCAGGCGGTGCCCCTCGCGGACATCCTGCGCAGCGCGGTGTCCGAGATCGAGGGCTACGACCGGGTCGTGGTCGAGCCGATTCCGCCGGTCGCGGTCGCGGCATCGGCGGTCGGCGACACGATCCACCTCATGGCGGAGCTCATAGAGAACGGCGTGACCTTCTCCCCGCCGCACACCGAGGTACGCGTCCGGGTGCTGCCGGTGGCGCAGGGCTACGCCGTCGAGGTCGACGACCGGGGGCTGGGCCTGTCGGCCGAGGAGTACGAGGCGGCGAACGACCTGCTGCACGACCCGAAGGACTTCAGCTTCACCGCGCTGGGCGAGGATCCTCGCCTGGGCCTCTTCACCGTCGGCCACCTCGCGCACCGGCACGGGATCTCCGCCGGTCTTCAGGCCTCGTCGTACGGCGGGACACTGGCCGTCATCGTGCTGCCGCACGCGCTCACCGAACCGGTCACCGACACCCCGCCGCCATTGGACACCAGGGCGGAGCGCCATCTGGCCTCGGTCACCCCTGCGGTCGCGGGCGTGATGACCGGCGGTCCGCCGACGCGTACCCGCACGGCGGGGCACCACCCGGCTCCCTCCGCCCCGGCGGCACCCAGGGACCGTGCCGACCGCGCGCCGGCGTTCCCGGAGACGGCGGCACCCCCTGTCGCGGAACCCCGCGCCGCTCGCCCCGGCGGCCTCCCGCGCCGCGTACGCCAGGCCAATCTCGCCCCCCAGCTCAGGCAGCGGCCCGCGGAACCGGACAGCGGGTCCGACGGCGGCGGGCAGCCTCCGGAACGCAGGCCGGAGCAGGCGCGCTCCATGCTCGCCGCCCTGCGGGACGGCACCAGCCGGGCCCGGGCCCAGCAGGAAGTCCCCACACCCGTCTGGCCCTCGGCTCAGCCCGAGCGGCATGCGCACCCCACCCGTCCCCGGCCCACGAGGAACACCCCATGACAGTGGCGAACACCGCACACGGCCAACTGGCCTGGCTCCTGGACAGTCTGATCGAGCGGATCCCCGAGACCCTGCACGCCATCGTCCTGTCGGAGGACGGCCTGCTCGTCGCGGCCTCCGAGCGGCTCGAACAAGCCGATGCCGAGCAGCTCGCCGCGATCGCCTCCGGCGTGCATTCCCTGGCGCAGGGCACCAGCCGGCACTTCGGCGGGGGCCGGGTGCAGCAGACCGTCATCGAGATGGACGACCTCTTCCTGTTCGTCACCACCGCGGGCAGCGGTGCCCGACTCGCCGTGCTCGCCACGTCCGCGGTGGACGTGGGCGTCGTCGGCTACGAGATGACCATGCTGGTGCGTCAGGTGGGGCAGTTCCTCAGCGCCGCCCCGCGATTCCCCGAGTACAGCGGCGGACCATCCGCGGGTGAGCATGGATGAGGCACTGGTCGGAGGAAGACCCTTGGGCGGACGACGACCCGGGTCCACTCGTTCGCCCCTACACCGTGACCCGCGGCCGGACCTCGGCCGCCCGCCCCGGCATCGAACTGATCTCACTGATCAGCACCGTCCGGCCACCGACCCGCGACCAGCGGATGCAGCCCGAGCAGAACCGGATTCTCGCGCTGTGCCGCACCCCGATGGCCCTGGTGGAGGTCGCCGCCCGTCTCGGCCTGCCCGTGGCGGTGGTCCGCGTACTCCTCGACGACCTCCTCGACCACCGGCTCGTGTCCGTCTCCCCGCCCTCCGCGGTCGGTTCGCCCGACGCCCGTCTCATCCAGGCAGTGATCGATGGCATTCGCAGAATCTGACTCCGGCCGCATCGCGCCCGCGCCCGACGCGGCAACGGCCAAGATCCTCGTCGCCGGCGGCTTCGGGGCCGGCAAGACCACCCTGGTCGGCGCGATCAGCGAGACGGAACCCCTGCGCACCGAGGAGCTCATCACCGAGGCCAGCGCCGGGGTCGACGACCTGGCCGGTGTGGAGCGCAAGACCACGACCACGGTCGCCATGGACTTCGGCCGGATCACCCTCGGCCCGTCACTCGTGGTCTACCTCTTCGGCGCCCCCGGACAGGACCGCTTCTGGTTCATGTGGGACGACCTGTCCCGCGGCGCGCTAGGCGCGGTCGTCCTGGCGGACACCCGGCGGCTGGAGAGCTGCTTTCCGTCCGTCGACTTCTTCGAACACCGCGGGATCCCCTTCGCCGTCGGCGTCAACTGCTTCGACGGCCGGATCGAGGAGGACGCCGAGGACATCCGTGCCGCGCTCGACCTGGATCCCGCCGTACCCCTGGTGCTGTGCGACGCCCGCGACAGGGAGTCGGTGAAGACGGTGCTGCTCGCCCTCCTCGAACACGTCATGCGGGGCCTGGCGGCCGAGGCCGCGGAGACCTGGCCGCCGGTGCAGCGGACAGGGCCGCGGCCAGGGCCCGGCACCGCTGCTCCGCAGGGGGCCGTCGGGGTCAGGAGACCATTGCCTTGAGCCGCTCGATGTCGGTCAGCCGCTGTGCCGTGGTGGGGGCCAGCGGGCGGACCTGGAGGGTGGTGACCCCGGCGGCCCGGAAGGCCGCGAGCCGTTCGGCGACGTAGGAGGCCGGGCCGATCAGGGAGGTGGCCCGCAGCAGGTCGGCCGGCACGGCGGCCGCGGCCTCTTCCTTATGGCCCGACAGGTAGAGCTCCTGGATGGTGGCCGCCGCGGACTCATAGCCGTAGCGGCAGGCGAGGTCGTTGTAGAAGTTGCGTCCCCGGGCCCCCATGCCGCCTATGTACAGGGCGAGTTGGGGCCGGGCCAGGTCGATCAGCGCGTCGACGTCCTCTCCGATGGCCAGGGGTGGCGAGACCACGACGTCGAGCGTGCCGAGGGCGGCGTCCCGCCGGGCCGATCCTTCGGCCAGTGCCGGGCCCCACACGTCTCCCGCCCGCTCCGGGTGGAAGAACATCGGCATCCATCCCTCGGTCGTCTCGGCGGCCAGGGCCACGTTCCTGGGGCCGATCGCGGCCAGCACGATCGGGATGCGCTCGCGCACCGGACGGTTGATGAGCTTGAGGGGCCGCCCCAGCCCCGTGCCCTCGCCGGGCGGGAGCGGGATCCGGTAGTGGCGGCCTTCGTGCACCACCTTCTCCCGTCGCCAGACGGACCGGCAGATCTCCACGATCTCCCGGGTGCGGGCCAGGGGAGCGGTGTACGGCTGTCCGTGGAAGCCCTCGATCACCTGGGGCCCGGAGGCGCCGATCCCCAGGGTGAACCGTCCGTCGGAGACATGGTCCAGGCCGGCCGCCGTCATCGCGGTCAGGGTGGGTGTGCGGGTGTAGATCTGGAGGATCCCGGAGGCGATCTCCAGCCGTTCGGTGCGCGCGGCGATGAAGCCGAGCTGGCTGATCGCGTCGAACGAGTAGGCCTCGGGAACGAAGACGATGTCCAGCCCGGCCTTCTCGTAGTCGCACAGCTCGGCGACGGCCTCCTTGAAACCGCCGCTGTAGCTCAGGGGCATACCGATGCGCATCCCGGCCTCCACCGTCTCAACTGGACCAATAGAGTACACTCTATTGGTGTCGCGATGGGGGGTGGCCGGGCGAGCGGCACGTCTCGGCCCCCGTGTACGGCCGGCCGTCGATCGCGCATGATGTGCGGTGCGAGGATGGTGGCCGGGGATGCGCGAGGCATCGGGCCGTAGGAAGGGACCGCGGATGGAGTCGCTGCGAAGCGAGGCGGCGTCCGTCCGGACGGGACGGCCGCGCGCGACGTCACGGGCCGTGCTCGAACGGCTCGGCTTCGAACTGTTCGCCCAGCGGGGATTCGACGGCACCACGGTCGACGACATCGCCGACGCGGCGGGCATCGGCCGCCGTACCTTCTTCCGCTACTTCGCCTCCAAGAACGACCTCGTGTGGGGGGACTTCGAAGCACAGCTGGCCAGGCTCGAAGGTCTGCTGGCGGCGGCCGGCCCGGACACTCCGATGATGGACGCGATCCGCCGGGCGGTCGTCGAGTTCAACCGGTTCGATCCGGCGGTGGTGCCCTGGCACCGCCAGCGCATGGCCCTCATCCTGCGGGTACCGACGCTCCAGGCGGACTCGGCCGTGCGCTACGCGTCATGGCGGGCGCTCGTCACGGAGTTCGCCGCACGCCGTCTGGGTCGGCCCGCCTCCGACCTGCTGCCCCGGCTGATCGGCAGTACCGTCCTGGCGGCCTGCGTCGCCGCGTACGAGCAGTGGCTGACCGATGACGGAGCCGACCTCGGCGCCCTCCTCGACACGGCCGTCGGGCAACTCGCCGCCGGATACGGTGACCTGGCCGGTTCCCCGCGATAGAGCCCGCCGCGGCTCGTCCCGCTGGCCGGGACCGGCCCCCCTGCGCGGTGTCCACGCGACCTACCGTCGGATCCGCTCAACGAGTCGGCGGTGCACGCTTCTTCACTTTTGACATCGGGTGCCATTAATCTTCCGGGCATCCGACGGGAGGCTCCGGTCCGCACGGCCGCGGAGCCATGGGACGCCTAGGGAGAGCCGCATGAACGAGCTCCGCTCCGTACAGCCCGACGAGTCAGCCATCGAGGACGAGACCGCCCAGGCCGCCCTCCCCGCGCCGTTGATCGAGGCCGAGGACCTTCTGGAGGAGATCTCCATCGACGGCATGTGCGGCGTCTACTAGGCGCCGGCGCATGACCGGGATGGACCTCGACCGCGCCTGGGACCTGCATCCGCAGGTATCGGTGCGGCCCGAACCCTTCGGCGCGCTCCTCTACCACTTCGGCACGCGCCGGCTCTCGTTCCTCAAGGACCAGCGGCTCCTGGCCGTCGTCCAGGCCCTCGCCCACGCACCCACGGCTCGCGCCGCCTGCCGGGCCGCGGGTCTCGCGGAGGACGAACTGCCCCGCTACGGCCGGGCACTCGCCGTCCTGGCCCAGTCGTCGATGGTCGTCGGAAGGACGTCATGACCACCTCGCCCCGGCTGGTCGACCTGTTCGAGCACGGGCTCGACGCGCCGATCTGCCTCACCTGGGAACTGACCTACGCCTGCAACCTGGCCTGCACCCACTGCCTGTCCAGCTCCGGCCGCCGCGACCCCCGAGAACTGAGCACCGCCGAGGCCAAGGCGGTCATCGACGAACTGGAGGCCATGCAGGTCTTCTACGTCAACATCGGCGGCGGCGAACCCACCGTCCGCGCCGACTTCTGGGAACTCCTCGACTACGCCACGGCACACCGCGTGGGCGTGAAGTTCTCCACCAACGGCGTCCGGATCACACCCGAAGCCGCCGAACGTCTCGCCCGCAACGACTACGTCGACGTCCAGATCTCGCTCGACGGCGCCACCGCCGACGTCAACGACGCGGTCCGCGGGGCCGGTTCGTACGCGACGGCACTGCGCGCGCTGGAGAACCTCGCCGCCGCCGGAATGCCGAACTTCAAGATCTCCGTGGTCTGCACCCGGCAGAACATCCCCCAGCTCGACGACTTCAAGGCCCTCGCCGACCGCTACGGCGCCCAACTGCGCCTGACCCGGCTGCGCCCCTCCGGCCGCGGCGCCGACGTCTGGGACGACCTGCATCCGACGGCCGCGCAGCAACGCGAGCTGTACGACTGGCTGCTGGCGCACGGCGAGCACGTGCTGACCGGCGACTCCTTCTTCCACCTCGCCGCCTACGGCCAGAGTCTCCCCGGCCTCAACCTCTGCGGCGCCGGACGCGTCGTCTGCCTCATCGACCCCGTCGGCGACGTGTACGCCTGCCCGTTCGCCATCCACGACGAGTTCCTCGCCGGGAACGTCCGCGACCCCGGCGGCTTCACACAGGTGTGGCGCGCATCCGAACTGTTCGGCCGGCTGCGCACCCCGCAGCACGGCGGGGCCTGCGCCTCGTGCGCGTTCTACGACACCTGCAAGGGCGGGTGCATGGCGGCGAAGTTCTTCACCGGGCTCCCGCTGGACGGCCCCGACCCCGAGTGCGTCCAGGGGCACGGCGAGGAACTGCTGGCCCACCGGGACGCCACCCGGGTGCCCAAGCCGTCCGGGGACCACTCCCGCAGGACGGTGGACCTCGTCCTCACCCGCCGGGCACCGGTCAGGGCCTGCGACGAGAACCCGCTGGCCGGGCCGACACCGACGCTCATCGGAAAGGACGCCGCGCATGCCTAGGAACGCCTGGTTCGAGACGGTCGCCGAAGCGCGGCGCAGGGCCCGCAAGCGGCTGCCCGGTCCGGTGTACGGCGCGCTCGTCGCGGGCTCGGAGCGTGGTCGTACGATCGACGCCAACCAGGACGCCTTCGCCGAACTGGGCTTCGCCCCAAGGGTCGTCGGCCACCACGCCGAGCGTGACCTGTCCACGACCGTCCTGGGTGTGCCCACCGCGTTCCCCGTGCTCATCTCGCCGACAGGCGTCCAGGCCGTCGACCCGGACGGGGAGGTGGCGGTGGCCCGGGCCGCCGCGAGCCGAGGCGTCGTCATGGGCCTGAGCTCGTTCGCGAGCAGGCCGGTGGAGGAGGTCGCGAAGGCGCAGCCTGACCTGTTCTTCCAGCTGTACTGGAGCGGAACGCGCCAGGTGATGGTGGAGCGGATGGACCGGGCCAGGGCGGCCGGGGCCAAAGCGCTCATCGTCACCCTCGACTGGTCCTTCTCCCACGGCCGCGACTGGGGCAGCCCCGCCATCCCCGACCGGCTCGACCTCAGGACCATGCTGCGGTTCGCCCCCGACGTCCTGCCCAGGCCCGGCTGGCTGTGGCGCTACGCCAGATCCGGCCGCCTCCCCGACCTCACCGTGCCCAACCTGCGCACTCCCGGCGGCGAGGCACCCACCTTCTTCGGCGCCTACGGCGAATGGATGCAGACCACACCGCCCACCTGGGAGGACGTCAAGTGGCTGCGTGAGGAGTGGGGCGGCCCCTTCCTCCTCAAAGGCGTGACCCGGGTCGACGACGCCAAGCGGGCGGTCGACGCGGGTGTGTCGGCCCTGTCCGTCTCCAACCACGGCGGCAACAACCTGGACACGACCCCGGCCACCATCAGGATCCTGCCGTCCGTCGCCGCGGCGGTCGGCGACCAGATCGAGGTCCTCCTCGACGGCGGCGTCCGCCGCGGCGGCGACGTGGCGAAGGCACTGGCCCTCGGCGCGCGCGCCGTCCTGATCGGCCGGGCCTACCTGTGGGGCCTCGCCGCGGGCGGGCAGGCCGGCGTCGAGAACGTCCTGGACATCCTGCGCGGCGGACTCGACTCGGCCGTCCTGGGCCTCGGGCACTCCTCGGTGCACGAGCTGGGCCCGGACGATCTCGTGATCCCGCCGGGCTTCCCCCTGACCCTGGGAGGCGGGGACGTACCGGTGGGACACCCCACCCCTGCCACCACGACATGACAGCGCGGCGGGCGCTGGCCGATGCCGTCTGGCCGGACGTGCCGTCCGGTGCCGTGGTCCTGGTCCCGGTGGGGTCCACCGAGCAGCACGGCCCGCATCTGCCGCTCGACACCGACACCGTCGTCGCCCACGCCGTCGCCCGGCGGGCGGCCGACGCTCTTCCGGGCCGGGCACTGGTGGCACCGCCGCTCGCGTACGGCGCGAGCGGCGAACACGCCGACTTCCCGGGGACGGTCTCGATCGGGCACGAGGCGCTGGGCGCGGTCGTCGTGGAGCTGGTGCGTTCCCTGTCCCTGTGGGCGGGCCGGGTGGTCTTCGTGAACGGCCACGGCGGCAACACCGCCACGCTCGACACGGCCCTCGTCCCCCTGCGGACGGAGGGCCACGACGTCGCCTGGACCGGCTGCGGAGTGCCGGGCGGCGACGCGCACGCCGGCCGCACGGAGACCTCCCTGATGCTGCACCTGGCACCGGAGCGCGTACGGCTCGACGCCGCGGTCGCGGGCGACACCCGCCCCCTGGCCGCCCTGCTGTCGGACCTCGTCGCCCACGGTGTCCGCGCGGTCTCGCCCTCCGGCGTGCTCGGCGATCCCGGCGGAGCCTCGGCCCAGGAGGGAGGCCGGGCGATGGACGCGATGGTCACGAGCACGGTCCGCCGGATCACGGCATGGGCCGTCGACGGCCGGGGCCGCCTCACGGAGGCCGAACGCCGATGACCCTTCCCGTCGGCTTCGTGGTCGAACTCGACCGGCACACCAGGGTGATCGACGGCGGCCGGGCCCTGCTCGGCGGATTCCCGACCCGGCTGCTGCGACTGACCCCGAAGGCCCGACCGCTGCTCGCCGACCGAACACTCCCCGTACGCGACGCGGCGAGCGCCCTGCTCGCGGACCGGCTGCTCGACACCGGCATGGCCCACCC
>NZ_JABERD010000143.1 GCF_013044505.1 Streptomyces sp. S3(2020) | reverse complement strand
GGTGGGCAGCGAGCTTCGCGCTTCCGGCGAAGCTCGCTGCCCACCCCTCCGTACAGGCCGTGCTCGCCCGGCGCGGGACCGGTGACGCGGTCAGCCCACCGCCGGTGATGGACGCGACCTGGCTGCGTGAACTGTGCCTGGCCGCCGGCGCGGACGACGCGGCCGCGGTCAGCCTCGATCACCCCGACCTGGCCGGCGAACGCGAGCACGTGCAGTCCGCGCTGCCCGGCACCCGCACCCTGATCGCGATGGCGGTCCGGATGAACCGCGACAACTGCCGCTCCCCCGCCCGCAGCGTGGCCAACCAGGAGTTCCACCAGACCGACGAACAGGCCAACCACGCCGCGCGCACGGTCACCCGGGCGCTCCAGGACGCCGGATACCGCGCGCTCAATCCGTCCGTCGGCTTCCCCCAGGAGATGGACCGCTTCCCCCGCGAGCGGATCTGGGTGGTGGCGCACAAGACGGTCGCGGTGGCCGCCGGGCTCGGCGTGATGGGCCTGCACCGCAACGTCATCCACCCGAAGTTCGGCAGCTTCGTCCTGCTCGTCACCGTGCTGGTGGACGCGGAGGTGAGCGAGTACGGGCAGGCGCTGGACTACAACCCGTGCATCGACTGCAAGTTGTGTGTCGCGGCCTGCCCGGTCGGCGCCATCGCCAAGGACGGCGCCTTCGACGCGCTGGCCTGCACCACGCACAACTACCGCGAG
Source organism: Streptomyces sp. S3(2020) (assembly GCF_013044505.1). Taxonomy (GTDB): domain Bacteria; phylum Actinomycetota; class Actinomycetes; order Streptomycetales; family Streptomycetaceae; genus Streptomyces. The sequence continues at coordinate 24,142 of NZ_JABERD010000143.1, read as the reverse complement.
TTCATGAGCGGGTTCACCGACTGGGCGCAGACCGTGGCCGACAGCGAGGACGCCGCCGACTACCGCTCCCGGGTGAGCGACTCCGAGAGCGCGTCCATGTGGCAGAGCCTCAGCTCTCCGCCCGGCTACAAGTCCGGCTACTGCCTCGCCGTCTGCCCCGCCGGCGAGGACGTCCTCGGCCCCTACCTGGACGACCGCAGGACGTTCATGGACACCGTGCTGCGACCGCTCCAGGAGAAGAAGGAAACCCTGTACGTCCTGCCGGGCTCCCCCGCGCAGGAGTACGCCCTGCGCCGCTTCCCCCACAAGCCCGTCAAGGAAGTCACCGGCGGTTGGCATCCCCCGGCGAGGCGTTCCGCGTCCACCGACCGAGAGGCCCGTACGCCATGAGCGGCAGGTCACCCAGGACGGGCCACTACTCGGAGTGGCCCCGGTGTGCGTCGCCCTGACGGGGACGGCAGGCACGCACACCATCACCGCTCGGCGACGGCCCTTCCCCCAGGCCGTCGCCGAGCCCCCTGTCGAGCCCCCTACCGGGAGTCCCGCCGGAAGACGCTGGAAACCGATCGGTTTTCATTTCGTCCGCTCCGGGTTAACCTCACGGTATGAGCACCGAAGTGAAACTGAGCCCCAGGGAGCGCCTGCTGGAGGCGGCGGCCACACTCACCTACCGGGACGGCGTCAACATCGGCGTCGAGGCGCTGTGCAAGGCGGCGGGGGTGTCCAAGCGCTCCATGTACCAGCTGTTCGAGAGCAAGGACGAGCTCCTGGCAGCGAGCCTGAAGGAGCGCGCCTCCGCCTACGCGGCGACGCTCCTGCCAGCGGCGGACGACGGCGGGTCGCCCCGCGAGCGGATCCTGCACGTTTTCGAGCAGGTGGAATCGCAGGCAGGGGCGCCCGAGTTCCGGGGCTGCCGGTATCTGGCGGTGCAGGTCGAGCTCAAGGACCAGAGTCACCCGGCGAGCCGCGTGGCTCACCAGGTCAAGGCGAATCTGACGGGCTTCTTCCGCGCCGAGGCCGAACAGGGCGGGGCGGCCGATCCCGATCTGCTGGCCCGTCAGCTCAGCCTGGTCTTCGACGGCGCGAGCGCCCGCGCGGGCATTCAGGCCGACAGCCTGACCGGGCTCGTCGCACCCACCGTGACCACCCTGCTCGACGCGGCAGGCGTGCACTGACGCATCCCCGTTCGGAACAGCCCCTCACCTCCCGGCGTTCACGGGAAGCCCGATGGCCGTGAGCGTGTTGCCGAGCATGCCGCAGGCGAAGAAGCGTGCGGTCCTCTCGGCATCGGCACCCAGCGACAGGTGCACGGTTTCCCAGACCCTCATCCAGCCGGCCCGGACGACCTCACCGATCAGGTCGTCGCCCTGCACCTCGGCGGCCGCCACGGCGGCGTAGCCCTGCATCTGCATCAGGAGCGTTTCGGGGTAAGTCGAGATCAGCCGCGCATAGGCGTCCGCCATCACCTGCCAGGCCCGGTCACCTCCCCGCACCCCGTCGGCCGCCCGCTCGAAAGCCGAGCGGGTGTCCTCCGCGCTGCGCTCCAGAGCGGCGACGAAGATCGCCTTCTTGTCGGGGAAGAGCCGGAAGAGATACGGCTGTGTGACGCCGACCCGCTCGGCGATCGCGGCCGTGGTGGTGGCGCGGTAGCCGGCGATCGCGAACTCGGTGATCGCCGCGCGAATGACGCTCTCGCGCCGCTCCCGCGCACCGACTCCGCCCATGACCCCACCTCCTCCTTGAACTTGCACGCGAAAACCGATCGGTTTACTGTAGCGGAAACTGATCGGTTTCGAAGGAGAGCGGGAGTCCGGGATGACGACAGATCGGCCGGTGGCACTCGTGACGGGTGCGTCCTCCGGCATCGGGAAGGAAACCGCGCTCGCCCTCGTCGCAGCGGGGTTCCACGTGGTCGGCACCGGCCGGGACACCTCACGCGTCACCCCGCTCGGCGGTGTGACGCTCCTCGACCTCGACGTGGTCAGCGACGCCTCGGTCGCCGCCGCGGTCCGGGAGACGAGCGAGCGGTTCGGGCGGATCGACGTCCTGGTCAACAACGCCGGCGTCGGCTCGATGGGAGCGGCGGAGGAAACCTCCGTCGCACAGACCCAGGCCGTCTTCGACACCAATGTCTTCGGCGTCATGCGCATGGTGAACGAGGTCCTGCCGCACATGCGCGCCCAGCGAAGCGGGCGCATCATCAACATCTCGTCCGTGCTCGGGTTCCTGCCCCAGCCCTACATGGCCGCCTACGCCGCCTCCAAGCACGCGATCGAGGGCTACACCGAGTCCCTGGACCACGAGGTCCGTGACCACGGTGTCCGGGCGCTCATCGTCGAACCCGCCTACACCAGGACCGGGTTCGAGGCCAACAGCGCGAAACCGGAGATCCCCCTGCACGCGTACGCGAAGCAGCGGCAGACCGTCGACCGCGTGATGGCGGAGGCCGTCAGGGGCGGCGACGCCCCCGCCGTCGTCGCCAAGGCGATCGTGGCGGCCGCGACCGACCCGAAGCCGAAGCCGCGCTACACCGCGGGCCCCTTGGCCGGACGCGCACGCGTCCTGCGCCGCCTCGCTCCCGCCGGGGTCTTCGACAGGCAGATCCGCAAGATGAACCGCCTGGCCGGCTGACGCACAGGTGCCGCGGAACGCGAAAGGGCCCACCGACCGAGTCGGTGGGCCCTCACGAAAGATCGCGACTAGGGCTTGAGCACCGCCAGTACCTCGTCGAGCGAGACGGCGGTGGGGTCACTCATATCGGAACCATCGAACGTCTGCCAGACATAGGACGCCGTCCCACTCTCCCGCAACGGATGCAGGTCGGCCAACTCCGGATCGTCCCGGAAGCTGTCGAACGCGTCTTCGGACTCCCATTCAACGAGGAACAGAACCTGCCGTGGCGCGAGGTCACCAGCCACGTTGTCCCGGAAGCGGCCGAACGCCACCATGCGGCCACCGTACTGGGGAGCCGCTTCCGGCAAGCGGCTGAAATACGCCAGGTACTTCTCCAGGTCGACCACGTCGAACATGTTCAGGGCGTAGAACTTCCTCCTCTCCGGATTCGCACTCATCGCCACCAACACCCTCTCCGTCTACTGGGCGAGCTGGGGGTACAGCCCCGCCAGGTCACCGGCCAGGCCCGCCTTGACCTGCCGTGAGATGTCGTCGGCGAGGACCTCGTGGGCGCCGGCCTCGACGCCGTCGAGGGCGAGTGCGGCCACGTCACGGGCGTCGGACTTGGGGGCGTCGACGCCTGTCGTCAGGTCGGTGTCGACGTAGCCGACGTGCAGTCCGGTGACGGCGATGCCGCGCGGCTGGAGCTCCAGGCGCAGGGAGTTGGTCTGTGACCACAGGGCGGCCTTGGAGGCGCTGTAGGAGCCGCCGAGCGCGATCCAGGAGAGGACGGAGTGCACGTTGAGGAGGTGGCCGCCGCCGTTGCGCTCGATGACCGGCGCGAAGGCGCGGGCGACGAGGAGCGGGCCGTAGAAGTTGGTCTCGAACTCCCGGCGTATGTCGTCGACCGGGGAGTCGAGGAAGGACGCGCCGACCGAGGCGCCGGCGTTGTTGATGAGCACGGTGACGTCCCCCGCCTGCGCGGCGGCCGCGGCCACCGAGGCCGGGTCGGTGACCTCCAGCGCCACCGGGACCGCGTCGGGGTGCGTCACGGTGCGCGGGTCGCGGGCGGTGGCATAGACCTTGCCGGCACCACGCGCGTACAGCTCCTCCACCAGGGCCTTGCCGATACCGCGGCTACCGCCGGTGACGAAGACGTTGGCGCCCTTCAGAGCGGTCATGACTACCTCCAGAAAACGAGAAACCGATCGGTTTCAAGAACAGTAAACCGATCGGTTTCCCAACGCAAGCCCCAGCATCGGCAGCCGCACCCACGGGAACCTGTTGCGCATGCCAGCTCACCCGTCCGGCGGTATGAATGAAGTAGCGCATCCATGATCGGAGCGAACCATGGACGACTACCCGCTGCTCAACCTCTTCTGGACGATGCTGTGGCTCTTTCTGTGGGTCATGTGGTTCTTTCTTCTGTTCAAGGTCGTCACGGACGTCTTCCGTGATCGCGGGCTCAGTGGCTGGAGCAAGGCGGGGTGGCTCGTCCTCGTGCTGCTGCTGCCGTACCTCGGTGTCTTCGTGTATCTCATCGCCCGCGGAAGGAGCATGGGCGAGAGGGATCTGAAGCAGGTCGAAGCGCGTGAGGACGCCGTCCGTCAGTACATCCAGGACGCCGCGGGCGGCGGGAGCAGTTCGGCCGACGAGCTGAGCAAACTCTCCACGCTCAAGGACAAGGGCGACCTCACCCAGGAAGAATTCGAGCGCGCCAAGGTCAAACTGCTGGCCTAGCCTGTCGGCGTCGCCGCCGGTGCGTTCGCGCTGCTGCCGGCGGCCAGCCCGCAGGTGCCGGAGCTCGCTGTGCCGTCCCGCCCCTCGATGTCCACGACGACCTGGCCGTCGGTGTCCTGGCTGTAGGCGATCGTGCAGGTCAGCTGGCGCAGGGCGGTGTCGTTCAGGCCCGCCAGGGCGAGGGGCACACGGGTCGTGACCCGGCCGGGCGAGGTGCGTTCGACCTTGATGGTGCCCTTGGGATGGGCGGCGGGGAGGGCGGTGCTCAGGCCGGCGGCCCGGTCCTCGTCCTGGAGGCCGGCGAGCAGCGCCGTGACGGCCTTCTGCGTGGTCACGGGTGGAGCCGCCGCCTGGTCTCCGGCGGTCGTCGTGATGGTTCCGTCGCTGTTCACGATCGTCGCCCCGGCGTCCCGGATCACGGGGGTCAGCCCTCCGTCGGGGGACCGGAAGAACAGCAGCATCTCGGACTCGCCGTCGAAGAAGGCCTGGACGCTGGCGGGACCGCCCGCCTCGATGACGTCGGTCTCCTGGATACCGCAGCCCCCGAGCAGCAGCGGCAGACAGGCGGCGAAGGCGAAGGCCACAGCCGGCACACGTCGCCTCATCCGCCGGCCCCCTCCGAGTGAAGCGGTATCTCGACGGCGAAGACGGCACCGCCCCCGGGCCGGTTCCCCGCGTGGATCGTTCCGCCGTGCAGCTTCACGTTCTCCAGGGTGATCGCCAGTCCCAGACCGCTGCCGGCCGAGCGGGTACGGGCCGCGTCGGCCTTGTAGAAGCGGTCGAAGATGTGCGGGAGCGATTCGGGCCGGATGCCGGGTCCGCTGTCCATGACCTCGGTGATCAGCACAGGCGGGCCCGGCAGACGTGCCTCGGTGCGCAGCCTTACCGTGACGGGCACCCCGCCGTGCCGCAGGGCGTTGCCGACGAGGTTGGCGATCACGATGTCGAAGCGGCGCGGGTCGAGCCGGGCCCGGATGCCGTCGGGGAGTTCGGTGCGGACCCGGTCGTCGGCCCAGTGCCGGTTGTGGAGGGTCTTGCGGATGGCCTCGGCGACATCGACCTCGTCGGCGTTCAGCTCGGCCGCGCGGGCGTCGAAGCGGGAGATCTCCATCAGGTCCTCGACGAGCACGGCGAGCTTTCCGGTCTCCGTGCTGACCAGCCGGACCGCCCGCGCGGTGTCGGGGTCCAGGCCGTCCGCGTCCTCGTCGAGGACCTCGGTGACGGCGAGCATTCCGGCTAGGGGGGTGCGCAGTTCGTGCGAGACGTCGGAGGCGAAGCGGCGGGCGCGTTCCTCGGCCTCGCGCAACTCCCGTACGGACTGCTCCAGTTGGCCTGTCGACTCGTTGAACGTGCGTGCCAGGTCCGCGAGTTCGTCGCTGCCGCGCACCCGGATCCGGGTGTCGAGTCTGCCGTTGCCCATGTCCCGGGCCGCCTGGCGCAGTTCCCGTACCGGACGCAGCACGCTGCGCGCGGCGATCAGGGCGGGTATCAGCGCGATGGCGAGGCCGGGCAGGGCGCCGTCCCGGGCCGCGATGAGGAGGGCGTCGACGTTGATCTGCTCGTCGGTCATCCGCATGACGGCGTACATGACGAGTCCGCTGGCCAGCAGGCTGTCCGGGTCGGTCTTGAAGACGGTGGGCATGGCGATGGTGAGGTAGGGGATGCCGTCCTTGACGACCCGTTCGAAGCTGCCGTGCGGGTTGGCCCGCGCGGCGCGCCGCAGTTCGGGGGTGATGACGGTGGAGACGGGGTTCTCGCCCGAGGAGGCGCGGAGCGTGCCGTACTCGGCGAAGACCACCCAGGGGTGCGGCTTGCCCTTGCGGGCGATGTCCCGCAGGACGTCCTCCAGGCCCTCCTCCCGCACGGGCAGGGAGAAGGCCGTCAGCTGGACCTGCTCCCGGAACGAGGTGACCGCCGTGTCCTGGGCCGTCACCAGCAGCGAGTTGCGGGCCTCGCGGTAGGTCAGCGCGGCGGTCGTGCCGGCGCTGACGGCGGCGACCAGCAGGAAGGCGAGCAACAACCGCGCGCGCAGCCCGAACGCCCTGACCCGTGCGCGCTGCTCGCCGCCGCTCACAGCGGCCCGAAGCGGTAGCCGAAGCCCCGCAGGGTCTGAACGTAGCGGGGGCTGCCGGCCTCGTCCTCGATCTTGCCGCGCAGCCGGCGGACGCACGCGTCGACCAGTCGGGCGTCGGCGTGGAAGCTGTGCTCCCAGACGTGCTCCAGCAGTTGCTGCCTGCTGAACACCTGCTCGGGGGCGGCGCACAGGTGCAGCAGCAGCTTGAGCTCCGAGGGGGCGAGCGCGAGCCGACGGCCGGCCTTGGTGACGGTCAGCCCGACGCGGTCGACGGTGAGTTCGCCGTAGACCTCGATGGCCGGGCGGCCCGGGCCGCTGTCGTCCAGGCGGCGCAGTACGGCACGGATCCGGGCCTCGATCACCTCGGGGCGGGCGGGCTTGACGATGTAGTCGTCGGCACCGGCTTCCAGGCCGATGACCACGTCGAAGTCGTCGCCGCGCGCGGTGAGCATGATGATCGGCAGCTGGCTCTGCTCGCGGACCTGCCGGCAGACCTGTACGCCGTTCATGCCGGGCAGCATCAGGTCGAGCAGCAGCAGATCGGGGCGGAACTCGGCCAGCGCGGCGAGGCCCGCCTCGCCGGTCGCCGCCGCCCGTACGTCGTGGCCGCGGCGGCGCAGACCGAGTTCGACCCCCTCGCGTACGGAGGGGTCGTCCTCGATGAGGAGCACGCGGGGCATCGGCAGTTCTCCCTCGGTGGTGGTCAGTTCCGGGTCCGGCTGCGGCGTACACCGCGGAGCAGCGCTTGGAGTTCGGTGAGTCGCAGGGGACGGGCGAGCGCGGCGAAGGTGAGGACGACGGCAGCCGCCCCGGCAGTTGCGGCGACCAGGGACCCCGCCCGTAGCGCGCCCGTGGCCGCGAGGTGGCCAAGGGCGGTGGCGGGGACGGCGGCGAGCAGCAGCCGCGCGTGGGCGCCGGCGGCGGACGAGCGCAGCGGGCGGGCGACGGCGAGCCGTCGGCTGAGCACCAGACCGGTCACCGCCCAGCCCGCGCACAGCGCCAGCGAGTACGCCCCCGCCATGCCCGTCACGGCCCAGCGGGCCGGCAGCAGGTGGGCGGCGGCCAGGGACAGTCCGGCGTTGAGGGCGACGATCACGAGGTTGAGCAGGAACGGCGTACGGGTGTCGGAGAGCGCGTAGAAGGCGCGGGACAGGACGTACTGGCCGGACAGGGCGACGAGTCCCGGCGCGAAGGCCATCAGGATCCCGGCCATGGCGGCGGTGTCGTCGGCACCGGTCCTGCCGTACCCGAAGACGAGGGCCATCACCGGCTGGGCGAGGGCGAACAGCGCGCAGGCGGCGGGGACGACGGCGCAGGCGCTGACGCGCAGGGCGTGGGAGACGTCGCGCCGCACGGCGGCGGTGTCCCCGTCGGCGGCGGCCGCGCTCATCCGGGGCATCAGCGCGGTCACCACGGAGACCGTGATGATGCCGTGCGGTACGACCCACAGGGCGTAGGCGTTGTTGTAGGCGCCGTACCCGGGGCCGCCGTCGAGGCCCGCGGTGGTGGCGAGGCGGGTGGTGACCCAGTAGGCGGCCTGGTTGGCCAGGACCAGCAGCACCAGCCAGCCGGCCGCGCGCAGGGGGCGGGTCAGTCCGCTGCCGTGCCAGTCGAAGCGGGGCCGCCAGCGGAAGCGGGCGGCGCGCAGGGCGGGGACGAGGGCGAGTGCCTGGACGGCGATACCGGCGGTGGTGCCCCAGCCGAGCACGGCGGTCTCGGTGGCGGTGAGCCGGTCGCCGCCGCCCATGGCGAGGGCCAGGTACAGCCCGAAGACGGTCATGACGACGAGGTTGTTGAGGACCGGCGCCCACATCATCGCGCCGAACCGGCCACGGGCGTTGAGCACCTGCCCGAGCAGCGTGAACAGTCCGAGGAAGAAGATCTGGGGCAGGCAGTACCGGGCGAGCGCGATGGTCATGGCCGCCTGCGGGCCGGTGTAGTCGGTGTACGCGTCGATGATCGCGGGCGCCGCCCACACGGCGGTCGCGGTGATCGCCAGCAGGGCGAGGACACAGACGGTGACGAGCCGGTCGGTGTACGCGGCGCCCCCGTCGTCGTGCTCCTTGGCGGCCTTGACCAGCTCGGGCACGAAGACGGCGTTCAGGGCGCCGCCGAGGAGCAGCATGTAGACGATGGTGGGCAGGGCGTTGCCGACCGCGTAGCCGTCGGCGGTCGGCCCGATGGTGCCGAGCGCCGCCGCGACCACGGCGGAGCGGGCGAAGCCGGTGGCCCGGGAGACGAGGGATCCGGCGGCCATGACCGCACTGCCGCGGGCGGTGTTCGTGGTTTCCGCCCTGCTTGTGGTTGATGTCATCGGCGGTTCAGGTACGCCTGGAAGGCGCGGTAGAGCGCGTGGTTGGCGCTGCCGCCCAATGGCCTCTCCCATTCCCCCAGCGTCTCGACGACCTGTCCCCCGGTGCCGAGCTTCCACCGCAGCAATCCGTACGCGCGTTCCTCAGGATCGAGAGTGGAGGGTACCCCGCGCATGTCGTAGACATCGGCGCCCAGGGCGTGGGCGTCCTGGAGCATCCGCCACTGAAGGGCGTTGGAGGGCCGGACCTCGCGACGGTGGTCGGCCGAGGCACCGGTCTGGTACCAGGCCCGGCGGCCCACCGTGATCATCGTGTGGGCGGCCAGGATCTCTCCCCGGTGGCGGGCGAGGTACAGCTTCATACGGCCCGGTTCCTCGGCGTTGAGCGCCGCGTACTGACGCTCGTAGTAGGCGAGCGAGCGGCCGAGCCGGAACCCGTCGCGTCGCTCGGTGATGCCGAGGAGCCGGTAGAACTCGGGGAGTTCGACCGCACTGCCCACCACCACCTCCACGCCCTCCTTCTGGGCCCGGCGCACATTGCGGCGCCACTCCTGGTTGAGCCCGGACCACAGGTCCTCGGTGGTGCGTCCGGCGAGCGGTATGTGGAAGACGTGCCGGGGCTGGGCGTCCCCGTCCCCGTCCTGCCCGGTCCCGTCCCCGCCGCAGCGTCGCCAGCCCCGGGCCCGCAGCCGCTCGGCGACGGCGGTGCCGAGCGGATCGACCTCGCTGGCGAGCACATCGCCGAGGCGCCGACCGGGTCCGGTGAGCGGCTTGAGCCGGGCGGCGTCCCAGCGCCGGTAGGCGGGCGCGGGACCGATGCGTACGGCGAAGGCGCCGGCGGCGCGCAGGTGGGCGAGGAGCGGACCGAGCCAGCCGTCGACGTCGGGGTCGTTCCAGTCGGCGACGGGCCCTTCGGGAAGGTACGCGAAGTACTTGCGGGTGCCGGGGAACTGCCGCAGCAGCACCAGGGCCACGCCCGTCAGCCGGCCCGCCTCGGGGTCCGGCCCCCAGCCGAGCAGCTGGGCACGCCAGCCCTCCTTGACGTCGGCCCAGGACGGGCACTGGAGGAATCCGGCGCCGAGGGCCCTGCCGTCGGGGGACGCGAGGAAGGCGCGGTAGGTCTCCGCGGTGATGGTTCGCAGGGTGATGCCCGGGTGGTGTGCCTGGGGCACGCGGCTGGGCGGCACGAGCAGCGCTGACACAGTCTGAGCCTCTCCTTCTCCCCGGGCCTCTCACGGGGACGCAAAGGATGCTCACAGCGGACCATGACCGCTCCGCGCGGCGAATGTGACCGGACCATGACCGTTCCTCACCAGTCGCCGTCACATTGCCCCATAGCGGCTGACCTCGGGTTTTACGGCTCTACAGTCACGACATCGCCGCCTTTGGCCGACTCCTTCCCGTCGTCCCTTGCCTCTTCCTTTCGTCTTCTTCCTTTCGTCTTCCCGGAGGTCCCGTTGTCCCGGTCGCCCCACACCCGTGTACTGGCCCGTGCCCGCGTCCGGGCCGCCGTCGTCACCGCCCTGCTGACACCGCTCGCCGCCTGCTCCTCGAACACCTCCTCGGGCGCCGCGGACTCCGATGCGAAGCCGAGCGCCGACGACCGCCCCGTCACGGTCACCGTCACGCCCACCGGAGATCAGGTACGGGCGGGCGACTCCGTACGCATCACCGCCTCCGGCGGCAAGCTCACCTCGGTGACCGTCACCGACGCCGAGGACCACCGGCTCACCGGCGAGGTCGCCGCCGACGGCCGCTCGTGGGTCTCCGACCGCAAGGCCGTCCCCGGCGCCGCGTACACGGTGACGGCGGCGACCCGGACCGCGGGCGGAACCGCCAGGACCACCAGGTCCACCTTCACCACGGCCCCGGCGGAGAAGGTCAACAAGGTCGACTGGCGGCCGGGCGCCGACACCACCGTCGGTGTCGCCCAGCCGATCTCCCTGGTCTTCGACAACCCGGTGAAGAACCGGGCCGCGGTCGAGAAGCAGCTCAGGATCACCACCTCGAACGACACCGAGGGCTCCTGGGGCTGGCTGACCGACTGGTCGGGCAAGGACCGGGTGGACTGGCGGCCCAAGACGTACTGGAAGCCCGGCACCAAGGTCACGCTGAACGCCGAGCTCAACGGCACCGACTCGGGCGCGGCCGGCGGCTGGTTCGTACGCGACTACACGACCACCTTCACCATCGGCACCCGCCAGATCGTCAAGGTCGACCTCGACAGCCACCAGCTCACCCTCGTCCGCGACGGCGAGACGGTCCGGCGCATACCGGTCTCCGGCGGCACGCCCGGCGGCGACAAGCGCTCCTGGCGCGGGACCGCCGTGCTCATGGCCAAGGAGGGCACGATCAACATGAACTCCGAGACGGTGGGCCTCGGCAACGCCTACGACAAGATGGTCGAGCACTCGATGCGGCTGACCTGGTCGGGCATGTACGCGCACGCCGCCCCGTGGAACGCCCGCTACTTCGGCAACACCAACCACAGTTCCGGGTGCATAGGGATGAGCGACGCGAACGCGGCCTGGTTCTACGGACAGGTGCGGCCGGGCGACCCGTTCGAGATCACCGGCAAGGACACCAAGGGTGTGGTCGCGCCGGGGAACGGCTTCGGCGCGTGGAACCTCTCGTGGAGCGAGTGGCGGCAGAAGAGCGCGCTGCGCTGAAGGGACGGCCGGACGCCCGGGCGGCCGCCCGCGCGGAGAAGGGCGCGATGATGGGCACCATGCGTATCCGCATCGACGCCGTCGACCTGCCCGGCCGCACCCGCCCCGCCTCTGTCGACGGCAGGGTGCCGGCGTACGACAACCTCCACGTCGCCGTGCAGCGCCGCGACCGCCCGGCCGAGCTCCTGGAGCCGCAGCCCGGCGACGCGCCGTCCGCGACCTGGACCCTGGAGTGCACCACGAGCGCCTCGCCGACCGGTACCGACATCAGGGGTCCCTATGTGCAGGACCGGCTGGGCCGACGGTTCGTCTACCTTTCCTGGGGCACGGTCGACGAGGCGGGCACCTTCACGATGTTCCGCCGCGCCAAGCTCATGCTCGACGTGATCCCCGCCGAGGTGCTGGCCGCCGCCGCGCGCGACGGGCTGCTGATCGCACGCCTCGGGCTGACCGACGCGCAGGGCGGGCCGCTGTGCGCACGCGTCGAGCCCCCGCACATCACCTGGACCGCCGCCGTCGCCTCCGGGCCGATGTGACGTTCCTTGCGAAACGCGGGTCCCGGCCCGTTCCCCGTCGTCCTGCCCGCCGATGCCGACGGCAACGGCGGACGGCCCATCGTCCGAGGTCACGGCGCTGAGGCCGAAGACGCGGGGCGGGAACACCGCATCCGCGCGGACCAATATCTGCATCCGTGGAACCAGAAATAGATACGGCGCACGGAGACTATTCCCCGATCACCGACCGGATCGAAATTATCCACCGCACACGGCCGATCGCACCGTGCTACTGTCGATTTCAGTTGCAGGTGTGGTTGCCAGAAGGTTCATTTTCCGACGGGTTAATCAGCACGGCGACGCGGAATCCGCACAGGGCGAATTCCGACTATCGTCTCCGAAGGAGAAATGACATGGCTACCGGCACCGTGAAGTGGTTCAACTCGGAAAAGGGCTTCGGCTTCATCGAGCAGGACGGCGGCGGCCCCGACGTCTTCGCCCACTACTCGAACATCGCCGCCCAGGGCTTCCGTGAGCTCCAGGAGGGCCAGAAGGTGTCGTTCGACATCGGTCAGGGCCAGAAGGGCCCGACGGCCGAGAACATCGTTCCCGCCTGACACCTGCGGCAACACATATTTCGCAGCTGGGGCCCGCACCTTGGGGTGCGGGCCCCAGCTCGCTGCATTTCAGGGCGCGTGACGGGAAGATCACACCTCACCGACCGGTGACACATTCCCCGTCGATCCGAATCGACGCCCACCGACTCCGGCTCGATCTCGCGATTCTCTGCGCCGTTCGTTTTGCTGCGGAAATTCCTTGCTTCGCGCCCCTGTGCCCCATCGAGGAAGGTTCCGCTTGAACCACGCACGCACCGCCCGCCCGACCCGCGCCCACGACCGCTCCCGGAGTTCCGCCCAGCGCTCGGGGGCGTCCCGGCGTTCCACCGGCTACGACCGCCGGCCCGCCGCACGCCAGGGCGAGTTCGCGCTGCCGAAGACGATCACGCCCGCACTGCCCGCCGTCGAGGCGTTCGCCGACCTCGCCCTGCCGGCGCCGCTGCTGGCCGAACTCGGCCACCAAGGCGTGACCGTACCGTTCCCCATCCAGGGAGCGACCCTGCCGAACTCCCTCGCCGGACGTGACGTCCTGGGCCGCGGCCGCACCGGCTCGGGCAAGACGCTCGCCTTCGGCCTCGCCCTGCTGGCCCGTACGGCAGGACAGCGCGCCGAGCCCCGCCAGCCCCTCGCCCTGGTCCTCGTACCCACCCGCGAGCTCGCCCAGCAGGTCACCGACGCCCTCACCCCCTACGCCCGCGCGCTGCGGCTGCGGCTCGCGACCGTGGTCGGCGGGATGCCCATCGGCCGGCAGGCCGGAGCGCTGCGGGCCGGGGCGGAGGTCGTCGTGGCGACGCCGGGGCGGCTGAAGGACCTCATCGACCGCGGCCAGTGCCGACTGGACCAGGTCGCCATCACCGTCCTGGACGAGGCCGACCAGATGGCCGACATGGGCTTCATGCCCCAGGTCACCGCCCTCCTCGACCAGGTGCGCCCCGAGGGGCAGCGCATGCTCTTCTCCGCCACCCTGGACCGCAACGTCGACCTGCTCGTGCGCCGCTACCTGGCGGACCCGGTGGTCCACTCCGTCGACCCGTCGGCGGGTGCGGTCACCACCATGGAGCACCACGTCCTCCAGGTGCACGAAGCGGACAAGCACCGGACGACCACCGAGATCGCGGCACGCGACGGCCGGGTGATCATGTTCCTGGACACCAAGCACGCCGTGGACCGGCTGACCCAGCACCTGCTGAACAGCGGGGTCCGCGCGGCGGCGCTGCACGGCGGCAAGTCCCAGCCCCAGCGCACCCGGACCCTCGCGCAGTTCAAGACCGGACAGGTCACGGTCCTGGTGGCGACCAACGTCGCGGCCCGCGGCATCCACGTCGACAACCTCGACCTCGTCGTCAACGTGGATCCGCCCAGCGACCACAAGGACTACCTGCACCGCGGCGGCCGCACCGCCCGCGCCGGCGAGTCCGGCACCGTCGTCACCCTCGTGACACCCGGCCAGCGCCGCGGCATGAACCGGCTGATGGCCTCGGCCGGCATCACCCCCACGGTCACCCCGGTGCGCTCGGGCGAAGCGGAACTGAGCCGCATCACCGGCGCCCAGGCCCCCTCCGGCGTCCCCGTCGTCATCCCCGCACCGGCCGCGACGCCGGCCCGCCGTGCCGGGTCGTCCGGGGCTTCCTCGTCCCGAAGCCGCCGGGGGCGCCCCTCCCGCGGGCGCGGGGCGCGGCGGACCGCCCTGGACCCGGCGGCCTAGAGGATCGGGCCCATCGCCCCGTAGTTCACCCGTCCCACCCGCGGAGGGCCCTGCCGACACTCGTCGGCAGGGCCCTCCCGGCTTGTGCCGGCCCCTGCCTCGGGACACGGCCGAGCCGGCAGATGGTGTTGAATTTCCTTCGGGGCCCTGGTTCCGTACGGCACCGGACCCCTCGACGCGTTGCACAACGAGGTGACATGACAGCAGATACACCCCTCAGTGGTCGTCTGGACGACGACGACTACCCCGCGTACACGATGGGGCGGGCCGCCGCGATGCTCGGCACCACCCCGGCCTTCCTGCGAGCCATCGGCGAGGCCCGGCTGATCACTCCGCTGCGCTCGGAGGGCGGACACCGCAGGTACTCCCGCTACCAGCTGCGGATCGCGGCACGCGCCCGCGAGCTCGTCGACAAGGGCACCCCCATCGAGGCCGCCTGCCGCATCGTCATCCTTGAGGACCAGCTGGAGGAAGCCCAGCGCATCAACGCCGAGTACCGGCGCCGCGCCGGGCACACGGAGGAAGCTGGACCTGTGCTACCTTGATGTAAAGTGGCAGTTTTGGTTACCAGAGACTTTGAGTGCTCTTCGACCTTCGTCGACGAGCACTCTTTTTGTTTCCGGGACCTTCCGGGGCTTGTCAGATCTTCCCGTGGGGTCACGCAGGGCCAGAAGGGCCCCCAGGCGGAGAACATCGTTACCGCCTGACGCTGACGCGGCTCACGCGCGACAGGTGCCGTATCGAGGAAGGTCCCCATTTGAACCGCCAGGCTCGCACGAACAGCAGTTCCACCCGCACCCGTACGGACAAGGGCACCGCCGGTTCCGGCCGGGGCGACCGCGTCCGCTCGCAAGGGGCGGGGCGCCAGAGCGCGCCTTCCCGCGCGGCCAAGAGCGGAGCCGCCAAGAACGCAGCGGGCAAGTCCGGCCGGGGTGGCCGCGGCGGCCGTTCCGCCGCACCCGGCGGGGAGTTCGCCCTTCCGGTCACCGTCACACCGGCGCTGCCGCCGGTCGAGGCGTTCACCGACCTCGACCTGCCCAAGCAGATGCTGGCCACCCTCGCCGCGGAAGGCGTGACCACGCCGTTCCCCATCCAGGGCGCGACGCTTCCCAACTCGCTGGCCGGACGTGACGTGCTGGGCCGCGGCCGCACCGGCTCGGGCAAGACGCTCGCCTTCGGCCTCGCCCTGCTGGCCCGTACGGCAGGACAGCGCGCCGAACCCCGCCAGCCCCTCGCCCTGGTCCTCGTACCCACCCGGGAACTCGCCCAGCAGGTCACCGACGCCCTCACCCCCTACGCCCGCGCGCTGCGGCTGCGGCTCGCGACCGTGGTCGGCGGGCTCTCGATCGGCAGGCAGGCCAGCGCGCTGCGCGGCGGCGCCGAGGTCGTCGTGGCGACGCCGGGCCGGCTGAAGGACCTCATCGAGCGGGACGACTGCCGGCTCGACCGGGTCGCGATCACCGTCCTGGACGAGGCCGACCAGATGGCCGACATGGGCTTCATGCCCCAGGTCACCGCCCTGCTCGACCAGGTGCGCCCCGGCGGCCAGCGGCTGCTGTTCTCGGCCACCCTGGACCGCAACATCGACAAGCTGGTGCGCAACTACCTCGACGACCCGGTCGTCCACTCGGTCGACCCGTCCGCGGGCGCCGTGGTGACGATGGACCACCACGTGCTGCACGTGGAGGACGACGACAAGCACGCCACCACGACCGAGATCGCCGCCCGTGACGGACGCGTGATCATGTTCATCGACAGCAAGCACGGGGCGGACCGGCTGGCCAAGAAGCTCCTGGCCGTCGGAGTACGCGCCGCCGCGCTGCACGGTGGCAAGTCGCAGTCCCAGCGCAACCGGGCCCTGGCCCAGTTCAAGGACGGTCACATCACGGCGCTGGTCGCCACCAACGTGGCCGCCCGCGGCATCCACGTCGACGACCTCGACCTCGTCGTCAACGTCGACCCGCCCGTCGACCACAAGGACTACCTGCACCGCGGCGGCCGCACCGCCCGCGCCGGCGAGTCCGGCACCGTCGTCACACTGGTCCTGCCCCACCAGCGCCGCGACATGACCCGTCTGATGACCGACGCCGGCATCACCCCGAAGACCACCAAGGTGCGTTCGGGCGGCGACGAACTCAGCCGCATCACCGGCGCCCAGGCCCCCTCGGGCGTACCCGTCGTCCTCGCCCCGCCGGTCACCGAGACCCGCCCCGAGTCCTCGGGCCCCGCCCGCCGCAGCCGCCGTGGCCGCCCGGCGCAGAGCCGCCGCCGCTCCCCCGCCAAGGGCAACGGCCGCTGACCGAGAAGGGCGCCGCCCCGATGGGGACGGCGCCCTTGCCGGGTACCCGTACGGCTACTTGACGTCCACGTAGTCGCCGGCCGCGCTGACCGCGGGGGTCGTCGCGGTGCCCGCGAAGCTGTAGCGGTAGTAGCCGTCGACCGAGGCCTTGACGGTGGTGCTCAGGTTGCCCGTCGAGTTGGTCTTGATGGTCTTGACCGTGGTGTAGGTGGAGCTGCCCTTCTTGCGGAACTGGAGCTTCACCGACTGGGTCGCGTACCCCGCGTACTTGTCGGTCTCCCAGTTCGCGCGGGTCAGCTTGCCGGTGACCGTGACGGTCTTGCCCTTCTTCACCGGCTCCGGCGACGCGTTGACCGTCAGCTTCGAGGCGCGCTGCACCTTGAAGGTGGTGGCCGCGTCGCGGTGGATGTAGTCGAGGTCGTTGGCGTTGACCGAGACGGCGAGGTCCCAGGTGGCCGCCGCGGCGTTGTTGACGACGCCGTTGCCCCACTGGGGGTCGAACTCCAGCGTGCCCGTGCAGGTGGACGTGGTCGCGCTCACCTCGGTGCACGTGATGTCGCCGTCGTCGAACCAGATGTCCACGAAGTTCGGACTCGGCCCCCAGCCGCTGATGTACTTGGTCTTGGCGATGCCCGAGTTGTCCGTCGCGGTCACGGAGACCTTGGCGGACACCACGTTGGTGGTACCGACCACGACCGGCTTGCCGCCGTTCACGACGATCTTGTCGATCGTGATGTCGCCCGAACTGCCGTCCTCCGCCTGCGCGGAGGTGGCACCGGCCGCGGTGGCGATCAGTGCGACGCTCGTGCCGAGCAGGGCGAGGCGCGTGGTTGCGCGCATGGGTGTCCCCCCGTGGAGTCTTTGTGTGATCACAGGGAGACTACGGCGTTGGCCAACGGTTCGCGTGTTGTTAATTCGACAGCTTCGTCACAACCGGGACCCCTGGGTCACCAGGTGAGGGCGTCGGCCATCGTCGACTGCCAGTACGAGACCTGGATCGAGTCGTCGACGTACACGCCCTTGGCCGGAAGCGACGGGTGCGCCGCGGTCTTCGCGGCCGAGTTGAAGTAGACCTCCAGGGACTTGGCCGTGTAGCCGTTGGAGCCGCTGCCGTCCGCGGCCGAGAGCAGGACGCTCGCGTAACCCGACTCACCGGGAGCCAGTGTCACCACCGCCTGCGGCATGGAGTCCTCGAAGACCGGCGGGACGGACTGGGCCTCGCCGAAGCGGACGGCCGGGTAGTCGATGAGGGTGCAGTTCTTCGAGCCGGTGTTGGTGACGGTGAGGAGAAGGTGGTTCAGGGGCCGGGAGACGGCCGTGGCGGTCGTCCGGGTGGAGGTCTTGGCGCAGGCGACCGTGGTGGCCGACGAGTCCGACGCCGAGTCCGCCGAGCCACCCGTGGAGCCCGAGGAACCCGAGGAGCCCGACGTACCCGAGGAGCCGGTGGAGGCCGAGGGAGTCGCCCCGCCGTTCGAACCGGCCGCGCCGCCCGTCGAGCCCTTGGAAGCGCCGCCCGCCTCGGGCGAGGCCGTGGTGGAGGCCGTCCCCGTGGCGGAGGAACCGGCCGACGCACCCTCGTCGTTGACGCCCTCTCCGTTGTTGCACGCCGTCAGCGTCAGCGTGGCGGCCGCGAGTGCGGCGGCGGCGAGCATACGGGTGCGGTGGGTGCGAGTGAACATGTGAATCCCCCTGTGCGGTACGGGTGTTGCCTGGGCCGCTCGACCGGGTGCCGGGAGCGGCGTGCTTGGATGACAACAGCTTGAGCGGTGATCCGTCCCGACCGCCACGATTGGCGGGGTATCCGGGACGCCGGAACGCCTGGAACGGCTCTGACCTGGGGGAACGACCTCCCCCTGGAACGGTGGTCCGGGACGTGGGGAGAGAGCGGAAGAGTGGCGGGCGACGAATTCCCGGAGCTGTTGGGCCAGTTGAAGGAGCGGTCCGGGCTCAGTTACGGGGTGCTGGGGAAGCGGCTGCACACGAGTACGTCGACCCTTCACCGGTACGTCAACGGGGACGCCGTACCGACGGACTACGCGCCCGTGGAACGGTTCGCGCGGGCGTGCGGGGCGACGCCCGAGGAGCTGGTGGAGCTGCACCGGCGGTGGGTTCTCGCGGATGCCCGGCGGGGGCAGAAGGCGGCCACGGCGGTTCCGGCGGAGGCGGAACCGCGGGTGGAGACGGCGGTGGTGGCCAGGACCGCGCGGCGACGCACGGTCGTCCTCGCCGGAACCGCCGTGGCCGCCGTGACCGCCGTCCTCGTGTCGGCGGCGCTCGTGGCGGGTCTCGTGCCCGGCGACGGCGCTGACGAGCACGACCGGGACGCGAAGCAGACCGCGGGGGCGGCCTCCCGGTCCGTCGACGAGCGTCCGGCCGCCTCCGGACCGGCCGCCGCGAAGAGCCCTTCGGCCTCACCGTCCGGCTCACCCGGTGGCAGTCCTACGGTGTCCGCCTCCGCGTCCCGCGGCGGCGCGGTCCGGGACAGGGCCACCGCGCCCGCCGTCGCCGTCAACCCGTACAAGTGGGAGAACCCGTGCGGTCCGCACTTCCTGGTGGACCGGGGGCCCGAGCAGGTGCCCCCGCCGCCGGCTGAGCAGGACGCGCGCGGGTGGGTCAACGCGCTCGGCGCGGTCTCCGCCGGGCAGCAGATGCTGGCGCTGACCGTGCAGGGCACCGGGAAGGCCACCGTCGTCCTGGACGACCTGCATGTGCGGGTGGTGGAGAAGAGCGCGCCGCTCGACTGGAACGACTTCTCGATGGGCGTCGGCTGCGGTGGCGGCGTGGACACGACGGCCTTCGAGGTGGACCTCGACACCGGGCGGCCCGCGGTCTCCCCCGGGGCCGGTCAGCGCGACTTCCCGTACAAGGTGAGCGAGTCCGACCCCGAGGTCTTCTACGTCTTCGCGAACGCGCGGGCCCACACCGTCCGTTGGTATCTGGAGCTGGACTGGTCCAGCGGCGACCGGAAGGGCACCGTGCGCATCGACGACAAGGGGCAGCCCTTCAGGACGAGCGGGAACGTGGGACGTCCGGCCTACGACTATCCGCTCGGCGCCTCCGAGTGGGGCCGCAACGAGTACGAACCCGACATCCCCGGCTGAGTCCCGCCTCGGCCCCGGGGGTGCGGCGGGGGTCAGACGGGTTCGGTCTGCCGTTCCGGCTGCTCCACCGGAACGGGTGCCGCCTCCCACTGCCGGGTGGTCCGTACGTAGCCGTAGATCACCGAGGCCATCACCAGCAGGAGCAGAGGACCGTAGAGCCACGGCTGGCCGGCCATCTCCATCGGCAGGAAGCGATACGACAGCAGGAGCCCGGCGAAGACCGTGATGCCGTAGGCGACCAGCCGGAGCCCCGACCGGTCCCAGGCGCGGTCGTAGGTGCGCAGGGCCGCCTCGATGGTGAGCACGAACACCACGCCGGCGATGAGGTCGACGCCGTAGTGGTAGCCGAAGCCCAGCGTCGCGGCGAGCGTGGCGACCAGCCAGAACGTGCCTGCCCAGCGCAGTCCCCACGGGCCCTTGCGGGAATGGATGAAGATCGCGACGGCCCAGGCCGTGTGCAGGCTCGGCATGCAGTTGCGGGGTGTGATGCCGTCGAACGGTATGGAGTGCGGGGTGGTGAGGGGCGCCACCGTGTCCGGCCAGATCTGGGCCACCGCCCACTGCCCGGTGGAGTGCGTCTCGGCCCAGATGGCGACGCCGGCCCAGTGCTCGGTGCCGTTGCCGTAGGCGAAGATCGGTCCGACCACCGGGTAGATCATGTAGATGCCCGGTCCGAGGAGGCCGATCACCAGGAAGGTGCGCACCAGGTGGTGGCGCGGGAAGCGGCGGTCGGCGGCCACGTTGCGCAGTTGGTAGAGGGCGACGAGGACCGCGGCGACCGCGAGGTTGCCGTAGACGAAGTCGAGGAGGTTGAAGCCGAACTTGCCGGTGGCCTCGACGACCCGGCCCACCACCCACGACGGGTCGCCCAGCGCGTGGTCGGCGGTCGCGATGTACTCGTCGAGCACCGTCGGGCGGGTCTTCGAGGTGAGGAGCAGCCAGGTGTCGCCCGCCTTGCGGCCGGCTCCCAGGAGCAGTCCGAGGCCGGCGCCCTTCAGCAGCAGAACGCGTTCCGCGCCGGTGCGACGGGTGAGCGCGACGACCGCACAGCCCAGGATCACCCACAGCGCGCCGATGCCGAAGGGATGGCCCTCCGTCACCTTGATGTCGGCCGCCCATCGGACCAGGGCGATGGTGACGTCGATGCCGACGGCGGCGCCGAGCGCGACGAACCGCTGCCGCCAGGGGAGCACGACCAGCGTCAACGCGAGTCCGGCGTACAGCAGGCCACCCGACTTGGGGGCGGATATCAGCTCTCGCAGCTGGCAGGTGAGCGGTCCGGGCAGACCGTAGCGACGTGCGGCGATCTCCAGCATGACGAGGAACGCGAGGGTCACCACGCCCGCGGCGACCCACAGCACCACTCGCGGCTGACCCTTAACTCGCGAAAGCGCCCGTGATGATATGTTTATCAACTTTGACCGATTTTTTATGTGTGGGGTGAAGTGGCTGGCTATCGCGCCCGATGGGGGTGTTCGTCGCGAGCTCGAACATGCTAGCGGAGCCGCTCACAGGTTTCACCAAAATTAACCGACCGCACACCTTGGCGACCGTCGGTCACGGACGCCCGGGGGAGGGGGAGAGGCGGGTCAGCCGAGGAGACGGTCGACCGAGCCGTAGGACAGGTCGGGGGCGGGGGCCGCCTTGGGAGGAGCGTTCTCGCAGGTGAAGCCGAGCCGGACCAGGGCGCGGACCACTTCCGCGGCGGTGAAGTCGCGGGGGTCCTGACCTGTGATCACCGCTCCCACCTGCTTGACGGGGTACGGCCGGCCTCCGATGGTGACCGAGGCGAAGGAGGCATGCGTCACCGGTTCGGGGCGGACCTTCTCCATCGACTTCTCCACCTCGGCCTTGGACAGGTCGAAGGGGTAACGGGCGATCACACAGCGCATGGTGCCTCACCAGGGTCAGGGCGGATCCGGGGAGCGAACGGGGCCGGGGAAACGGACAGGGGCCCGCACCCAAGGTGCGGGCCCCTGCTTCGCCGTGTGTCAGGCGGGGACGATGTTCTCCGCCTGCGGGCCCTTCTGGCCCTGCGTGACGTCGAAAGTCACCTTCTGGCCTTCCTGAAGCTCGCGGAAGCCCTGGGTGGCGATGTTCGAGTAGTGGGCGAAGACGTCGGGGCCGCCACCCTCCTGCTCGATGAAGCCGAAGCCCTTTTCCGCGTTGAACCACTTCACAGTGCCGGTGGCCATGTGTTTTCTCCTACTTAGGCAGTGCTGGAACCCACACCTCGCGGGCTCCCTCATCGCTGTGATGATCACCTGCCCCGGAAAACCGGCAAGAATGGCAAGAATGGCAACCACAACTGCAACTGATATTCAGCCTAGCACGGACGAAATCGACAACAAGAAAAAGCGGGCAGACGAGGGGAAAACTGTCGGCGCCCGGGAAAATACTTTTTCCTAACTGGTCGGGTTTCTACTCCGGCGCCATCAGATATTCACTCGTCGCGGCGCAGTTTCTCGTTGGCGCGCAGCGCGTCCGCCAGCTGGTCCTCCAGGCCGATGATCCGGCAGGCGGCCTCGATCGGAGTGCCCTGGTCGACCATGTCGCGGGCGCGTGCGGCGAGGCGCAGCTGGTGGCGTGTGTAGCGGCGGTGACCGCCCTCCGACCGTACGGGCGCGATGAGTCCGGCCTCGCCGAGCGCCCTGAGGAACCCGGGGGTGGCGCCGATCACCTCCGCGGCACGGCCCATGGTGTACGCGGGGTGGTGGTCGTCGTCGAGCCGGTCGACAGCGCGCGACCGGTCTTGCGAGGACATGTCTGCCTTCCCGCGGACCGCCGGTGTCACGGCCCGCACGGGGAACTGGATCCCGTACCGGAATTCTAGTCGTCCCCGTGGATATCCTGCCGTGACGACCACAGAATCAGTACGAGCGGGACACCAGAAGCCTGCCGGGCGAGCCTCAGCGCGGTACTTCCTCGAACCCGTCGCGCAGCCACAGCGGGTCGGTACGCCCGGTGCAGACCTCGGTGGGTCCGGGCGTCCCGGCTTCCGTCAGTCGGGGCGAGCCGTCGGGCACCGCGGACCAGCTCTTCCACGAGGGGCGCTCGGTCTCGCTCGGTCCGGCCGCGGCGCGGCGGGCCAGGCCGCGGTGGAAGCCCGCGGCGAGCGCTCGGTCGCGGCCGCTTCGATGGTGGCCGGACGGGTCTGTTCGGCCGGGTGGGCGGGGATCCCCTCACTGTCCAGGTCGGCGGCGGCCTTCCGTCTCGACCTGGTCCTCGGCCTGGGCGGACCGCGTCTCGTTGCTGTTCTCGGCCGTTTCCGTCGCCTCGGGTCGGGCCCGCCGTTCGGGCTGTGGGTCAACCGGTCGGTAACGCACACGTCTTCACAGGCGTGAGTGGCTCTGGGGCGAGGCTTCGGTCGGTGTGGTGCGGGTGGACGTGCGGGCTTGGCAGAGGCGATCGTGGGCGGCATGAGCGATCAGGCGGTCACGGGCGACGGACCTTCGGACGGGGAAGCCGGCGAGGTGCGCCGCTTCTGGGGGCGGCTCGGGCTTCCCGGGCTGATCGACGTGCACACGCACTTCATGCCCGAGCGGGTCCTGCGCAAGGTCTGGGAGTACTTCGACGCGCTCGGACCGCTGACCGGCGGCCTGGAGTGGCCGATCACCTACCGGCAGGACGAGGCGGAACGGGCCGCGCTGCTGCGGGAGTTCGGCGTGCGCGCGTTCACGTCGATGCTCTACCCGCACAAGCCGGGCATGGCCCGGTGGCTGAACGGCTGGGCGGCCGACTTCGCCCGCCGTACCCCCGACTGTCTGCACACCGCCACGCTCTTTCCCGAGCCGGACACCGAGGCCTGTGTCCGCGAGGCCGTCGAGGCGGGCGCGCGGGTCTTCAAGGCGCATGTGCAGGTGGGGGCGTACGACCCGGCCGACGAACTCCTCGACGGGGCGTGGGGGTTGCTGGCGGAGGCCGCGATCCCCGTCGTCATCCACTGCGGCTCCGGACCTGCTCCCGGCAAGCACACCGGCCCGGAGCCGGTCGCCCGGGTGCTGGAGCGCCACCCCCGGCTGCGGCTGATCGTCGCGCACATGGGGATGCCCGAGTACGAGGACTTCCTCGGCCTCGCGGAGCGGTACGGGGAGGTGCGGCTGGACACGACGATGGCGTTCACCGACTTCACCGAGGACTTCGTCCCGTTCCCCCGCCGCGCCCTGCCCCGCCTGACCGACCTCGGCGACCGCATCCTGCTCGGCACCGACTTCCCCAACATCCCCTATCCGTACATGCACCAGCTGCACGCCCTGGAGCGGCTGGACCTCGGGGAGGAGTGGCTGCGGCGGGTGTGTCACGACAACGCGGCGGCGTTGTTCGGGCTGAGGTGGCGGGCGACGCGCGTGGTCGCCGGTTGGCCACCGAAGGTGACTGGCGGCTCCGATCAGGTTGTAGAGACAGGAACAGTGGGGCAACAGTGGGTTGCGCCGGGCAGGCGAAGGGCAGAGAATGAGTCGGTGTAGGGAGATGTGGGGGCGTCGGGCTTTACGGAGGCAGTTTGTCCCCGCGATGGCGG
>NZ_JABERD010000142.1 GCF_013044505.1 Streptomyces sp. S3(2020) | reverse complement strand
TTGTTGTTGGGCATGCAGAGCGCGTCATACGAGGTGGTCAGGGGGCGTGTGGGCTGGGAGATGGGGATAGGGGCCGGGGCGGGGGCGGGCGCATCGGATCCGGCATCTGAAGTGGCGTGCGCCGGGTGAGGGGCGGCTCGTGCCGCTGCCGGGCGTGAACACGGTGCGTAGTCAATTGCGAAGGCTGATGGGTGCCTGGTGCGGCCCGTTCCGCAACGCCTGGTGGTGGCCTACCAGTACGAGGAGATCGCGGTGCTGATTCGGTGCTGACTCGAACGCCGGTTCCTAGCCAAAACCGCAGGTCGTAGCTCTGTTCGGATGGGTGGTCGTACCACTCGATGGTCGTGCCGATGAGGCTGGCGGCGACGATGCGCTTCAGGTTGTTCGGCGTTGGCGGAGCGGTTGCTGCGGAGGCCATGTGCGCCACTTCCTCGTGTGCGGTGGGGACGGGTGGGTGTCGGAACACCGTAGGAATCCGCAAGTCAGGCGCACATGTGGTGGGACAACATACTTCGGGGCCGGGGTGTAAGCGTGGCCTCCACGTCAGGGCCGCGCCCCGGAGAGGGAGCGCGGCCGGCGATGCGGGATCAGCTGATGCAGACCAGCCCGAGCAGGCAGAGGCCCGAGGACGAGGAGGACTCGGACGGTGTGGGGGTCGCCGACGAGGTGTCCGTGCTCGACGAGGTGTCGGTGCCGTCTGTCGCGGTGGGCGTGGGGGAAGCCGAGGTCTGCGTGGCCGTGTCCGTGGTGTCGGACACCGTGGAGGTGGCCGCGGACTCGGCGGAGTTCACCGTCGTGGTCAGCGAGTCGGCGAGGGTGTCCGGCTGGTCCGCCTCGGTCGTCGGCGTGGCCTGCGGTGTGGTGGCCGTCTGCTCGTGCGGCGCGTTCGCCGTGGACGAGCGGTTCGTGGACGAGCTCTCCTGGGACCGGGTCGTCCCGGTGGGCGTCGAGGAGGCCGGCACCGGCACCGTCACCTCGTCCTCCGCGATGCCCATGGCTTCCCTGTCCGGTGCGGCGGCCGCCTGTGTGCGGTCCGTGGACTGGCGGTCCATGGAGGCGACGGTCAGACCGCCGCCGACCAGGGCGACCGCGGTGGCGACCAGGGCCCTGCGCTGGGTCTTCTTCCAGCGTTCCCGCTGGCGCCGCCGTGCCGCCCGGCCCAGCGGCGCGGGGGCCTCCGAGCCGTCGTACAGGTGCTCCTGCGGTGCCTCACCGGCTTCCTCGGTACCCGGATCCCTGTCGTGCCACAGATGGCTCGGGGGCTGCCACGCTTCCGTCACCGTCTCGGGGGCCGGTGAGGGCGTTCGCACGGCGAGGGGGGCGATGTCCGGGGCGTAGGCGCCGCACCCCGGGCACACCAGGGCGCCGTTGAGGTGCCGGCGGCATGTGGAGCAGTAGTCCATCTGCGGTCTTCCTGTGTTCACTTTTCGCACGGGGGAGCGAGTCGCGAGCAAAGGTAGCGACGCTTTCGGAGGGGTGTGTGCAGCCTGTGTGACGTCCCTGCGCAGATGTGACCGGGGCGTGATCGCATAACGGCACATCAGGGAAGGGCGAAGCGGCTGGGCGTCACCGGCCGGCGGCTCGACCCCCGGCTAAGCCTGCTGCCGGCGCACCATCTCGGCGATCCAGACCGGTGCGAACGGGGACGTGCAGCCGGGAGAGGTCGGGTAGTCCTTGAGCACCTGAAGGCGCTCGCCGATGTCGAGGGCGCGGGCGCGGTGCTCGGGGTGGTCGATGCCGATCTGGGCGAGGCAGTGGTTCATCGCCCATTGGAGGCGGTCCGGGGCGTCCTTCATGTCCGCCTCGATGACGTCGAGCAAGCCCGGGAGATCGAGGCCCTCGGGCCTTTTCGTGACGCGTTCGACGGTCAGTGCCCAGCCGGCGCTCGCGACCACGGGATCCGGATCGGCGGACCAGGCCAGGCGCAGTTCCTCGGCGTGCGGGTTCTTCTTCACCACGTAGTTCACGAGCCAGTCGTGCACCTTGGGTGTGCGTGCCGTGCGCAGCATGGTGTCCAGCTCGTCACGCTCGAACGCCTTCGGCCGGCAGACCAGGGTCGCCAGGAGCTTCGCCGCGGTGTCGTCCGTCGCCCAGAGGCGGCGCGCGAGGTCCTGCTGCGTCTTGAGCCGCTTCGCGAGGGCGCGCAGCTTGCCGAGGTTCACACCGTGATCGTCACCGTGTCGCTCGTTGACCACGCGTGCCTTCGGGTCCTCCAGCCCGGCCAGCTCGGCCATCACCTCGTCCACCGTCGTCCCCGTCACCTCGGCCTCCTGTCCGTCGTGGGCGGGATTCAGCCTACGAGGGAACACGAGGGAAGTCGTCCGAGGGCGGCCCTGCTCGTACACTCGGGGGCGATGATGGTCAAAAGCCGACAGCGGATCCCCGAGATCCCCTTCGCCGCCCCGGCCGGCACTCCTGCCGGGGTCGAGGTCATGTCGTTGGCCGAACTGCGAAGGCGCGTACCGCAGGACGTTCTCTCCCGGCCGCAGCGTCCCGACTTCCATCACCTGCTCACCCTCACCGCGGGCGAGCTCCACCACACCGTGGACTTCACCGGGCACACCCTGCGGCCGGGCTCCTGGCTGTGGGTGCGCCCGGGGCAGGTGCAGCAGTGGGGTGACCTCACCAGGGCCGAGGGCACGATGGTCCTGTTCCGGCAGGACGCCCTGGACGCGGCCACGGCAACGGCCGCCCGCCTCGACGACCCGCACGCACCGGCCCTCAGCACCCCCGTCGCCGAGGACGCCGAGGCCCTCGACCTGGCCGCGGAGCACCTGAGCCGGGAGTTCCAGGCACTCGGCCACCTGCCCCTCGAAGTGCACGTGGCGGCCCTGCGGCACCTCCTGGCCGTCCTCGTGCTGCGGCTGGCCCATCTCACGGTCCCGGAAGGCACCCCCGCGCCGGTTCCCGACGAGACGTACCTCCGCTTCCGCGACGCGGTCGAACGGCACTTCGTCCGCACCCGGCGGGTCGAGGACTACGCCGACCTGCTCGGGTACTCCGCCCGCACCCTCGCGCGGGCCACCCTCAACACCGCCGGAGTCGGCGCCAAGGAGTTCGTCGACCGCCGGGTCGTACTGGAGGCCAAGCGGCTCCTGGCACACAGCGACCGCACCGCGGCCCAGATCTCCGACCGGCTCGGCTTCGCCAACGCCTCCCAGTTCAACAAGTACTTCACGCACCGGGTCGGCGAGTCACCGATCGACTTCCGCGACGCGGTGCGTGGGCGCACCGGTCAGCAGGCGTCCAGGGCGCGCCGGTAGGCCGTCTCGTCGGCGGCGCCGAAGACGGTGAACACGATCCGGTCGAACCGTCCGGGGTGGGCATGCAGCCAGTCGGCGACGGTGCGCAGGGCGACCGGGGCGGCCTCGTCCCCGGGGTAGCCGAAGACGCCGGTGCTCACCGCGCAGAAGGCGAGGGTCCGGATGGTGTCCACCTCGGCGGCGAGGTCCAGACAGGCACGGTAGGAGGAGGCCAGCGCCTCCGCGTCACCCGGGCCCGGCCGACCGTCGACCACCGGGCCGACGGTGTGCAGGACGTACCGGGCCGGCAGGTGATAGGCCCGGGTGATCTTCGCGGTACCGGTCGGCTCGGGGGATCCCTGCAACGCCATGACGGTGGCGCAGTCGTCCCGGAGGCGGGGCCCGGCGGCGTGATGGACGGCGTTGTCGACGCAGGCGTGGAGAGGTCGGAAGCAGCCGAGCAGGGCGCTGTTGGCGGCGTTGACGATCGCGTCCGCGGCAAGGGTGGTGATGTCGCCCCGCCAGAGCGTGAACGGCAACTCGCCGGAAACCGTCGGCAGTCGGTGTGCCGACACGGCCGGCCGCACGGCGCGCTCCGCGCCCAGGACCGCGTCCACCGCCTCCGCCGCACCGTCGGGCAGCGGGCCGGGAGCGCGGACCGTCAACAGCGCCCGCAGCACCCCGCGGGCCGCCGTGTCGTCCAACGCCGCGAGGTCCGGCAGGCCGAGCCGTGCCGCGGCGCGCTCGGCGGCGAGCCGTCCGAGCGCCGAGCGCACCCACTCGTCCAGCCGGTCGGCGGGTGCCGCGGGCACCGTCGGGCGGAAGGGTTCGTCCAGCGCGATCGCGGCACGGTAGGCGGCCAGCGGCAACATCGGGCTTCCTTGTCAGCGGGGCGGCATCCCGCGCACGACGTCGGCGACGCTCGTGGCGGGGCGGCCGGTGAGGCGGGGAACGGCATCGCTGACGCCGTCGAGCTGACCCGCCGCGATGGCCGTGTACGTGGACACCCAGGCGTCGAGCTCCCACCGCGGGGCACCGTAGGAGGCACGGGACGCGTACGCCTCCTCGATCGTCTCCGGGTGGTAGGTGACCGTACGTCCCCGCACCTCGGACAGCACGGCCGCGGCCTCGGCCAGCGACAGGGACTCCGGTCCGGTCAGGTCGTAGACCGCGCCCGCGTGCTCGGCCGGCCGGTCTAGGACCGCGGCGGCCGCGTCGGCGATGTCGCCCTGGGCGACGAACGCGGCCCGCCCCTGCCCCGCCGGACCGCGGATCACACCGTCGGCACCGGCCAGATCGGGCACGAACTCGGCGTAGAAGTTGTCCCGCAGGAACGTGTACGCCAACCCGGTGGCCCGGATGTGCTCCTCGGTGTGGAAATGGTCCCGGGCCAGGGTGAACACGGCGTCGGGTGCCGCACCGAAGAAGGAGACGTACACCAGATGCCGTACGCCGGCCTCGACGACGGCGTCCACGAAGGCCCGGTGCTGGGAGAGCCGGTCGGCGCTCTCGGAGGCCGACACCATGAACACCGTCTCCGCGCCGGTCAGGGCGCTCACGACGGCGTCGTGGTCGTCGTAGCCGCCTCGCACGGGTGTCGCCCCGGGGAGCCGCGGCGCCCGCTCGAGGCTGCGCACCAGCAGCCGCTGCGGTACGTCCCGCTCGGCCAGGCGGCGGGCGACGCGTCCGCCGAGGCGGCCCGTGGCTCCGGTCACCACCACTGTCGACTCGGACATGGTCCAGATCACTTCCTCACACGGTCAGCGCGTTCAGGAGCCCGTCCGCCCCGGACGGCACGGACAGGGCACGGGTTCCGAGGTCGGCGGGGACGTCCGCATGGACGGGGTTGACCCGCACCAGGCGCGCCCCGGGGGTGTGGCGTACGAGATTCTCCATCGGCCACCGGATCACGCCCGGGGTATTGAATCCGGCACCGAACTCCAGGACGAGCAGCCGGGCATCGCCGGGCGCGTCGCCGAGCCAGCGCGACAGCCGCTCCCCGGCCGGCAGATAGGCGCCGTCGACGAACTCGGGGCCCACGCGCACGTTGGGGAAGACCTCGGCGCCGCAGCGGGGGCAGACGGGCAGGGCTGCCGGGTCGGTCACCCGGCCCGTGCCGGTGTCGTACGCGGTGCGGATCCGGTCGAGGAAGGGCCGGGAGTCCCAGGTCTCCTGGGTGCACGGCACGGTGCACTGGAGCCGGCCGTAGTCGCCCTGCGGAGTGAAGATCCGGTCCGCGTCGAAGCCGTTGCGGGCGAAGAGCGCGTCGACGTTGGACGTCAGCACCCAGTGGTCGCGGTCCCCGACCAGTGAACGCAGCTCCCGGTAGAGGGGGTTGGGCTCGGTGCCGAAGCGGATGTCGTCGATGTGGACGGCCCAGTAGCCCCACATCATGTCGGCCGGCAGCGGCACGCCCAGCAGGTAGCGGGAGCGCAGCCCGAGCCGGTACAGCGCCGGGAGGAGCTGTCGGAACCGTTCTTCGTCGCCGTAGTCGTATCCGGCCGCCGCGCTCAGCCCGGCGCCGGCCGTGACCAGTACGCGGTCGGCCTCGTCGAGCCAGGTACGGACCGTGTCCGTCTCCCGCATGGCCTCCTCCTCCGGCTGGGTGTCCCGGCCCTGTGGCGACGGCCGGCGGCCGCAGCGGATCGGTCGAAGCGGATCGGTCGAAGCGGATCGGCCGAATCCCAACGTAGGAGGAGGAAGCGCACGCGGCGGAGCCGGATCACGACTCCTGATGGTCAGAATCCGACAGGTTACTCCCCGGAGGGTGCGGTGAGCGGGACACCCAGGGCCACCGGAGTACCGAAATTGGGTGTGCCGTCCGCGTTCCAGGTGAACTTCTGGGCCCGGGTGGTCCGGTTCATGTCGCAGCCGCCACTGGTGGAGTTGTTGGCGTGGTACACGATCCAGTCCTCGGTGCCGTCGGGCGACTTGAAGAAGCCGTTGTGGCCGGGGCCGTACACGCCGTTGGCGTTGGACCGCTGGAAGACCGGGTTCGGGGACTTGACCCAGGAAGCGGAGTTCAGCGGGTCACCGCCGTTGTAGGTGAGCATGCCCAGCTTGTAGTCGGGTGTGGAGCAGTGGCTGGCGGAGTAGACGATGAACGTCTTCCCGTTCCGCTGGAGGACCTCCGCGCCCTCGTTGACCGCGCCGCCCACGGTCTCCCAGCTGTAGGTCGGGGTGGACAGGATCCGGCGGGTGCCGCTCGCGGTCCAGGGGGTCGACAGCGGGCGGATGAACATCGGCTGCGAGCCGTTGTAGAAGGTGCCCAACAGGTAGAGCTGGCCGTTGAGTTGGAGGATTCCCGGGTCCAGCTCCCAGGTGTTGTCCTGGGTCGGGTCGAGCAGGTCCGCCTTGAAGCTGTACGGCCCCATCGGGTCGAGGCCGGCGCTCTCCAGGACGTGGATGCGCTGGGTGCCCAGGTCGTACGGCTCCCGTCCGGCCGTGTAGTAGAAGTACCACCGCTTGCCGTTCGGGCCGTCGAGCAGATGGAACTCGGGCGCCCACATCGTGCCCGCCCCGTTGGGCCGGGTCAGGTTGAAGATCACCTGGTCGGTGGCGGTGGCGAGACCGGCGAGGGTGTCGGCCTTGCGCATGGTGATCGTCGAGTTCCAGGTGGTCGTGGCGAGGTAGTAGTACCCGTCGTAGTACGTCAGCCAGGGGTCCGGGCCGTGCTGGGAGAGCGGGTTGGTGAAGGTGCCCGGTGTGGTGCCGCCGCCGGTGAAGCCGGGCAGCCGCCACACCCTGCCGTTGGCGGTGGAGCACGGCAGTTGCACCAGGTTGGTGTTGGAGGCCGACGAACCACCGCTCGGGGCCACGCACTTGCCGGATCCGACGGAGACCAGGTTGAACGTCCTGTCGGTCCCGGAGACCGTCACCGGGACGACCCGCCACCGCTGGTTGGCGCCGTTGTGGCAGGGCCACTGGATGATCGCGGCGTTGTCCGCGGTGGACGCGCCGTACACGTCGACGCACTGACCGGACTGGGTGGTGACGGTGTACGTGTCAGTGGTCCCGGAGACGGGGGAGTAGACGAGGTTCTGGTTGGCGCCGGAGGAGCAGGTGAAGGCGCGCAGTTGGGTTCCCGCCGTCGGCGAACTGCCAGGCAGGTCGAGGCAGTTGCCGCCGGTCTGGTTCACGGCCGTCGAGGTGAAGGTGACGGCGGCGGACGCGGGTGGTGCGACGAGGAGGGCCGCCGCCAGGGCGAGCAGCGCGAGGAGGAGTCTGGTTCTGGTCACGGGCCGTACACCTTTGCTTCGAGGAGACCGACGGAGTTGGTGCCGTTGCTCGTGAGCAGCACCCGGAGCCGCGTGGTGCTCGTGGCGGTGAACGTGACGGTGTTGTACTGGTTCTTGGTCAGCGTGTACGCGCTCGCGCCGGGCACGTCGACGTAGGAACCGCCGTTCCAGTACTGGAGCTTCCAGGCGGACGGCATGTCGATGCCCTGGTCGTCGTCGAAGAAGTAGATCTCCGCCTTGTCCAGGTTCTTCGCCGCGGGCCAGGTCAGCTCGGCCCACTGCTGGCCGGTCTCCGGCCAGGTTCCCCAACGAGGGTTCACGGTGTCGTTGGAGGAGGGCGGGTCGATGCCGTCGTTGACCGCGGTGACGGTCTCCCAGGGGGAGGTGTACGACGCGGTCGCGGTGGCCGATCCGGCCTGGTTGGCCGGTGGTTGGACGCCGCCCCGGTTGAACACCTTCACCTCGGTCAGGCCCGTCTTGGCGCCGGAGGCGTTGGTCGCCAGGACCCGGACGCGCTGGGCGCTGACCGCAGGGAAGGTCACCAGGTTGTAGTTGGCGCGGGGAGCCGCCGGACTCTTGGTCTGACTCGGGACGTTCACCCATGAACTGCCGTTGTAGTACTGGATGTTGTACGCGGACGGGGCCCGATAGGTGGTGCTCGCGGGTCTGCTGTCCTTGAAGTACAGGCGCACCTCGTTGAGTGTGCGGGCGGTGCCGAGGTTCAGCTCGTACCAGTCCTGGCTGTTGGGCGAGCCGCCCGCGCCCCAGAAGGGCTCGTTGACGGGGTAGCCGTCGACCGCGCCGGCGGTGGTGCTGCCGGACCCGGTGTGGGAGGCGGACACGGTCGCGCCGGAGGCGAGGTTGGTCAGGTCGGCGGTGAGGTCGACGCCGGCCTTGGCGAGCATGTCGACCATCCGGGGACTGCTCTGCACGACCTGGTTGGGTGCCTTCAGACCGGAGACGGCCGTGTGGTGGGTGACCGTCCCGTTCGTGGTCACGTCACCCGTGGCCGGGTCCCAGGTGAAGGGCACCAGGGTGCTGACGGTGGCGGCCCGGCTGCCGTTGACGTAGATCGAGTAGCCCTCCGGGATGCCCGGGTAGCGGACCACGCCGTCGGCCGGGTCGTCCCAGACGACCGACAGGTCGGCGCCCCGGTAGCGGAGGTTGTTGACGGTGAAGTGGGACCAGCCGATGTCGATGGGGGAGAGCTCGACCTTGGCGTCATTGCGCGGCCGCAGCCCCGCGACGTCCTCGATCACGGTCCAGTTGCCGCTGCCCAGGATGTTGTGGTGGATCCAGGAGCGGTAGTCGATGGAGCTGCCGTTCCAGTCGGCCCAGAACTCGTTGGCGTCGGGCCACTGGGTGTTGCCGCCGATGTACTGCGCCCAGGTGTTCCAGTACAGGAGCTTCTTGTAGTCGGTCGCGTTCATCCAGGAGTTGGGGTAGTTGCGCAGCACCGAGGAGTAGAGCCGGAACTGGACGGTGGAGTTGATGGTGGAGAAGTTGTTGGAGCCGGGGTTCCCGGCGTCGGCCGCGGCCTGCTTGTCGACCTGGTTGGCCGTGTAGAAGGGGAAGACCGGGTACTGGGCCGGATCGTCGTACAGGCGCAACGCCTGCCGGTAGGTGGCCGTGTTGGGCACCGCGCCGACCGAGAACGGGTAGTAGTTGTTGATCTCCTTCCAGGGCACCCACTCGTTCGTCGACTTCAACCGATGCTCGAACAGCTGCCGGTTCGGGTTCCACAGCACGTTGACGATCGCGTCCTTGATCTGGGTCGCGAGCGTACGCATCTCGGTGGCCTTCGCCGTGTTGCCGATCGCCTCGTACGCCTGGGCCGCGGCGAGCGCGCCGCTGTACTGGTAGGCGGACTCGGCGCGGTCCATGTTGCCGGGCTTCCAGTGGAAGGAGACGGCGTCGGCGTCATTGCCGGTCAGGGCGCCCCAGTCGTACTCGATCAGCTTGTTGTTGTCGTGGTCGTAGTAGGCGAGCTGCCCCTTGACGTCGCCCTCGGCGTAGCGGGCCAGGTTGGCGGCGATGCCGGGCTGGCCGCCGTGGATCTGGTAGCTCTTCCAGGCCGCCTCGGCGATGTACTGGGTGTAGCTGTTGGACCAGTTCTCCGGGTCGCCCGGGTTGTCGAGGAACCGGCCGTTCTTGGAGACCTGGCCGACGCTCAGCCAGTCCCCGTACGCGTAGGACGGGTCGCGCAGGTACTTGAGGTCGTCGATGTGCATCGGCTGGGTCAGCGCGATCGCGTTGTTGTAGCCGAGGACGCCCTCGGTGGAGGTCGGGAACTGGAAGGTCTGCCCGGGGATGTCGGCGTCGAGGTTGTTGAAGCGCATCAGCCACCAGCGGTAGTAGATGTTCTTCTTGATCGCCGGTTCGGGCACGTCGATGTAGGGCACGTTCTGCGCCCACCACTGGTTGTAGGCCCGGACATGGGTCGCGAAGGCGGTGGCGTTGGAGTAGCCCGCGTAGGCGTTGTACTCCGTGAGCGAGGCCGGGATCTCGTCGGTGACGAAGCCCATCACGACCTTCGCGGTCGCGGTGGCTCCGGCCGCGATGGTCACCGAGCGGTTGAGGCCGCCGCTGGAGACGGCGAAGCCGTCGCCGGTGAGGCGTGGGCGCAGGGTGGTCAGGTTGTTGTACGCGTTGACCTGGCCGGTCAGCTCGCCGCCGCTGCCGGTGGTGGCGTACGGCGACGTCGCCCGCAGCTGGAGGGTGGTGGAGCCGCTGCCGTTGTTCTTGATCGACAGGTTCGTCACCGCGACGTTGTTGTCGGTGATGAACTTGGTCTGGGTGACCTCGATCGAGCCCCCGGTGTGGACGCTTCTCCAGTGGCTCGGCACCTGCCGGCGCTGGGAGACCTGTTCGGTGAAGGTGCCCGGGTTGATCGCGACGCTGTAGGCGTTCTGGTTGTTGACGCTCTCCCAGTAGGCCACGTTGCCGCCGAAGCCGAGCACCGCGGGGTTGTGGGTCTTCATGAACAGCGCGCGCCCCCGGCTCATCAGCCAGGGGCCGGCCGGGTCGTCGCCGGAGCGGGCCAGCAGACGGTCCATCCAGAAGTCGGTGCCCGAACTCTCGGCGTCGTAGATCGCCTTCATCATGTCGCCGGGCGTGTGGGCGACGGGCGGGGCCGGGATCGCGGGCCCGTTGAAGGTGGGGAAACCGATGGTCTGGGCGGCGCGAGCGGGGGTGGCGGTGAGGACGGAACAGGCGAGGAGCGCCAGGACGATCAGGAGGCGCTGTAAGACGGGCTCGGTTCGTCTTCGCATCGGAGGCTCCCCTTGGCGGAAAAGACCTAAAAGGTTTTCGCAACGTAGGAGCGAGCTGATGGAGTGTCAAGGAAGCTCGGAGAGGCTTGAGTTGGCGGACCGTGCGGTTCAGGACAGTGGGGCTGCCCTGAGGACAGTGGGGCTGTTCTCAGGACAGCGGGGCCGTCGTGCCCCGGATCACCACCCGGCACGGGAGCGCCTCCACCCCGGAGTGCGCCGCGCCGCCGATCGCGCCGAACAGCGCCTGTGCCGCCGCCCGGCCGACCTGCTCCAGATTCATGTCGACGCTGGTGAGCAGCGGGCGTGAACCGGAGGTGAGGACCTGCCAGTTGTCGAAGCCCATGACCGCCACGTCCTCCGGCACCCGGTGCCCGCGCTCGCGCAGCACGTCCATGACGCCCCGCGCGATCTGATCACTGCCGCACAGCACCGCGTCCACATCCGGATGCCGGTCGAGGAGCAGCGCCGTGGCCGCCCGCCCCCACCCCTCCGACCAGGCCCCGAACCGGGGCTCGCCGACCGGGACGACACCGGCGTCCGCGAGCGCGGCCCGCGCGCCCTCGACCCGGTCGTGCGCGGCGGCGTAGCCGGGGTCCCCGGTGATGTGGGCGATCCTGGTGCGGCCGCAGGCCAGCAGATGCTGCACCGCGATCCGGCCCGCGTCGACGTTGTCCGGGACGATGGACAGATCCGCCGGGTCGTCCGACGGCGCGTACGCGTAGACCACGGGAACGGCCAGGTCACGGCCGAGTGAGGGCCGCGGATCGGTCCGGCTGCCCACGACGATGAGGCCGTCCACCCGGCGGCCGAGCAGTGCGCGGACATGGTGCTGCTCACGGATCGCGTCCCCCCGGGCGTCGCACAGGAACACCGCCACCTCGCCCGCCCCGAAGGCGTCCTCGGCGCCCATCAGTATCGGGATGCTGAAGCGGCCCTCCAGATCGCTGGTGAGCAGACCCACCGTCCCGGTCCGCCCGGCGAGCAGACCGCGGGCCAGCTGGTTGGGGCGGAACGACAGCCGCTCGGCGGCCTCGATCACCCGCTGCCGGGTCTCGGCGCGCACCTGGCTGCGCCCGTTGAGGGCCTTGGAGGCGGTGGCGACCGACACCCCCGCCAGCCGGGCGACATCGCTGAGGGTGGCGGTGTGCGAACGAGCGGGGCCGGTGGCTGGTGTCATGTGTGTCTCCTGTCTCGCGGCACGTGGTCTCGCAGCACGTGCGTAAACCGTACGCGACAACTTTCGGCATGCACCTGAAACTCCGTTCGTACGCGAGGGATTGACGGGCTTTCAGCTCGGCTCTAGCTTGGCGAAAGCCTTTTCGGCCTGTTTCTTCCCGGTGCTCGTCGCGGAGGGAGATCGTCATGGGGAGCCCCATCGGATCGCACGGCCGCGTCCGCCGTCTCGTCACGGCCGCGGTCCTTCTCACCAGCCTGGGACTGGCCACCGCATGCGGGTCGGGCGACGGCGACTCGGACGACGGGGGCGGAGGGGGAGGGGGCGCGGCGGCGAAGGTCACCGGCGTCGACGACGGCGCCGAGCTGACGATGTGGACGCGCGCGGCGACCCGGCCGCAGAGCGAGGCCCTCGTCAAGGCGTACAACGCGAGCCACAAGAACCAGATCAAGCTCACCGTCATCCCCACCGACGACTACCAGGCCAAGGTCGGTGCCGCCGCCGGTTCCAAGGACCTGCCCGACCTGTTCGCCTCGGACGTCGTGTTCGTCCCCAACTACACCAGCAGCGGCCTCTTCACCGACATCACCGACCGCATCGACGCCCTGCCCTTCGCCGACGAACTGGCCCAGTCGCACATCAAGGCCGGTACGTACGAGGACAAGAAGTACGTCGTGCCGCACACCCTCGACCTCTCGGTCCTCTTCTACAACAAGGACCTCTACCGCAAGGCGAAGCTCGACCCCGAGAAGCCGCCCACCACCCTGGCGGAGTGGGACGAGCAGGCCCGCGCCGTGGACAAGCTCGGCGGTGGCGTCAACGGCACGTTCTTCGGCGGCAATTGCGGCGGCTGCGGCGTCTTCACCTGGTGGCCGTCGATCTGGGCCGCCGGGGACGAGGTGATGAACGCGGACGGCACCGCGGCGACGCTCGCCTCCGCCACCGCGAAGAAGGTCTACGACACCTACCGCGGCTGGGTCGACGACGACATCGTGGCCCCCGGCGCCCGCGACGAGACGGGCGCCACCTGGACCGGGCTGTTCCCCAAGGGACAGATCGGCGTGATGCCGATGCCGTCGACCACCCTCGGTCTGATGCCGAAGAACCTCGACCTCGGTGTCGCCCCCATCCCCGGCCCCGACGGCGGCAAGGCCACCTTCGTCGGCGGTGACGCCATCGGCATCTCCGCCACCAGCAAGTCGGCCGACCAGGCCTGGAACTTCCTCGCCTGGTCCGTGGGCGACAAGGCACAGGTCGACGTGGTCGCCGCGCACAAGGACGTGGTGGCACGCACCGACCTCGCGTCCAACAAGTACTCGGACGCGGACCCGCGCCTGGTCACCATCAACGAGCTCGTGTCCGACGGCCACACCCCGTACGCGCTGAAGTTCGGCCAGACCTTCAACGACCCCAACGGGCCCTGGCTGACCATGATGCGCGACGCCGTCTTCGGCGACGGGAGCTCGGTCGACAAGGACAACGACGCGGTGAGCGCCTCGCTGGCGGACTGAGCCCACCGAGTGCGGACCGCGTCGTCTGGAGGGCACCGCGTCGCCCGAGCCGACCGACAGGAGAGCCATGCAGGTGAAGGCGCCCGACCGAGCGGCGGCCGAACACCGGGTACGGCCGGCGCGTCCGGCACACCGACCTCGTACGACCAGGTCCCTGTGGCGCTCCCGCACGGTCCAGGGACTCGGATACGCGGCTCCCACCGCCGTGTTCGTCGCCGTCCTCTTCGTGTGGCCCCTGCTCCTGGTCGGCCGGATGTCCCTGAACGACTGGCCGCTCCTCGCGGGCGACCAGGGCCGCAACGCCCCCGAGAACTACACCGACATCACCGACAGCCCCCTGTTCTGGCCCGCCGTCCGCTTCACCCTCCTCTACACCGTGATCGTCACCGTCGTCCTCCTCGCACTCGCGCTCCTGCTGGCCCTGCTGGTCCAGGAGTCCCGCCCCGGCGCCGGCTTCTTCCGCACCGTCTACTTCCTGCCCGGCGCCCTCGGAATGGCCTCCGCCTCCCTGCTGTTCTGGGGCCTGTACAGCCCGACCACCGGACCGGTCAGCAGCACCCTCGAACACCTCGGACTGGTCGACGGGCCGGTGTCCTTCCTCGGCACCTCGACCAACGCCCTGCTGTCGACGGTGTTCCTGGTG
Organism: Streptomyces sp. S3(2020); assembly: GCF_013044505.1. Classification (GTDB taxonomy): domain Bacteria; phylum Actinomycetota; class Actinomycetes; order Streptomycetales; family Streptomycetaceae; genus Streptomyces. Next base: position 10,775 of record NZ_JABERD010000142.1, on the reverse strand, counting down.
GTCTGGAAGTTCGCCGGGTTCTACATGCTGATCCTGCTCGTGGGACTCCAGCGCATCCCCCACGAGCTGTACGAGGCGGCCCGGATGGACGGCGCGAGCCGCGGCCAGATCTTCCGCCGCATCACCCTGCCGCTGCTGCGCCCGTCGCTCGCCCTGTCCCTCCTGCTGTGTGTAACCGGATCACTGCTCGCCTTCGACCAGTTCTTCGTCCTCACCAAGGGCGGCCCGGACAACAGCACCGTCACCATCGTGCAGTTGATCTACCGCGAGGCGTTCCAGCGGCTCGACCTCGGCACCGCGGCCGCCCTGTCGATCATCGTGCTGGGGGCGCTGCTGCTGCTCAACGCCCTTCAGTTCCGCGGCCTGCACCGCTCCGACGAGTCGTAGGAAGGGGGACCCGCCATGCTCAACCGAGCCCAAGTCCTCGTCCGGACGCCGTACTACGTCGTCGCCGGAGGCCTGGCCGTCATCTTCCTGTTCCCCCTGGTCTGGAACGCCTGGGCCTCGGTCAGTGAACAGCCCGGCACCGCACAGGACTCCGGCTACGGCCTCGGCAACTACCGCATGCTGCTCGACTACGACGCCGGCCTGTGGCAGTACCTCCTCAACAGCACCGTCGTCTCGGGGCTCACCGTGGCCCTGACCCTCGGGGTGTCCCTGCTCGGCGGCTACGCCTTCGCCCGCTTCGAGTTCCCCGGCAAGAACCTGCTGTTCCTGCTGACCCTGGCCATCCTCATGGTCCCGTACGCCACCCTCCTCATCCCCCTCTACGTGCTGCTCGGCAGACTCCACCTCCAGAACTCGCTGATCGGGCTCAGCCTGGTGCTGGCCCTGTTCCAACTGCCCTTCGCCACCTTCATGATGCGGATCTCCTTCGAATCGGTACCGCGCGAACTGGAGGAGTCGGCCCTCGTCGACGGCTGCGGCACCGCGGGCGCCCTGCGCAGGGTTCTGCTCCCCGCGGTGCGACCGGGGCTGATCACCGTGGGACTGTTCGCCTTCCTCGCCGCCTGGAACGACTTCATCGCACCCCTGATCCTCATCTCCGACAGCGAGAAGGCGCCCCTGCCGCTGGCCGTGGCCAATCTGCGGCAACAGAGCATGGGCGCGGTCGACTACGGCGCCACGGAGGCGGGCGTGGTGGTGCTCGCCGTGCCCTGTCTCCTCGTCTTCCTGCTGCTGCAACGGCATTACGTGCGCGGATTCATGTCAGGTGCCCTGAAAGGATGATGCGTTGAAGTCGAACCAGTCGAAGGGGAACACCGATCCCGTCGCACCCGTGACACCGAGCCGTGGCCGCCTGCGGCCACTCGGCCTCGACGAGGTCCGGATCACCGGCGGCTTCTGGGCCCGGCGCCGGGAGGTCAACACCACCGCCACCATCGAGCACTGCCGCGACTGGATGGAACGCGTCGGCTGGACCGGCAACTTCCGCGCCCCCGTGGCGGCCCGGCGCGGCCGGGAGTTCGCCGACTCCGACGTCTACAAACTGCTCGAAGCCATGAGCTGGGCAGGCACCGGGTCCGACCCGATCACCGAGGCGATCGCCACCGCCCAGGAACCCGACGGCTATCTCAACACCAACTTCGGGCGCCCCGGCCAGCAGCCCCGCTACAGCGACCTCGAATGGGGCCACGAGCTGTACTGCTACGGGCACTTGATCCAGGCGGGCGTGGCCCAGGCCCGGGCGAGCGGTGAGGGCGAGCTGACGAAGATCGCCCGCCGTGCCGCCGACCATGTGTGCGCCCTCTTCGACGCGAAGGGCAACCAGGGTGTCTGCGGGCATCCGGTGATCGAGACGGCCCTGGTCGAACTGGCCCGGCTGACCGGCGAGCAGCGCTACCTCGACCAGGCCGCGCTGTTCGTCGACCGCAGGGGTCAAGGCACCCTGGAAGACGGTGAGTTCGGCCGGGCCTACTACCAGGACGACATGCCGGTGCGGAAGGCGACCGTGCTGCGCGGCCACGCCGTCCGGGCTCTCTACCTCGCGTCCGGTGCCGTCGACGTGGCCGTGGAGACCGGGGACGAGGATCTGCTCGCCGCCGTCGTACGGCAGTGGGAGACGGCGGTCGCCCGGCGTACCTATCTGACCGGCGGCATGGGCTCGCACCACCGCGACGAGTCCTTCGGCGACGACTTCGTCCTCCCGCCCGACCGCGCCTACTCCGAGACCTGCGCCGCCGTCGCCTCGGTCATGCTCAGCTGGCGCCTCCTCCTCGCCACCGGCGAGCCACGCTTCGCCGATCTGGCCGAGCGGACCCTGTTCAACGTGGTCGCGGCCTCCCCGGCCGAGGACGGCCGGTCCTTCTTCTACTCCAACACCCTGCACCGGCGCCGCCGCGGCTTCGTGCCCGCGGCCGACGTCCAGGTCCCGCGCGCCGAATCGAGCCTGCGCGCCCCCTGGTTCGCGGTGTCCTGCTGCCCGCCCAACGTGGCACGGACCCTGGCCCTGCTGCCCGGCTACCTGGCGACGACCGACGACCACGGCATCCAGCTCCACCAGTACGCCGACGCCGAGATCAGCACCGGCGGCATCGCGCTGCGGATCCGTACCGACTACCCCACGGACGGGCGCGTGACCGTCACGGTCGACCGGACCCCCGCCCACCCGTGGACCCTGTCGCTGCGCGTCCCCGCATGGGCGGAGGGCGCCACCGCGTGGCTGGCAGGCCCGGACGGGGACCGCCGTGCGGTCACCCCGGGCACGGCCGAGGTCACCCGTGTCTTCCGGCCCGGTGACGAGACCGTCCTCGAACTGCCCGTACTGCCGCGCTGGCTCGGACCCGACCCGCGCGTCGACGCGATCCGCGGCACGGCCGCCGTCCAGCGCGGGCCGCTGGTGTACTGCGCCGAATCCGTGGACCTGCCGGACGACCGCGACGTCGACGCGGTACGGGTGGACCCGTCCGCCCCGCCGGAGGGGAGGGCGGACGGGTCCGTGGTCGTCGCGGGGGAGCTCGGCGCCCAGGCCGACGAAGCCTGGCCGTACCGGCCGTTCGAGGCCCCGCAGACGGCCGGCGCCGGCACGGGCATCGTCCTGGTCCCCTACCACTCCTGGGCGAACCGGGGGCCCTCGACGATGCGCGTGTGGTTGCCGGCCGTGGACTCAGCGCCGACCGTGGACTCAGCGCCGTAGGAGCGTGAGGCGGTACGTCGTCGTCCGGGACCCGTCCTCGCTGGTCACGGTGACCACGGCGTGTCCACGGCCGCGCTCGACGTCGACCGTCGCATAGGGGTCGCGGGCCGTCGCCGTGACCACGGCACGGGCCGGATCGGCGGTCCGGACCCGGTAGTCGCCGGTGTCGGGGGCGAAGTCCGCGACCGGCACGCCGTTGACCTCGATCGACGCGGCGGCCGCGTCCGAGGAGACACCGGGAGCCTTGGCGTACACCTCGACCTCGCTCATCGTGATGTAGCCGCCGGACCGGGCGGTCATGACCAGCCGCACCCCGGTCGCCGGGCCCGCCTCGATCGGCACGTCGACCACCGGTGTGCCCTCGGTCCCGACCGTGATCTCCTCGCTCGCGTCGACCCAGACGCCGTCCGTCGCCCGGCGCACCTGCGCCTTGAGGCTCGCGGGGAAGGAGACGTTGCTCCCGTCCCGGTAGAAGTGCGCCACCACCCGGTCGAGGTCGCGAGCCGTCGGGAGGGCGAAGGTGATCGTGTCGGACGGGTTCTTGGTGCCGGACCGCCAGTTGGACCAGCCCTTGTCGGAGGTGTCGCCGTTGCGCAGGCGCTCGGCGGAGTAGCCGCTCTCGGTGTAGGTCGCCGCGACCGTCACGCCGGCGTCCGACGCGATGTCGGTACTCGTCGGCTCGGTGACCTGCACGCGTACGGACGCGTCGACCGTGCCGCCGTCCACGACCTGTGCGGTACCGCGCAGGGTCACCACGCCGGCCTCGGCGAACGCCCCCTCGGGCGCCGCGTCCCAGGTCACCGGCAGGTCGGTCCGGCCTCCGTGCGCGCCGACGCCGACGACCGTGTCCGGCAGTCCGGGACTGCCGCCGACGTAGGTCTTGGCGCGGCCGGGCACCGTCGAGGCGATGGTGTCGACGGTGACGACCGCCCTGGCGCGGATCTCCCGGCCGAGCGGATCGGTCGCCGTGCCCCTGACCCGTACCGTGCCCGGATCGGCCCACGCGTCGTCCGACGGCGGGTCCCACACGACCGGCAGCGCGCCCCGGGCCCCGTCCCGGTACACCGGCGTCACCGTTTCCGGGAGGGTGGGCGCCAGGCCGGGCACGGTGAAGACCTCGGCCTTCTCGGTGCGTCGCACGGTCTCGTCGCTCACCGTCCAGCGCTGGTTCGCCCCTGAAGTGGGGGTGTACGTCGACACCTTGGCGCCGTCGGCCGAGGACTGCCCGGAGACGTCGAGGAGACGGCCCGTCGCCGCGTTGACGAAGGTCCAGGTGTCGTCACCGGTCGTCGACATGATCCACTGCGCGGCCTCGTCGTCCGAGGGATCCTCCAGGACGGCCTGGTTCTCGCGTACGGCGAGCCGCTTGCCGCTGGTGGCGCTGGTGAGGGCGTAGCGCTCGCGGTGGTCGGTGCCGGGCGTCAACTGGCTTACGGACCAGAGCTGTTGGGCGCTGCTCGCGTCGTTCGTGCGGATGACGACGCCGGTGCCGTCGTCCGAGGGGGCGAGCGACTTGCCGCTCTGTGTGCCCTTGAGCCGGTAGACGTGGTCCGGCTGGACGAGTGCGGCGTCCTTCGCGACCCCGCTGACGCCCTTGACGAGGAAGCTGGTGACCGACTTGGCGGGGACGGTGAGGGTGGCCGAACGGTCGGTGACACGGACCGGTGCGCCCTGGACGAGGGCGCCGTCGGTGCTGGTCACCACGGGGGTGACGGTGGCGCCTTGAGTGACCTTCCCGAAGCGGGACAGGTCGAGGGTCACGGAACGCGCGGTCGTACCGCCGTTGACGTGCACCACGGTCGCGGAGCGGCCCGAGCTGGCGACGGCGGCGACGCTGGAGGTGTCGTCGACCTTGACGAAGCGGTCGCCGGGGCGGATGTAGTGGGTGAAGTTCCGGATGGTGTGGAACTTCGAGTTGGCCCGGATCGGGCAGCTCTCCAGGGTGTCCTCGGCGGTGCAGTCGAACGGGACATGGATGCTGCCCCAGTTCTTGCCGGCGGCGGCCTGCGGGACGGCGTCCTCGATGGGCTGCCAGAACACCCAGGCGGAGGGCTCCAGTTCACGCATGTCGTCGACCATGCGGGTGGCGATGCCGAGCCCCGGCTCCATGCTGGTGAAGTCGGTGCCGGTGCCCCAGGTGCCCTCCACCTCGCTCATCCACAGCTTCTTGTCCGCGCCCTTGGCGATGTCGCGGGCACTGGTGCGCTGGCCCGTGCCGTAGGTGTGCACGTTGAGCTGGTCGACGGCGGCCCGGGCGTCGGCGGAGTAGGCGTTCCAGTTCGTGGTGAAGATGCCGGGGTTGGTCTCGTCCATGGCGGAGACCTGGGCCTTCGTCGTCGCGCCCTCAAGGGCCTTGCCGAGGGCGAGGATCACCTTCTGCTGGAGGGCGGGCCCGGCGTGGGCGCCTTCCTGCCGCCCGCCGGTGGGCTGACCGTCGGTGCCCAACTGGGTGCCCCAGTAGGAGGTGTTGGGCTCGTTCAGCGGGTCGATGGTGTCGAAGGTGATGCCGTGTTCCTTCTCCATCTCCTCCGACACGCGCACGAGGTAGGCGGCGAAGTCGTCGACGCGGTCGGCGCGGATCTGGTCGGTACCGGAGTCGAATCCGCCGGAGACGTATCCGCTGACCGTCTGGAACCAGGGCGGCGAGTTGCTGAACGCCTCCCACGTGGTGACCTTGTCCTTGATCTGGTCGACCCACCACCGCTGGTTCGCGTCGGCGTCCCAGTCCCAGTGGTCGGGATTGTTCGGGTCCCACCAGTCCATGTCCTTCTGGGTGGTTCCGTCGGGCGCCTTCCAGAAGCCCTCCATCGTCGCGCCCGTCTTCATGTAGTCCTTGCGGACGTCGGGGGCGTTGCCGCCGCCGATGTTGTAGCGCGCGATGTTGAGGGCCAGCCCTTCCTCGCCGAACAGCATGTCGACGAGCTGTCTTCGGATCGGCTCCGGATAACCGCCCGTGGCGTTGGCGAACCAGACGAGACTCGTCCCCCAGCCCTCGAACTCCTGCTGCTGGTACGACGGATCGACCCGTACCGTCACCGAGCTGAGCGGTGCCGTGTCCGCGGCGACGGCGGGGACGGCGGTGACGAGTCCTGCGGCGAGCGAGAGAGGGACGAGTGGCGTCAGCGCGCGGACGGTGCGGCGTCGGCGAGTGGACACGGAACTCCCTTCCGGGACACGAAGAGTCACAGAATCAATCACAAGCGATCACATTCAAGGCATGCTCGACGACGGATATGAACACGTCAAGACAGCGCGCATGCGGTGAGCCGATCAGGTCAAGCGTCCCGGACTCTTGACTCGTAACTCGCCAGTAGCGATCCTCGTCGAACAGATTGCGCCGGTCATGACAAACTCATGGCCGCCGACCGAGGGGCGTGGTATCGACCATGACTCGATGTTCGTATCGCAGACGGAAAGACGTGACCGTCGTTTCGCTGCTCCTCTTCGTGCTGGCCATCGCCCTTGGCCCCACGCCGAGTTCGGCGGCCGCGAGCGACTGGTGGAACCCGAGCGCGCGCCCCGCGCCGGACTCCCAGATCAACGTGACCGGCGAGCCGTTCACCGGCACCGACTCGGCGGGTGAGGTACGCGGGTTCGTCGACGCGCACAACCACCTGTTCTCCAACGAGGCCTTCGGCGGCCGGCTGATCTGCGGCAAGGTGTTCTCCACCGCGGGCGTCGCCGACGCGCTCAAGGACTGCCCCGAGCACTACCCGGACGGCACGCTCGCGATCTTCGACTACATCACCCACGGCGGCGACGGCAAGCACGACCCGGTCGGCTGGCCGACGTTCAAGGACTGGCCGGCGTACGACTCGATGACCCATCAGGCCAACTACTACGCCTGGATCGAACGCGCCTGGCGCGGCGGGCAGCGGGTGCTCGTCAACGACCTCGTCACCAACGGTGTGATCTGCTCCGTGTACCCGTTCAAGGACCGCAGCTGTGACGAGATGACCTCGATCCGGCTCCAGGCCAAGCTCACGTACCAGCTCCAGGACTACGTCGACGCCATGTACGGCGGCGCGGGCAAGGGCTGGTTCCGGATCGTCACCGACAGCGCGCAGGCCCGCCAGGTCATCCAGCAGGGCAAGCTCGCGGTGATCCTGGGCGTCGAGACCTCCGAGCCGTTCGGCTGCAAGCAGATCCTCGACATCGCGCAGTGCAGCAAGGCGGACATCGACAAGGGGCTCGACGAGCTCTACGACCTCGGTGTGCGCAGCATGTTCCTGTGCCACAAGTTCGACAACGCCCTGTGCGGCGTCCGCTTCGACGAGGGCGGCCTCGGAACGGCCATCAACGTGGGGCAGTTCCTGTCGACCGGCACCTTCTGGAAGACCGAGAAGTGCACGGGCCCCCAGCACGACAACCCCATCGGCACGGCCGCGTCCGAGGCGGAGGCGGACCTGCCGGCAGGTACTGATGTCCCGGAGTACGACGAGAACGCCCAGTGCAACGTCCGCGGGCTCACCGACCTCGGTGAGTACGCCGTCGAGGGCATGATGAAGCGCAAGATGATGCTCGAGATCGACCATATGAGCGTCAAGGCCACCGGCCAGGTCCTCGACATGTTCGAGGCCGCCTCCTACCCCGGCGTGCTCTCCTCGCACAGCTGGATGGACCTCAACTGGACCGAGCGGGTCTACTCCCTCGGCGGTTTCGTCGCCCAGTACATGCACGGCTCCGAGGGCTTCAGCGCGGAGGCCGAGCGGACCGACGCGCTGCGCGCCAAGTACGACGTGGGCTACGGCTACGGCACCGACTTCAACGGCATCGGCGACCATCCCGCCCCGCGCGGCGCCGACGCCACGAACAAGGTGACGTACCCCTTCAAGAGCGTCGACGGCGGCTCCGTCATCGACAAGCAGACCGTCGGCTCACGCACCTTCGACTTCAACACGGACGGCGGCGCCAACGTCGGCCTGATCCCCGACTGGATCGAGGACATCCGGCTCGTCGGCGGGCAGGACGTGGTGGACGACCTGTTCCGCGGCGCCGAGTCCTACCTCGACACCTGGGGCGCCTCCGAGCAGCACCAGGCCGGCGTCAACCTGGCCAAGGGGCGTACCGCGACGGCGAGTTCGTCCGAGTCCAACCCGTTCACCAGCTACCAGCCGGGCCGGGCCGTGGACGGCGACAGCGGCAGCCGCTGGGCCAGCGACTGGAGCGACGACCAGTGGTGGCAGGTCGACCTCGGCACCACCAACCTGGTCTCGCGCGTGACGCTCGACTGGGAGCGCGCCTACGGGAAGTCGTACCGCGTCGAACTCTCCACGGACGGCACCACCTGGCAGACCGCCTGGTCCACCACCTCCGGCGACGGCGGCCTCGACACGGCCAAGTTCACCGGCACACCGGCCCGTTACGTCCGTGTCCACGGCCTCGACCGCGGCACCGACTGGGGATACTCGCTCTACGAGGTCGGCGTGAACAGCGCCTGACGAGCACGGGGGAGTCGCACATGGCACGGATGCCGTCGGCCCAGCGGCGTCGGCAGCTGACGGAAGCGGCGATCAGGGCGATGGCCCGGGACGGCGTGGCGAAGACCACGACCCGGTCCATCGCCGCCGAGGCGGGCGTCTCCCTGAGCGTCTTCCACTACTGCTTCGACTCCAAGCAGGAACTGATCGAGGCCGTCATCACCACCATCACCGACCACTACGTGACCATCGTGAAGGAGGCACTCAAGCCCCGGGAGACCCTGGAGGAGACCGTCCGGGCCGGCTTCCAGGCGTACTGGGACCATGTGCGCGCCCACCCCGACGAGCACATGCTCACCTACGAACTCACCCAGTACGCCCTGCGCGAGCCGGGGTTCGAGCAGCTGGCGCGGCGGCAGTACGAACTGTACGGAGAGCTCTACACCGAGCTCATCGAGCAGCTGCGCCAGGACAACGACCTCCGACTCCGGGTGCCCGTCTCCGTGTTGGCCCGCTATCTGGCCGCCATGACCGACGGGCTCACCCTCAACTACCTGGTGCTCGGCGACGAGGAGGCCTGGACCGACATCCTCGACACCGTCACCGCCCATGTCGCGGGGCTGGTGACGGCCGAAGGCTAGGCCTGGAGCGGATTGGACCGCGCCGCCGCCAGCAGGTACCAGGCGGTGGCGCCGGTGTGCCGGTACGGGTAGTAGCCGAACCCGAAACCGGTGTCGAGCGGGCTGCTCGCCGACACCACTCCGGACCTGGCGGCCACCGCCCCGCCGCCGAAGGTCTGGCCGGCGCCCAGCAGGTCCTGGGCCCGCTCGATGGAGGCGATCAGGCGCCGGGCGCGCTTCTCGTCCCCGGAGCCCCGGCGGTGGCGCAGGGCGAGCGCCAGGTGTGCCGTCCCCTCGAACCACACACCGTTGCGGTCCGGCTTGGGCTGGCCGTCGGCGATGGGGGCGCCCTCGTTCGCCAGCAGGCTCGCGGAACTGAACGTGACGCCCTCGTAGGACTGGCCCGCGGGGACCGTGCTGTTGGGGCGCTCGGGCGTGTCCAGGACGGCCAGTTCGGTGGCGGCCCAGTCCAACGAGCGCTCGTACACCGGGGAGTCGAGGGCGAGATGCGTCCAGGTCTGGGTGTCCTCGGGGATCGGTGACGTGTTGATCGTCACGCCGTCGTTGGTGCCGGTGTAGAAGAAGCCCCCGTCCGGCTCCCACATCCGCCGGACGAACGCCCCGGCGACCGCACGCCGTTCCCGCCACACCCGGTCCCCGGTGAGCCGGGCGAGCTGACCGAACAGGCCGATCAGGTCGGTGTTGTGCTCGGTCGAGGTGAACGGCAGCCTCTGGTTCGCCCCGTCGACCCCGAACTTGAAACCGCCGAGCGGCTCGTCCGTGCGCCCGGTGCGGTCGATCCACTCGCCGATCCGCACGGCACCGGTGAGGAAGCGGCGCTCCCCGGTCCGCCGGGCCAGCGCGGCGAGGGCGATGCCGGCCCAGGCCATGTCGCCCACGGCGGTCCCCGTGAAGCCGAACTGCCAGCCGATGTTGGCCTTTCCGTCCGCCCGCACGAACCCGTCGGGCTGGAGGGTGCCGTCGTAGAAGGTGTACGGCCCCACGTTGTAGGCCTGGCGCAGACGGCCGTCGTCGTGGTCCGGGTCGTTGGCCTGTGCGTACAGGAGCGCGTCGCCGAGTGCCGTCGCACGGGATCTGCCGTCCCCGGTGTCGCAGGCCAGGTTCGCCAGGACCGCGAGTGCGTTGTCGTAGGTGAACGCGGTGCTGAACAGGCCTGCCTGGTCGGTGTAGCTCTGGGCGAGCCGGATCGTGCCGTGGTCGGGGTAGGCGTCCATGGCGGCGGCGAGGAACGCCCGCGCCCGGTTCGGGGCGGAGGAGGCGGAGGAAGCAGCGGACGCGGAGGAGGCCGCGGCCCGGTCCGCGGCGCGGGCGGTGCCCGAACCGGTGGCGAGGAGGACCGCGGCACCGAGTCCGGTTCCGATGAGTGCGCGGCGATGGAACGCGGGGCGGCCTTGGCTGCCGGTCATGGGTCTCCTCGGATCGAAGGGGCGGGCGCGCTTGAGAGCGCTCTCAGGAGTGCGCGCTCATTCTGCTGTCGCCTCAGGTCCGGGTCAACGGCTGGGAAGGGCGAAGCAGTTGGGGGCGTCAGCTGCGAGGGCCGTCGCTGTTCGGGGGACGGGAGGCTCCGGGCGCCAGGGG
>NZ_JABERD010000141.1 GCF_013044505.1 Streptomyces sp. S3(2020) | reverse complement strand
CCGCGACACCGAAGACCCACACCCGCCTCTTCGTCCGCAGCGTCAGATTTGTACAAGAGACCGCCACCCGCCCACCCACTTGCGCCGAGCCCTACTGCTCCGCCTCCCGGCCATGCCGGCGTCGGTGACAGCCGATACCGAGCGGACCGAACGCCTCACCGCCGAACTCGCGGACCCGCGCGCCGCCGTGGCGCTGGAGCTCGTCAGGGACGGTCACGACCCGAGGTGACTTCCTGCCGCGCCGTCCTGCCGTGAACACGCTGTGCAACCAAGGGAGTTGAGGCCATACTCGGTGCACGGAAAATGGGGGCCGGTATGGCGGGGACACGGTTGGGCGGAGCAGGTCTGGCGCTGAGACTGCTGGCCTTGGGGTGGACGCTCACAGCAAGGCCCTACTCTTCCAGCGGCTCCGCGGCAAAGACTCACGCCGAGGATGCCGAGCCCCAGCAGTGGGTCTACGTCTGCAGGTCACCCGACTGCTCCGCCCCGACCAAGTGGAGCTACACCGTGAACCCTGAATACACGGAGTGCTGCCACATTCCGATGTTGCACAGCCGTCTTACCTCCGCGGACTCCTTCGTTCCACACCACGAACACGACCACGCCATCTGGGCCTGCACCGAATGCGAGGAGCCGCCGCAGCGCACCGACACCCGGTCTCGTGCGAGATCAGGCCATCTCTTCAAGAGGTACGCCGACAAACATCCCGGAGCGTAAACCATGCTCAAGGCACTCGCCGAGGCCGGTGGGAAAGCCATCGGCGGCGCCCGCTTCAGCCTGACCAGCGTCCTGCCCGGGGTCGTGATGGTGACGATCATCGCCGCCGTCGAACGAGCGGGTCTGTACCACCTCGGCTCGCCGCCGGACTTCTCCGCCATGGCACCGAAGTCAGGCGACACCGCCGTCGTGGTGCTGTTCATCTTCTTCGCGTTCGTGGTCGGCGTTCTTCTGCGGCCTTTCGAAGTCGCGATCATCCAACTGCTGGAAGGGTACTGGGCGAGACCGGCGCCCTTGGCGCTGTTGCGCGGAGCGGCAGTGGAGCGCCATCGTCGCCGCCGGGATCGAGCACAGCTTGTCGTGCAGCACGCGAAATCCACGGAAGCGGCGGAACGGGCCGCGTCCTCGGGCAACCCGCCGCCGAGCGGATCCGTTCCGCTCCACGAACTCGCGGCAAGGGATCGGAGCCGCGCCCGGCTGCGCCGAAGTGCCGAACGTGCCCGCGGCGTTCGCGCCGGGTATCCGACCGAGATCCGTCCCGATACCCGCGCCAAGAAGCGGGATCGCCAGGGAGAGCTCATGCCGACCTCTCTCGGCAACATGCTGCTGCGAGCCGAGCGTTTCGCGGGGGACCGCTACGGGCTGGACATGATGCGGGTCTATCCGCGGATCTACCCCTTCGTCGCTCCACGGCTGGAGAACGCCGTCACCCAGCAGCTCAGTCTCATCTCGGCCACCGCGTCGCTCGCGGTGTCCCTCGGGCTCACCGCTCTGGCGACCAGTCCCCTGTTCCTGCGCTGGGACGTCTGGTCGTTGCTTCCCCTGGCTCCCGCGATCCTGGCACTTCTCGCCTATCGCGGTGCGGTCGCCGCTTCCGCTTTCCACGGAACCCTGTTGGCGACGGTCTTCGACGTACACCGGTTCGACCTGCTCAGGGCCTTCCACTACAAATTGCCCGAGTCGGCCGACGACTTGGTGGGAATGAACGAGGTGGTCTCCGCCTATCTCGCCCGGGACAAGGTGCGGTTCGACAAGGAGCTGGGAGACCTCTCCATGGCCCACCCGCTGACGAGCGAGGATGTCCTACAGCGAGCGAATGGCAACGACCCCACCCAGCCCTAGGACGTTCAGCACCATCCGATGGGGCCTGCGCGGGTCCTCACGGTCGACGCGGAGGTACTCCTCCAGGGTGGCGTGCACGGTCACCCGTTCCGCGAAACGCACGGCACGAGTGCTCTCCACGTTCCCCTTCACCACCGCGCAGGACGGCCCCACAACGAGTTCGACGCGCCCGAAGAAGACCGTGACGTCGACCCTGACGACACGCAGCCGGTCGTCGGCTGAATCAACTGCGGCGAACCGTGCTCCCGACAGATCTATGACGGCGTTCCCGAAGTACGAGCTCACCGTCAGGGTCTCCAGTGGCGCGGAAGCCGTGAGTACCCTCCGGTCGACCGGCACCAGCACACTGCGGTACCGCCGCAGCGGGTGATCCTCCTCGCGGCCACGGGCTTCCGTTCGTACCCCGAGGGAGAGCGCCACGCCGATGGCGATCACCACGGACGGCCAGATACGGTCGGCCGTCCTGCCCTCGAAGACGCCCGCGTCATAGGCGGCCCACAGGCCGCCACCCGCGACGAGCACGACCGGCCCGAACAGCAGCCCCTTGGGTACGGCCGCCCGGAGGATGAGCAACAGCCCCGTCGCGGCGAGCGCGTACGGCAGCGCGGACAGCGCCCACCGCCCACCCGCGCGCAAGGCCGCCTCGTCGCCCAGCAGCCAGACCATGCCGACGATCACCACCAGCAACCCGAAGGCTGTACGCAAACGGCCCACCGGCTCCCCCTCCCGCAATCAGCTGAAGGGTACTGAAGCCTGTCGGCTACAGCTGGCTCAGGATCGTCGGATCGGTGATCTCCGTGTCCTTGGCGAGCAGCATCGCCTTGCTCAGGATCACCGCCAGCATCCGATCCCCCTCGTAAGGGAGGTAACCCGCCTGCGGAGCCGCCGCGCTGGACTTCGGAACGATGCACAGGTACTGGTCGTTCGGGGTGCGGAGGATGTTGCCGGAGCCGAGGTGGATCTTGTAGGTGTGGCGGTCGCCCTTGACGTGGAGGAAGCGGCCTTCCAGGGTGCAGCGGTCGGCGATGGCCAGGCGGGGTATCAGTCGGTCCAGGAGGACGCGTCGGGTCTCCGCGCTCTGGCCCAGTTCACCGAAGCCGTACGACGTCCAGTACTCCTGGAAGCGGCCGTCGGGGCCGCCGTCCTGCCAGGTGGGGTCATTGCCGACGCTGGCCACGCCGACGAACAGGTCGACGTCGCGCAGGACTTCGGAGAGGACGAGGGGTGGGATCGAGTCCAGGGGGAGAGGGTCCACCGGGTCCGCGCCGTCGCGCAGCCACATGCGGTACTCGCCGCCGCAGCAGTGCGCCGAGTTCTCCGGGGCGTCGATCGGGTAGAAGCGGACCTGGTCGGTGCGCAGGCGCAGGAAGCTGCCGGACTCGGTGATGTCCTCGTAGTGCTCGCCGCCGTCGCCCTCGATCCAGTACTCGGCGCGCAGGCCCCATTGCGGGAGGTCACGGGTGGCCGGGGGTGCCTCGTCGTCCACGCTCAGGCGGAGCTTGTTGCGCCAGCCCCGGACCGCCGCCAGGGAGTGGAACTGGTGCTGGCGCAGGAAGTGCGCCGCGAAGCGGTTGGAGTAGGTGCCCGTCGCGCGTTCCGCGTCCGTGAGGAGGTACACCTCGCGGTGGGCCTGCTTGAAGGGCTGGGTGACGCCGTGCCGTTCCAGCCAGTCGCGCCAGGCGACGATCGAGGCGGGTTCGTGGTCCACCGGGTGCCAGAGGGCGACCTCGGTGCCGCTGTCCACCGGGTCGTCCGTGAGTGTGCGCAGGGCTCCCTCGGCGTAGCCGACCGGCACGCCGTCGACCGTCCACAGCAGCCGTCTGGCCAGGGTGCCGACCAGCGGATGGTCCAGGTAGCGCTCACGCCACGCGGCGTAGGGCCAGGTGCGGCGGGCCAGGAACTGGCGGTCCAGGCGCTCGCTCTGGGCCGAGAGCATCTTGTCGATGTCCTTGACGGCCGCCTTGAGGTCCTTGAGGTCGTCGGCGTGGTCCCGACGGACCGCGGCGGGCACGCTCTTGACGGCTTTGCCGGTCGCATTGCGCCAGCTCAACGTCGCCTTGGTGCCGTGGACCTCGACCAGTGCCGTGACCTCCCCGAGCCGGTGCCCGGCCTGCCCCACCTCCGTCAACCCGTAGGCGGGCACCGCCAGTTCCTCGATCTCCTCGCGGCTGAGCCCCATCGCCTCGGCCCGCGTGTCCAGGGCCCCGTCGAGCAGCTTCAGCGTGCCCTTGAAGGTGACGCGGGTGGCGAGCCGGGCCAGTTCGGCGAGGGCGGCCTCGCTGTCGATGCGGGCGAGGGCGGTGACTCCGGCGTTGGCGACCTTGGGGTTGCGCGGGCCGAGGCCGGCGACCTTCTTGAGGGAGGTCTCGACGAGGGCGCCGAGGGCGCGGGCCGTGTCCGGGTGGGGAGGGAGGAGGGAGAGCAGCCAGGCGACACCGCGCAGGGCGTCGGCGTTGTACGGGTCGTAGGCGCCGTTGACGTCCGGCCCGTAGGCCCAGCCCTCCAGCGGGAAGGTGCGCGGGCGGCCGACGAGGGCGAGCCACGACAGGGCCGCCTCGCGGACACGGTCGGCGCCGAGGGCCTCGATGAGCACGCGGGCCGGCGCGTCCCACTTCGCGGTGGGTTTGGCGCTGGTGGCGGTGGCGACGTGGGCGAGCAGGGCCTGCCAGTCGGCATCGTCCCCGGCGTCCGCCAGGGCCTGTTCGGCCCATTCCTCGCCGACGTTGAGGGCGGGGCGGGTGAGCTGCCTGACCACCTTGCTCAGGGTGGCGTCCCGGTACGTGGTGCTGGAGGCCGTACGCCGGAAGACGGCCACCACGGCCGGTGCGAGCGGGCGGCCGGCGGCCAACTCGGCCTCGACCAGGCCCTCGTAGCGCGATCCGTACCAGAAGGAGTGCTGCCGGGAGAGGTCGTCGAGCTGCTTCAGACGCTGGGCGGCGAGCCGGTCGTCGGGCTCCAGCCCGCGGGAGACGATCCCGAGCAGTGTCAGGGCGTTGCTCCGGGCGTCCGGGCCGGCCTCCTCCGAGTGGTACCGCGTCACCAGGCCGTCGGCGATCCGCGCCCGCGCCTCGGGAGGCAGCTCGCACAGCCGGTCCAGGACCGTGCTCCACAGGCCGGTCCAGTTGCCGTTGTTGGCGGCCGCCGCCTTGAGCATGTCGCCGGCGAGCTCCTCCGGCTCCCCGTCGGCGGAGCGCTTGCGGATCAGGTCCTTGTACGTCTGGATGTTCCCCTTCATCAGCCACCCACCAGGGCGACGAGCTTCAGGAACGTGACCTCCGTGCCGAGCACGAGCTCGATCTCCTCGTCGAGTTCGGTGACCTGGCGGTCGCCGACGAGGATCAGGAAGCCGTTGCCGGCGAACGCCTTGAGCGCCAGGGCGGTCTGCTTCTCGGGGTCTATCCGGCGGGGTCTGCGCAGGGCGTAGCCGTTCAGGACGCGCTCCGTGTCCTCGGGCTGGACCAGGCCCTGGAAGACCTCCGGGGTGCGGGCGTTGTACTCGGCGACCTCCTGGAAGACCCGGCGCCGGATCAACTCCCGCACGCTGAGCCGCTCCTCGGCGATCTCCAGCCCCCAGCCGTCGCTACGGCTCCCGCTTGTCGTCTCGTCGACGAACATCACCATTCCCATGCCGCCGACAGTACGACCCGCCACTGACAACGGCCCCGGCCCTCACCTCATGACGGGCCTGCGCCACTCCCGCGCCCCGGCCGCCCGCATCAGCTCGACGGAGACATGCGGGTGCACGAGCTCGACGTAACGGACCTGCCCGGCCAGGGACTTCCTCAGCTGCCGCAGGCTGCGCGCGCCGAAGGAGACCCCGTCCGGCGGCCCGGCGACCCCCGCGGCGAGGGCCAGCTTCTCGACGCCGATCTTGCACTCGGTGGACGGTGTCTCCCGGCAGACGTGGATCTCGACGTCGCCCGCCCACAGACCGAGGACGACGGTGTACCGCACGCCGGTGCCGGCGTAGGTCGCGACGGCGAGATGCCGGTCCGCGGCGTCCTCCTCCGGCCCGTCCAGCCCCAGCCTCCCGGCCACCTCGGCGAACGCGGCCCGTACTTCCCGAAAGAAGGCCTCTGTCTGCGGAACCATCCCGCCCCCTTCGCCGTACGGCAGTGAAGACGGTTCAGCGTAGCGACGCGGCGCCCGCCTTCTCGGCTCAATGAGTGACCTCGTCGTCAGGCCGTGCGGCAACCGTCAACCCCGCACCTAATGTGATCGCATGTCAGATGACCAGTCGTACGAACTGCTCGGATTCGACAACGTTCTGCTGCCCGTCGGCGATCTCGGCGAGGCGGTCGGCTTCTACGAACGTGCCGGGTTCACGGTGGCGTTCCGGCTCGACGAGGCAGGAATCGCGCTGCTGAAGGTCGGCGGCGAGACGCCGGGGGTTCTGCTGAGGCAGGAGGACGGGCTGGGGCATCGGCCGCCGCCGTGGCCGTCCCCGCGCGTGTGGCTGGAGGTGCCGGACGCGCGCGTGGCGGCACGCGAGCTGCGGAGCGCGGGCCTCGCGCTGCTCGACGAGCCCTTCTCCGTGTCCACCGGCTGGACCGTCGAGATCGCCGATCCGTGGGGCAACGTCATCGGCCTCACGGACTACACCAAGCGCCCGGAGCTGGGACGTCGTCCCTAGGCGGGGCCCATTAGGCTCTCGTTCCGTGCCCGCGAACAACGAAGAGGGCGGTACGCCCAGCAAGTCCGAGCAGACCCGCGCCCTGATCCTGGAGACGGCCATGCGGCTGTTCCAGGAGCGTGGCTACGACAAGACGACCATGCGCGCCATCGCCAAGGAGGCCGGGGTCTCCGTCGGGAACGCCTACTACTACTTCGAGGGCAAGGAACACCTGATCCAGGGTTTCTACGACCGGATCGCCGCCGAACACCAGGTGGCCGTCCGCGAGATCCTGGAGCGGGAGACCGACCTGGAGGCGCGGCTCGCGGGGGTGTTGCGGGCGTGGCTGGACATCGCCACGCCGTACCACGAGTTCGCGGTGCAGTTCTTCAAGAACGCCGCCGACCCGGACAGTCCGCTCAGCCCGTTCTCCCCCGAGTCGGAGCACGCGCGCATGGAGGCCGTGAGCGTCCACCGCGATGTGCTGGCGGGTACGCGGACCAAGGTGCCGGAGGATCTGCGGGATGTGCTGCCCGAGCTGATGTGGCTGTCGCAGATGGGGCTCGTGCTCTATTGGATCTTCGACCGGACCGAGGGGCGCGAGCGGAGCTACCGGCTCGCCGAGCGCGGCGCCCGGCTCACCGCGCGCGGTGTCGCGCTCGCCCGGTTCCGGGTGCTGCGGCCGCTCGTGCGCGAGGTGCACGAGCTGTTCACGGACTTCCTGCCGGGGATGACGAGGATGCTGCCCGACCCCGGCAAGAAGCCCTAGTCAGCTCAGCTGAGGGCATCTCGGTTGACCGCGCCTCAGTTGACTGCGTCTCAATCGACCGCGTCTCAGTTGACGGCGTCGAGCTCCCCCTCGGCCAGCTCCACGTCGTACACCAGTGGCCCCTCCCCCACGACCACCTGCCCCGCGCGCGTGCCGTACGAGGACGCCGAGGCCGACAGCAGATACGTTCCCGGGGCCGGCACCGACACGATGTACGAACCGTCCGCCAGGGACACCACCCGGTCCAGCTGGCGGCCGCCCCGCGACAGCAGTGTCACCGCCGCCCCCGCGACCGGCTCGCCGTCGGTGTCCCGGACGAAGCCGTGGACGACGGAGGCCGGGCCGTCGTCCGCCACGGGAACCTCCTCGACGGCCTCTTCCCTCGGCTCCACCGCCAGATGCGGCAGCCGCCTCTCCAGCCCGTCCGGCAGCCACCAGTTGGACTTGCCGAGCAGATGCATCGCGGCCGGCACCAGCGCCGTACGCAGGATGAACGCGTCCAGGGCGACCGCGGCCGCGAGGCCGATGCCCGCCATCGCGCCCTCCATGTCGCCGCTGAGGACGAACGCGGAGAACACGCAGATCATGATCAGGGCCGCGCAGTTGATGACCCGGCTGGTCTCCGCGAGGCCGACGCGCACCGCGCGCGCGTTGTCCTTCGTGTGCACCCACTCCTCGTGCATCCGGCTCACCAGGAACACCTGGTAGTCCATGGAGAGGCCGAAGAGCAGGGAGAGCATGATGACCGGCAGGAACGCCGTGATCGGGCCCTCCTTGCCGATGCCGATGAGCTCCGTCCCCCAGCCCCACTGGAAGATCGCCACCAGGACACCGAAGGACGCGGCCGCCGCGATCAGGTTCATCAGGGCGGCGGTCAGCGGGACCACCAGCGAGCGGAACGCGACGAGCAGCAGCAGGAAGCCCAGCGAGATGATCGCCGCGACGAAGTACGGCAGCCGCTCGCCGGTCACGGACGCGAAGTCCTTGAAGACGGCCGTGACACCGCCGACATGGGCCTCGGCGCCGGAGGCGGGGATCACGTCGTCGCGCAGCCGGTCGATGAGCTGGTCGGTCTTCTCCGACTGCGGTGACGTCGTCGGGACGACCTGGATCAGCGTGACACCGTTCGCGGGCGGTACGGCCGCCACCTGTGCGACACCCTCGGTGGACTCGATACGGGACACCAGCCCCTGGGCGTCGCCTTCGGAGACGACGACCTGGAGCGGGCCGTTGAAGCCGGGCCCGAAGCCCTCGGCGAGCAGGTCGTAGGCCTGCCGGGTCGTCGTCGACTCCTGGTGGTTGCCCTGGTCGGTGGCGCCGAGCCGGATGGACAGCACGGGCAGCGCCAGGATCAGCATGACCACGAGAGCCAGTCCGGCGACCGCGCGCGGGCTCCTCTGGACGTACGACGACCAGCGCGCCGCGAGTCCGCTCGTGTGCTCCGGCTCCGGTCCCGTCGCGGCGAGCCTGCGCCGCTGGCGGCGGCTGAGGACGCGCATGCCGAGGAGGCCGAGGAGCGCGGGCAGCAGGGTGATCGCGGCCAGCACGCTCAGCACCACGGTCAGCGAGGTCGCGATGACCACGCCGTCCAGGAACCGCATGTTCATCACGAGCATGCCGGCGAGCGCGATGCACACCGTGCCGCCCGCGAACAGCACCGCGCGCCCGGAGGTGTTGAGCGCGACGACCGCCGACTCCTCGGGCTTCATGCCGCGCAGGATGCCGCGGCGGTGCCGGGTCACGATGAACAGGGCGTAGTCGATGCCGACGCCGAGGCCGATCAGCGAGCCGAGCAGCGGGGCGACTTCGGGC
The DNA here is from genome assembly GCF_013044505.1 of Streptomyces sp. S3(2020). Lineage (GTDB taxonomy): Bacteria > Actinomycetota > Actinomycetes > Streptomycetales > Streptomycetaceae > Streptomyces. Next base: position 15,901 of record NZ_JABERD010000141.1, on the reverse strand, counting down.
ACGTCGGTGACATGGCTGAGCAGCGAGGTCGCCATCAGGCCGGTGCCGAGGGCCGCGATGGCGACCACCAGGGGCAGCAGCATCGCGAAGAGCGAGCCGAAGGCCAGGAAGAGCACGACCGCCGCGGCGACGATGCCGACCATCTCGGCGATGCCGGTCGGCGGCTCCTGGGTCCGGGTGATCGCCTGGCCGCCCAGTTCGACCCGGAGTCCGTCGCGTTCGGCCGCCTGCGCGGTGTCGACGACGTCCTCGACAAGCTCCTTGGGTACGGCGTTGGCCTGCTCGACAAAGGTGACCTGGGCGTACGCGATCCGCCCGTTCTCACTGATCTGCGCCGCGCCGTCGGCCGCGTAGGGGCTGGTGACCTCGCCGACCCCCTTCATCGCGCCGATCTCCTTCAGCGCGGGCTCGATCCGGGACCGTACGGACTCGTCCCGCACCGATCCCTCGTCGACCTTCCACACCACCGTGTCGGTGTCGCCCGCGCTCTGCGGGAAGGCCTTCTCCATCAGGTCGTACGCGCGCGTGGAGTCCGTGTTCGGGAGCGAGAACGTGTTCGCGTAGTCCGTGCCCGCGGCGGAACCCGCGAAGCCCACACCGAACACCGTCCCCACCCACAGCAACAGGACCACCAGCCGGTGCCGATAGCACCACCGTGCCAATGCCGCCACGATCAACGCTCCCTATTTGTCGGTCGGTTGGTCCCCCAGGTCCTGGCAACAGCATTGGTGTCGCCACACACGCGTGGACACCGGATACGACCGACTCTCAAGGAACTCCAAAGCACCGGACCGACCCGGCTGTCAGTGGCTCCGCCGATACTGGGGGCATGGCTGACAGTCGGGAGGGTCCAGGCACCGTGCTGGTGGTGGAGGACGAGGAGAGCATCGCGGACGTGCTCGCCATCGCGCTGCGCTACCACCGGTTCGAGGTGATGATCGCGGGCACCGTCCGTGAGGCCCTGGCGCTCACCGAGCGCACCCGGCCCGACGTGGCGCTGCTCGACGTCATGCTGCCCGACGGCGACGGACGCGCCCTGGGGCGCCGGTTCCGCGCCGAGCGTCCGGACATGGCGCTGGTGTTCCTCACCGCGCGCGACTCGCCCGGCGAGATCGTCGGTGCCCTCGGCTTCGGCGACGACTACATCACCAAGCCGTTCAACATCGACGAGGTCATCGCCCGTGTCACGGCGGTACTGCGGCGCACCCGCCGCGCCGACGTGCTGCCGCAGCGGCCGCCGCTGACGTACGGCGACCTGGAGCTGGACGAGACGACGTACAGCGTCCACCGCGCGGGACGGACCGTCGAGCTGACCCCCACCGAGTACGCGCTGCTGCGCTTCCTGGTGCGCAACGGCGGCCGGATCGTGCCGAAGGAGCAACTCCTGCGCCACGTCTGGCAGTACGAGCACACCCCGCCCGAGTCGACGATCGTGGAGACCTACATCAGCTATCTGCGGCGCAAGCTGGACGCGCTGGGGCCGCCGGTCATCACGACCCGGCGGGGCGTCGGATACGGGCTCGCATGAGGTTCCCGCGGACCCGCTCGCTGCGCGGCAAGCTCACCGTGGCCAACGTGGTGCTGCTCGCGCTCGGCATCGTCGCGGCGACCGCGGTGAGCGTGATGGGCATGCGGTACTACCTGCTCGACCAGATCGACGGCGAACTCGACCAGACCCGGAAGTCGTTGGGCGGTTCCCAGCTCACGCTGGAGATGATCGAGGGGCTCAGCGACCTGGCGATCGTGCGCGAGCAGTTCATGCGGCAGAGCGTGGAGGACCCACGGCCGGACGAGCTCCTCACCCTCGTCGACGAGCGGGGCGGGGCGGTCGCCCTGGCCGGATACACGCCGAGCGACGTCCAGCGGGACTTCGCGACCGCCGTGGGCGATCCGCGCGTGCTGGCCGCCGACACCGAGCCGCACGACATCCGGGTGCGCGGCGACGCCTACCGGGCGACCGCGACCCGCCTCGCCGACGGCACGTACGTCCTGCTCGCCACCTCCACCGAGGCCGTCCACCGAGGCGTCGGCAAGGCCGTCAAGCTCGATCTCGCCATAGGCAGCCTGCTGCTGGCGCTGCTGGCCTGTCTGACGATGTTCAGCGTGCGGCGCCGGATGCGGCCGCTGGAGGACATGGTGGAGACCTCGTCGGCGATCGCCGAGGGGGATCTGACCCGGCGGGTGCCGTCCAGCAGGGAGGCCACGCTGGAGGTCGAGCAGCTGCGTGTCGCCCTCAACTCCATGCTCCAGCAGGTGGAGTCGGCCTACCACACGCGCGAGCGCAGCGCGTCCCAGCTGCGCCGGTTCGTCGCCGACGCCTCGCACGAGCTGCGCACCCCGCTGTCCGCGATACGCGGCTATCTCCAGCTGTACGACAAGGGCATGCTGCGGGAGGAGGCCGAGCGCAAGCGGGCCTGGACGCGGGTGATGGCGGAGGCGGACCGGATGGGGCGGCTGGTGGACGAGCTGCTCACCCTGGCCCGCCTGGACCAGCAGCCCGAACTGCGGTTCCGCAACGTCGATCTGAGCCGGCTGGTCCGGGACGCGGCCGAGGACCTGCGGGTGCAGCAGCCGGACCGGCCCGTCAGCGTCGGCGCCGAGGGCGCGCTGCTGGTGCGCGCCGACGAGTCGGGGCTGCGGCAGGTGCTGGGCAACCTGGTGGGCAATGTGCGCACCCACACACCCGACGACGTGCCGGTGCGGCTCGGGGTGGAGCGGGCGGACGGGGTCGTACGGCTGTGTGTGACGGACGAGGGTCCCGGGCTCTGTGAGGAGGACGCGGCGCGTATCTTCGACCGCTTCTTCCGGGTCGGCGGAGGTGCGGGCAGCGGGCTCGGCATGGCGATCGTGCAGGGGGTCGTCCAGGCGCACGGCGGGCGGGTGGCGGTGCGGACGGCTCCCGGCGAGGGGCTGGCGGTGACGGTCATCCTGCCGGCGCGGACGTAGTCAGCCGTTCGCCAGCACCAGGGCCCATACGGTCTTGCCGTGCCGCCCCCTGCTCCACACGCCCCACGCGGCGGCGATGTTCTCCACCAGGTGCAGCCCGCGGCCGGCCTCCTCCCACTCCCCGACCACCCTGAGCCGGGGTTCCATCTGCCCCTCGTCGGACACCTCTATGAGGCATGAGCCGTCGGCGAGCGCCGTCACCGCCACCTCGAACTCGCGTTCCAGCAAAGGCCCGTGGCGTACGACGTTCGTCGCCAGCTCGGACACCAGCAGTACGGCGTCCGCCAGCGCCGGATCGTCGCTCCCGTGCCCCCAGTCGGCCAGATGGTCCCGCACCCGGCGCCGGGCGAGGCCGACGGAAGCCGGGTGCCGGGGCAGCCGGAAGGAGTTGCGTCTCAACACGTTTGCTCCTCACCCCGCCCACACCTCCGTCACATGGTGCTGCGTAGGGCTGCTACCCCGCGTCACTCCGGCGAATGTCAATGCCACGAGATCGCGTCAGATCCAGGTGAGCCGCCAGAGCCGGAAGACACCGGTGCCGTCCGAAAGATACTGGCCACCGCCGACGTCCTCGCTGGTCACCACGTACTCCTTGGCCTGCCAGAGCGGGATGACCGGAACATCTCGGGCGACGGCGTCCTGCAGCGAACGGAAGTCCTCCGTGGCCTCACCGCGGTCCTCGAACCGCTGACTGGCCTGAATCAGACGGTCGACCTGGGAGCTGCTGTAGCCGGTGCTCATGGTTCCGTCGGTGCCGACGAGCGGGGCGCCGTAGGTGTCCGGGTCGGGGTAGTCGGCGACCCAGCCGACCGCGTAGGCGTCGAGTTTGCCGCCGACCCAGCGCTTCTGGAAGTCGGTCCACTCGTAGCCCTTGACGGTCACCTTGAACAGACCGCTCGCCTCCAGCTGCCGCTTGAGCTCCTTCGCCTCCTCGGCGGCGGAGGCACGGCCGATGCCGTAGCCGTAGGTGAAGCGGACCGGCAGGCTCACTCCGGCCTCGGTGAGCAGGGCGCGGGCCTTCTTGGCGCTCTGCTGCGGGTAGGCGTCGAAGAACGCCGTGGTGTGGCCGGTGATGCCGGTCGGGATCAGCGAGTACAGCGGGTCGACGGTCCCCTCGTACACCGTGGCCGCCAGCCGCTCGCGGTCGATCAGCCAGGCCATGGCCTGGCGGACCTCGGTGTCGTGCAGCGGGGAGGAGGAGCGGGTGTTGAGGTAGAGGTTGCGGACCTCGGAGCTGTCGGCCTCGGAGACCCGCATGGTCGGGTCGCTCGGGTTCAGCTCGGCGAGCGTCTTCGGCGGCAGCTGCCGGGTGGCGGCGGCGACCTGCTTCTTCTTCCACGCGCTGTTGAGGGCGTCGGCGTCCTTGTAGTAGCGCAGTTCGACGGGGTGTCCGGCGTCCTTGATCGCGCCCTCGTAGTCCTCGTTGGGCTTGAGGTCCGCCTTCTTGTCCTTCGTATACGCCGTCAGCTCGTACGGGCCGGTGCCGTCCACGCCGTTGTCGGTGCGCAGGCCGTTGGCCGGGTACTTCGTGCGGTCGACGATCGAGCCGGCTCCGGTGGCCACCTTGAACGGGAAGGTGGCGTCCGGGGAGGACAGGTGGAAGGTGACGGTCAGGCCGCTCGCGGACACCGACTTGAGGGTGTCGAGGAGGGCGGAGGGACCGACGTCCGACTTGATCTTCTTGACGCGGTCGAAGGAGTACTTCACGTCCTCGGCGGTCATCGTGCGCCCGCTCGGGAAGACGAGGCCCTCGCGCAGCGTGCACCGGTAGGTGCTCAGCTCGCCGCCCTCGAACCCGCAGCTCTCCGCCGCGTCGGGCACCGGCTTCACACCGCCCGGCTCGAAGGTCAGCAGGGACTGGAAGACGTTGCTGAACAGGGCCCAGGACCCGGCGTCGTAGGCGCCTGCCGGGTCGAGTGACGTGACGACGTCCGACGTGCCCACCTTGATGGTCTTGCCCGAATCCTCCTGCGACGGCATCAGCTGCCAGCCGCCCACTCCGACTGCCCCCAACACCAGCAGCGTCGCGAGAATCCGTATGCGAACCGATCGCATCGGTGCCCTCCTGAGGGCTCTGCGGCCCCAAGCGCAAACGCCGCCTCCCCTGGCGGCGCGGCTCACCTAACCACACGCTTTTCACTGGGGGGAAGGGGGATCTTGAGAGTTGAGAAAGTCATTGCCGCAAGGTGTTACCGCCCGGTTTCACAGGGCCCGCACAGAGTCCGCCCGGAAAGGTCGCCGGACCTGCTCCTCAGGCTTTCCGCGACGCCAGTTCGATCACCGTGATGTCCGACGGAGCGCCCACCCGGGTCGGCGGACCCCAGGCGCCGGCGCCGCGGCTGACGTAGAGCTGGGTGTCGCCGTAGCGGTCCAGCCCCGCGACGGTCGGGTTCGCGAGCTCGGCGAGGAAGTTGCCGGGCCAGAGCTGGCCGCCGTGGGTGTGGCCGGAGAGCTGGAGATCCACGGCGTGGTCGACGGCGTCGTGGATCTGGACCGGCTGGTGGGCGAGGAGCACACACGCGCGTGCCGTGTCGCGGTCACCGAGCGCCTTGGCGAAGTCAGGGCCCTGGCCCTCGCTCTCGCCCGCGATGTCGTTGACGCCGGCGAGGTCGAAGTACGGCAGTTCCGTACGGTCGTTCTCCAGCGGGCGCATACCGAGCCGCCGCACCTCCTCGACCCACTGCTCGGCGCCGGAGAAGTACTCGTGGTTGCCGGTGACGAAGAACGTGCCGTGCTTCGCCCGGAGCTGGGCCAGGGGCGCCGCGGCGGGACCGAGGTCCTTCACGCTGCCGTCCACCAGGTCGCCGACGACCGCGATCAGGTCGGGCTGGGTGGAGTTGATGGTGTCGACGACCGTCTGCGCGAAACCGCGGCCGAGGACCGGACCGAGGTGGATGTCGCTGACCACGGCGATGCGGTAACCGTGCGCCGCGCGCGGCAGCTTGGCCAGCGGCACGGTGACCCGCTTGACCTTCGGACCGCGCAGGACGCCGTACGTGCCGTACCCGACGGTCCCGAGCGCCGCGGCCGCGGCGGCACCGGCGGCCACACGGGAGACGAAGAGACGGCGGGAGGGGGTGGGGACGGGGAGCTGAGGGTCCGCTGGAGCCGGGGGCTCGGACTCGGACTCGGACTCGGGCTCGGGCGGCTCCTCGGGCGTGGCTCCCGCCGGTACGGTCTCCAACTGCCGTACGTCCGCCCCGGCGGGGGCCCGGCGCCGGTCCCGCCGTTCGAGGAAACGTCTCAGCAGGGGTCGTACGACCTCACCCACCACCACACCGAGCAGCAGGTAGACCGACAGCGCGAGCCACAGGAATCCCGGCCACGCCAGCACGCGCTGCAACCAGAAGGGCGCGCCGGCGCGCTCGGCCACGAGGGCGCCGATCGCCATCAGCCAGCCGCCCGCGATCAGCGCGGCGCCCGCGCGGCGCGCCCAGCCCGGGCGCTCGGTGGTGTCGCGGAACAACCGGCGCCACACGTACCAGTTGCCCGTCACCAGGACGCCCAGGGCGAGCAGCGCGAAGACGATGACCACGGAGCCGTATCCCCTCAGTTCTCTTCTCTTGGGTTCTCGTCTATGACGTCTGGCGCAGTGCGCGCACTCCGCGCAACCCGATGCCCCCGACGACCGTCCCCAATACGAAGGAGACGACGGCCAGCAGCAGGTGCACCCAGAAGTACGCGGTCGGGTCGCCCGCGTCGTCGAACGCGAGTCCGCTGCCGTCCTTGACGAGATTCTTGACGAAAGTGATCCAGATGATCCAGCTCCACACCCCGAAGGCGAGCAGGAACCAGGAGACGGGGCGGCTGAGCTTCATACGCCCAGTATCTCCGCCGGGTGTCCGGTTCCGCGTCCGGGGTGGGGCGGGCGGCGGGACTTCCCGGCCCACGGCATGTACGTTTCCGACCGTGTCCGCACCTCAGAAGACCGCCAGGCGCTCCCTGCTGGTCACTTCCGCCGCCCTGACGTCCTTCGCACTGGCCGCCGCGCCCGCCTTCGCGGCCCCGAGTCCGACGCCGTCGGGTTCGGCCTCCTCGTCGGCCTCGCCCTCGGCCACTCCCCCCGCGAACATGTCGACCGTCGGCGGCGCCCGGCTCGGGCAGGCCGGGACACAGGTCAATCTGGCGAGCGGGGTGCCGGTGCTGCCGAAGGACATCAGCGCGCGGTCGTGGATCGTGGCCGACGCGGAGTCCGGCGAGGTGCTGGCCGCACACAACGCGCACTGGCGGCTGGCCCCGGCGAGCACCCTGAAGATGCTGTTCGCGGACACGCTCCTGCCGAAGTTCCCCAGCACCACCGAGCACAAGGTCGTCCCCTCCGACCTCGCGGACGTCGGCGCCGGCTCCAGCATGGTCGGGATAAAGGAGGACGAGACGTACACGGTCCACGATCTGTGGCTCGGTGTCTTCCTGCGCTCGGGCAACGACGCGGTGCATGTGCTGTCCGCGATGAACGGCGGCGTGAAGAGCACCGTCGCGGAGATGAACGAGCACGCCGAGGAGCTCCAGGCCCTCGACACGAACGTGGTCAGCCCGGACGGTTACGACGCCCCGAGGCAGGTGTCGAGCGCGTACGACCTGACGCTGTTCGCCCGCTCCGGGCTCCAGAAGAAGGACTTCCGCGAGTACGCCTCGACGGTCACCGCGAAGTTCCCCGGCGAGACCAAGAAGAACAAGAAGGGCAAGAAGGTCCGCGGGACCTTCGAGATCCAGAACACCAACCGGCTGCTGTCCGGCGACTCCGACGTCGATGTCTATCCGGGCATCGCGGGCGTGAAGAACGGCAACACCACCAACGCCGGCGCCACCTTCACCGGCGTCGTCGAGCAGGGCGGCAAGGTGCTGCTGGTCACGGTCATGAACCCGGAGAAGGACGAGCACAACGAGGTCTACAAGGAGACCGCCAAGCTCTTCGACTGGGGCTTCAAGGCCGTGGGCAAGGTCGAGCCGGTGGGTGAGCTGGTGCCGCCGAAGGGTGCGCAGACGAGCGCCCAGCCCGGGGCGAACGACAACGGGCAGGCGGGCGGCGCCTCCGCCTCGCCTTCGGCCTCGGCCTCCGGCAAGCCGGTGGCGGCCGCCGTCGAGGAGGGCTCGGGCGGCATCGGCATAGCGCTGGCGATCACCGGCGGTGTGCTGGTGCTGCTGGCGGCCGGCGCGTTCCTGGTCAACCGCCGTTGGCCGCTGCCGGATCTGGTACGTCGTCGGCACTGACGTCCGTGTCCTCCTCGCTGTCCTCCTTGCTCTGCGTCGCCGTCCAGGCGGCGCAGAACAGCACCAGCTTCGACGTGAAGTTGATCCACAGCAGCAGGGCGATGGGGACGCCGAAAGCGCCGTACATGCTCTTCGACGCCACGCCCTGCATATAGCCGCTGAGCAGCAGCTTCAGCAGTTCGAACCCGACCGCGCCGATCAGCGCCGCCACCAGCAGCCGGCGGCGCGTCGGCTGGACGCCGGGCAGCAGCGTGAGGACGTAGAGCAGCAGCAGGAAGTCCGCGAGTACGGCGATCAGGAGCGCGGCGGTCCGCAGCAGGACCGCGCCCCAGCCCTCGCGGTCGATGCCGAGCTCGTCGCTGATCCAGCCGACCATGGCGGAGCCCACGGTGGACGCGGCGATCGTGACGAGCAGGGCGCCACCGAGGCCGAACAGCACGCCCGTGTCCTTGGCCTTGCGCAGGAGCGGGTTCTCCTCCTCGTCGGGCAGCTCCCACACCGCGCGCAGGCACTCGCGCATGTTGCCGACCCAGCCGATGCCGGTGAACAGCAGGACGGCGCCGGCGATGAGGCCGATGGTGCCGGCGTTCGCGACGAGACTCTCGATGTTCAGCTGGTCGGAGATGCCGGGCACCTGATCGGCGATCTTGTCCTGCAACTCCTCCTGCTGCGACTTGCTGAGGGTCGCGGCGGCGACCGCGGCGGCGACGGTCAGCAGGGGGAACAGCGCGATGAAGCTGATGAACGTCATCGCGGCGGCCAGCCGGGCCCACTTCACCCGGTCCAGACGTTCGTACGACCGCCACGCGTGCGTGGCCATCAGCCGGGCCACCACCGGCCCGACCACGGGGAGTTTCTTCAGCCAGTCCATGATCCGACTCTCCCCTCGGTGCGGAACACCCATGTGCGGGTACCCCAAAAGCGCAGGACAGTGGCGAGTGCCATGCCGATTCCGGCCCCGGAGACAGTGTCCGCCGTCTGTGAGGTGAGGCCGAGGCTGTAGTGACTGACGGTGAGACAGACGAGCTGGACGAGGGCGCCGGCGGCGTTCACCGCGAGGAAGACGGCGTACGTCCTCGGGCCCCGCCGCCCGGTGTGGCGATAGGTGCCGAGCGCGTTGCCCGCGTACGCCACCGAGCACCCGGCGACGAACGAGAGCGCCTTGGCGCCGATCGGGTCGAGACCGGCGGGGCCGCGGAGGCAGGTGAACAGGGCGAGGTCGACGGTGTAGGCGAGGAGACCTGCGGTGGCGAAGCCGAGGAATTCTCTGCGGGTGTCTACCAATGGGCCACCGCCAGCCCGTACATCGCGAGCCACACCAGGCCGATGACGGCGAGGGCGCGGTCGCCCAGGACGACCTCCTCGGGTTCGCCCGCGGTGCCGCGGTCGGCGAAGACGGCGTAGCGGAGGACGGCGAGGATGAAGGCGACCACGGACAGCTGCCGCCAGGGCAGCACACTGCCGTGTGCGCCAATGTGCGCGCCACTGTGTGCGCCGCCGTACGTGCCGCTGTATGTGCCGCCCTTCTCCAGCGCCCACAGGCAGTACCCGAGGACGGCGACCCCGGCCGCCAACTGCCAGACGAACCGCAGGTATCCGGTCGTGTACTCGGTCAGCAACGCGCGCGTGGCGCCCGCTTTGCCGGCCATCTGCACCGCTTCCGAGTAGCGCTTGGCCGCCACCATGAACAGCGCCCCGAAGCCGGTCGTGATCAGGAACCACCGGGACAGCGGGATGCCGAGAGCCAGCCCGCCGACCATGGCCCGCATCAGGAACCCGGTCGTGACGAGGACGAGGTCGACGACGAGCACGTGCTTCAGGCTGACGCAGTAGGCCAGTTGCATGCCCAGGTAGGCGGTCAGCAGGGCCGGCACGAGGGGCGGGGTGAGCCAGACGGCTCCGGCGAGCGCGAGGGCGGCGAGGACGCCTGCGACGGCGTAGGCGACGGGTACGGGGACCTGTCCGGCGGCGACCGGGCGGTGGCGTTTGGTGGGGTGGGCGCGGTCGGCCTCGGCGTCACGGGCGTCGTTGACCAGATAGACGGCGGCGGCACAGGCCGTGAACAGGGCGAAGACCAGGGCGAGTCGGGAGAGGGCGTGCACGGTGAAGAGCTGCCCCGCCGCGGCCGGGGCGGCGATGACGAGGATGTTCTTGACCCACTGCTTGGGGCGCGCGGTCCTGACGAGGCCGCCCAGGAGGGAGCCCTTGCGGGGTGGCGGGGTGTGACGTGGGGGCGTGCGCTGCTCAAGAAGGGCCGGGCTCTTGGAGTGCGCGCTGTTGGTGAACGGCGCTGTCTCAGTCACACGCTCCCCCTCTCACCCAGCGCGCTCCAACGCACGCCGTGAGCGCCCCCAGGACCGCGCCCGCCGCGACGTCCGAGGGGTGGTGGACTCCGACGACCAGGCGCGAGAGGCACATCGCGGCGGCGAGGGGTGGGACGGCGCGCGCCCCCAGCACCCCGAAGGCGACCGCGGCGGCCGTCGCGGAGGTCGCGTGCGAGCTCGGGAAGGAGTGTCGGCCGACGGTGGTGACGAGGGGTACGACGTGCGCGGGGCGCGGGCGCCGCACCACCCTTTTCACGCCCATGCTGACGACGTGCGCGCCCGCGGTGAGCACTGTTCCGCGCAACCAGGCGCCGCGCCGCGCGCCGTCCACGGCGGCCCCCGCGAGGCCCGCCGCGATCCACAGCGCCCCGTGCTCGCCGGCCCGGGACAGGGCACGCGCGGCACCGCCGACACGCGGGTCGGCACCGCGCGCCCGGAGCGCCGAGAGGATCCGGTGATCCATGCCTTCCAGAGCGTCGAGGCGGTCGCGGTGGTCGCGGTGGTCGAATGGGTCCATGTGGAGTCACTGTTCACGTCAACACCGTGATAACTCCGGCAATATTGAGCGACATCCCATTAATCACCCATTTCGGGGAGAGGATGAATGTCCCGGAATGTTTGAGAATCAATCGCTCACTTAAGGACGATACGGTCACCGACATGTCTGCCGAGACCGTTTCCGTCACGGGATGGGGCCGTACGGCACCCACCACGGCCCGTCTGATCCGCCCACGGAGCTACGAGGAGGCCGCGGCCGCGGTCCGGGGCTGCGGGGCCCGCGGAGGCATCGCCAGGGGCCTGGGGCGGGCGTACGGGGACGCCGCGCAGAACGCCGGCGGGGCGGTGCTCGACATGACGGCCCTGGACCGCGTCCACGTGATCGACGCCGCCGCCGGCATCGTGCTGTGCGACGCGGGGGTCTCCCTGCACCGTCTGATGCGGGTGCTGCTGCCGCTGGGCTGGTTCGTGCCGGTGACACCCGGCACGCGCTATGTCACCGTCGGCGGGGCGATCGGCGCCGACATCCACGGCAAGAACCACCACGTCTGCGGCGGCTTCTCCCGGCACGTCCTGTCCTTCGAACTCCTCACCGCCGACGGGGAGGTCCGCACGGTGGGCCGCGGCACGCCCCTGTTCGACGCGACCACCGGCGGCATGGGCCTGACCGGCGTGATCCTGACCGCGACGGTCCAGCTCCAGCCGGTCGAGACGGCCCTGATGTCGGTGGACACCGAACGGGCCCGGGACCTGGACGACCTGATGGCCCGGCTGTCGGCCACCGATGACCGCCACCGCTACTCGGTCGCCTGGATCGACCTGCTCGCGCGCGGTGCGGCGACGGGACGCGCGGTGCTGACCCGCGGCGACCATGCACCCCTGGAGGCGCTGGGCACGCGCGCGCGAAGGGACCCGCTGGCCTTCCGTGCCTCCCGGCTCCCGGCGATGCCCGCCCACCTCCCGGAAGGCCTGCTCACCCGGACGACCGTGGGCCTGTTCAACGAACTCTGGTACCGCAAGGCGCCACGCGCGCGTACCGGGCAGCTCCAGAGCGTCTCCGCCTTCTTCCACCCCCTGGACGGCGTGCCCCAGTGGAACCGCGTCTACGGCCGCGGCGGCTTCGTGCAGTACCAGTTCGTCGTCGGGTACGGCCAGGAGGAGACCCTGCGCCGGATCGTGCGCCGCGTCTCGGAGCGCCGCTGCCCGTCCTTCCTGGCCGTCCTCAAGCGCTTCGGCGACGCCGACCCGGGCTGGCTCTCCTTCCCGGTGCCCGGCTGGACCCTCGCCCTCGACATCCCGGCGGGCCTGCCGGGCCTCGGCGCCCTCCTGGACGAGCTGGACGAGGACGTGGTCGCCGCCGGGGGCCGTGTCTACCTCGCCAAGGACTCCCGGCTGCGGCCCGAGCTGCTCGCGGCGATGTATCCGCGCCTCGACGACTTCCGGGCGCTGCGCGCCGAGTTGGACCCGCGCGCGGTGTTCGTCTCGGACCTGTCGCGCCGTCTCTCCCTCTAGGCCATCCCGGCAACTTCCGCCCACCCCAGGCAACCTCATAGGAGCTGCTGTCGTGAAGGACGCCTTCGGCATCCCCCAGTCCCTGCTCGTCCTCGGCGGCACGTCCGAGATCGCGCTGGCCACCGCGCGCCGCCTCGTCGCCCGTCGCTGCCGCACGGTGTGGCTGGCGGGACGCCCCTCCCCCGCGCTGGAGCGGTCCGCGGCCGATCTGCGCGCACTGGGGGCCGACGTGCACACCGTCGCCTTCGACGCGCTGGACCCCGAGTCCCACGAGACGGTCCTCGGCAAGGTCTTCGCGGAGGGCGACATCGACATGGTGCTGCTCGCCTTCGGGATCCTCGGCGACCAGGCGCACGACGAGCGTGAGCCGGTGAGCGCGGTGCGGGTCGCGCAGACCAACTACACGGGCGCGGTGTCGGCCGCCTTGGTCTCCGCGCGCGCGTTGCAGGCCCAGGGCCACGGCTCCCTGGTGGTCCTCTCCTCGGTCGCCGGCGAACGCGCCCGCCGCTCCAACTTCATCTACGGCTCCAGCAAGGCCGGCCTCGACGCCTTCGCCCAGGGCCTCGGCGACGCGCTGCACGGCACCGGCGTGCACGTCATGGTCGTACGCCCCGGATTCGTGCGCTCGAGGATGACGGCGAACCTTCCGGAGGCACCCTTGGCGACGACGCCGGAGGCGGTGGCGACGGCGATCGAGCTGGGGCTGCGACGCCGCTCGGAGACGGTGTGGGTGCCGGGGGTGCTGCGGGTGGTGATGTCGGCGCTGCGGCACGTACCGCGGGAGCTGTTCCGAAGGCTGCCGATCTGAGCGGTTCCGTCAGACGCTGGTCCAGCCGAGCGCGCCCCTTCTTCCAAGGGGCGCGGGGCACTGCGCGACGAGCCCGCAACGGCCCGCAGCGTCACTACGACCTTTTCAGGCCGTCGTTCCTTGTTCCACGGGCGCCGAAGCCTGCGGCGGCACCACAGCGCCTCCGAAGGCGTACTCGTGCAGCTTGCGCCACACCCCGTCGGCCCCCTGCTCATAGAGCGCGAACCCGGTGCAGGGCCACTCGGCGACGAAGTCGCCGAGCTCCTCGTACGCCCGGTCCATCGCCTCGTCCTCGATGCCATGGGCAACGGTCACGTGCGGGTGGTACGGGAACTGGAGCTCACGCGCGACCGGCCCCGACGCGTCACGCACCTGCTTCTGGAGCCAGGTGCAGGCCTCGGCGCCCTCCACGACCTGGACGAACACCACCGGCGACAACGGCCGGAAGGTGCCCGTGCCGGACAGCTTCATCGGGAACGGCCGACCCGATGCGGCGACCTCGGTCAGATGCGCCTCGATGGCCGGGAGCGCGGTGTCGTCGACCTCGGTCGGCGGCAGCAGCGTGACATGCGTGGGGATGCCGTGAGCCGCGGCGTCGCCGAAGCCCGCGCGCAGCTGTTGGAGCAGGCTGCCGTGAGGCTCCGGGACCGCGATCGACACGCCGATCGTTACGGTCCCCACGTCGTCTCCCTGTCTTCCTGTCGGGTTCGTCCCGGCCGTTCGGCTATCGACTGTACGGCCATGGCTGTGTTGTGGGCAGGCGCAACCGTAGTGATGTGCAGCGCTCTGTCCAGTGGTACGTGTGTGCGGGCTTGCGCCTCAGTGCTTGGCGGGCAGAAAGCCGACCCGGTCATAGGCCTGGGCCAGCGTCTCCGCGGCGACGGCGCGTGCCTTCTCGGCACCCTTGGCCAGGATCGAGTCCAGCGTCTCGGGGTCGTCCAGATACTGCTGGGTGCGCTCCCGGAACGGTGTCACGAACTCGACCATGGCCTCGGCGAGGTCCGTCTTGAGCGCACCGTAGCCCTTGCCGTCGTACTTCTGCTCCAGTTCCGCGATTCCCGTACCCGTGAGGGTCGAGTAGATGGTGAGCAGGTTGCTGACACCGGGCTTGTTCTCGGCGTCGTAGCGGATGACGGTGTCGGTGTCGGTGACCGCGCTCTTGACCTTCTTGGCGGTGGTCCTCGGCTCGTCGAGGAGGTTGATCAGACCCTTCGGCGTGGACGCCGACTTGCTCATCTTGATCGACGGGTCCTGAAGGTCGTAGATCTTCGCCGTCTCCTTGAGGATGTACGGCTTGGGGACCTCGAAGGTCGCGCCGAACCGGCCGTTGAAGCGCTCGGCGAGGTCACGGGTGAGCTCGATGTGCTGGCGCTGGTCCTCGCCGACCGGGACCTCGTTGGCCTGGTACAGCAGGATGTCGGCGACCTGGAGGATCGGGTACGTGAAGAGGCCGACGGAGGCCCGCTCCGCGCCCTGCTTGGCGGACTTGTCCTTGAACTGCGTCATGCGGGAGGCCTCGCCGAAACCGGTGAAGCAGTTCATGACCCAGGCGAGCTGGGCGTGCTCGGGGACATGGCTCTGGACGAACAGCGTGCAGCGCTCGGGGTCGAGACCGGCGGCCAGCAGCTGGGCGGTGGCCAGGCGGGTGTTCGCGCGCAGCTCGGCCGGGTCCTGCGGAATCGTGATCGCGTGCAGGTCGACGACCATGTAGAACGCGTCGTGGGACTCCTGCAGGGCCACCCACTGACGGACGGCGCCGAGGTAGTTGCCGAGGTGGAACGAGCCTGCGGTGGGCTGGATTCCGGAGAGCACGCGGGGACGGTCTGAAGCCATGCTCACCATTCTCTCAGGTGTCGGCCCCCGATCCGGAACTGGTCGGAAACAGATGGGAACCGATCCGTCTCCTGCGGTGTAACAAAGGTGTGAGAACGCGGGAGGGGGGCCGCATCGTCGATGAGGCCGCGGTGATCGCACGGGTACGCGCCGGGGAGCCGGAGGCGTATGCGGAGCTGGTGCGCGCCCACACGGGCATCGCGCTGCGGGCGGCCGCGGCACTCGGGGCGGGTGCGGACGCGGAGGACGTGGTGCAGCAGGCCTTCGTCAAGGCGTACTGCGCGCTGGGCCGGTTCAAGGACGGCGCGTCGTTCAAGCCGTGGCTGCTGTCGATCGTGGCCAATGAGACGAGGAACACAGTGCGTACGGCGGCCCGCCAGCGCACGCTCGCCGGCCGTGAGGCGGCCTTCGTGGAGGCTGAGCCGCTGATACCGGAATCGGCGGACCCGGCGGTCGCGACCCTGGAGACGGAGCGCCGCGCGGCCCTGCTGTCCGCCCTGGAGAAGCTGAGCGAGGAGCATCGCCTGGTCGTCACCTACCGCTATCTGCTGGAGATGGACGAGTCCGAGACGGCCCAGGCCCTGGGCTGGCCCCGGGGCACGGTGAAGTCCCGGCTGAACCGCGCGCTGCGGAAACTGAGCCGGCTGCTGCCGGATTTCGAGCCTCGGGAAGGGGGTGATGAGCGTGAGTGAGGGGCGGGAGTCGTACGGCGGTGAGGGCGGCCGTGGGCCCGCCGGCGCCGGTGGCCGGGGGCCGGGCGGGCGCGGGG
>NZ_JABERD010000140.1 GCF_013044505.1 Streptomyces sp. S3(2020) | reverse complement strand
GTGTTGGGGAGGGAGAGCGCTTGGTCTCGAAGGCCGGGCGGGCTGAAAGGCGTGGGCCGACGTTGTGGGGTGCGGGTCCCTGTGGGTGCGGCCTTGGTCTCGAAGGCTGGGCCGGCTGGATGGGCAAGAGGGTATGTGTCACAGAGGTGCCCGGTTCCCCCGAGGCGCGGGGGAACCTATCGTCAACATCATGTTCGCTGCCTACGCCGCCCGCATCGACCGTGACCAGCCGCTCAACGGCCTGGAGTTGGGGGAGCGCCCGGCTCCCGAGGTCCGTTCCGGCTGGAGTGTGATCGATGTCAGGGCCGCTTCCCTCAACCATCACGACCTCTGGTCCCTCAAGGGTGTCGGTCTGTCCGAGGACAAGTTGCCGATGATCCTCGGCTGTGACGCCGCCGGTGTCGACCAGGACGGGAACGAGGTCGTCCTGCACTCCGTGATCGGACAGAGCGGTCATGGCGTCGGGCCCAAGGAGCCCCGCTCGATCCTGACCGAGCACTACCAGGGCACCTTCGCCGAGCAGGTCGCCGTGCCGACCTGGAACGTCCTGCCCAAGCCCAAGGAGCTCTCCTTCGCCGAGGCCGCCTGTCTGCCCACGGCGTGGCTGACGGCGTACCGGATGCTCTTCACCAACGCGGGCGTACGCCCCGGCGACTCGGTCCTCGTCCAGGGCGCCGGCGGCGGTGTCGCCACGGCCGCGATCGTGCTCGGCAAGGCCGCCGGTCTGCGGGTCTTCGCCACCAGCCGGGACGAGGCCAAGCGGAAGCGGGCGATCGAGCTGGGTGCCGTGGAGGCCCTGGAGTCGGGGGCGCGGCTGCCGCAGCGCGTGGACGCCGTCATCGAGACCGTCGGCGCTGCCACCTGGTCCCACTCGGTGAAGTCGCTGAAGCCCGGCGGCACGCTCGTCATCTCCGGCGCGACCAGCGGTGACCGGCCCTCGCACGCCGAGCTGACCCGGATCTTCTTCCTGGAGCTCAAGGTCGTCGGGTCGACCATGGGGACCAAGGACGAGCTGGAGGACCTGCTGTCCTTCTGCGCCGCCACCGGGGTGCGCCCGGTGATCGACGAGGTGCTTCCGCTGGACCGGGCCCGGGAGGGCTTCGAACGGCTGGAGTCGGGCGAGCAGTTCGGGAAGATCGTGCTCACGCATTCCTGACGTGGGGGAGTGAGGCGGGTCCGGGGTGCCGGGCCCGCCTTTCCCGTACCCGAGGTGTCAACTTTGGTTGACATCGAGGTGGTGTCAACGTAGGTTGACGCCATGACTGATGCGACGGATCTCGCCGAGCGTGCGGGCGACCGCGATCCACGGGTCGGCCTGCGGGCCGTCGCCGCCCTGCGCCGGCTCCTCGAACAGCTGGAGTCGGTGCAGGTGCGCAGCGCGCGCAACCAGGGCTGGTCGTGGCAGGAGATCGCCGCCGAACTCGGAGTGAGCAGGCAGGCCGTGCACAAGAAGTACGGGAGGCATTGATGTTCGAGCGGTTCACCAAGGACGCCCGCGCGGTGGTCCAGACGTCCGTCGCGCACGCCGAACGGACGGGCGCGGCCACCGTCGGAGCCGAGCACCTCCTGCTCGCGCTGCTCGACCGCGAGGCGAGCCGAGCCTCCTTCGCGCTGGCCTCGCTGGGCCTCGCGGGGGACCGGAAGGAATCGGTACGGCGGTCTCTGGCCGAGTCCCGCCGTCGCGCCGGCCTCTCCCAGGCCGAGGCGGACGCCCTCGCCGGACTCGGCATCGACGTCGCGGAGATCGTCGCCCGGGTCGAGGAGGCGCACGGGGTCGGAGCGATGTCCGGTGACCGCAAGGACAAGAGCTGGTGGTCCGGTCGCCGCACCTTCGGCCGGGACGCCAAGGACGTCCTGGAGCGCTCCCTGCGCACCGCCGTCGCCCGCCGCGATCGGCACGTCGGCGATGAGCACCTCCTCCTCGCCCTCACCGTCCGCCCCGGCGTACCGGGCGAGGTGCTCGCCGACCACGGGGTGACCTACGCGTCGCTGACCCGTGTGCTCTACGGCGAGGGGGAGGCGAAAGCCGGCTGAGCGGGCGCGCTCCGGGTCCGGGGATTCAGGCCTTCGGTGTCCGCAGCAGCGCCCCGAGGTGCGCGGCGGCCGTCGACAGGTGCCGGCGGGCGTCGCGCAGTTGGTCCTGGGTGACGCCATGGTCCCGGGCCGCGTCGCGGATGTCGTCCCGGAAACGGTCGAGGAGCCGGTCCAGGTCGCGGGCCGAGTCCCCGGTGCCGTCCTCATGGGCCCAGGCAGGCTCGTAGTCGGCGGGGAAGTCCTCCGGGGTCTGTGAGTACTCGGGCGCGCCCGGCGCCGACTTCGCGGCGCTCTTCTCCGCGTGCCCGTGTCCGTGCCCGAACCCGAAGTCCTTGCCGAACTCCCTGCCGTAGTCCCGCCCGAACTCGCCGAACTCCTTGGCCAGTTCGGTCAGCCCCTCACGCACCCCCGTCGGCCAGTCGCCCCGCGCGAAGTGGTCCTGCACCTGCTCCTGGACCCGCCGTGCGATGCGCTGCACCTCCTCCTGCGCCTGGACCCGCGCCCGCTCCTGCGCCTCCTTGGCCTGACGCCGGGCCCGCTGGGCCTCCTCGCGGGCCCGCCGGCTCTCGTCCTTGGCGCGCCGGGCCTGCTCCTTCCACTCCTGCTTGACGCGGCGCATCTCCTCCTTGGCCGCCCGCCACGCCTCGTTGTCGGCGTGGTCCCCGAACTCCCCGGGGGAGCCGCCCTGTTCACCGCCGCCGCGGGCCTCCGAGGCGGCCGCCCGCATCTCGCGCCGCAGGTCGCCCGCCGCGCCGCGCACATCCGCCCGGATCTCGGCGGCGAGTTCGGCGACCGACTCCCGGATCTCCAGCTCCAGATCGGCCAGCTCACCGCTGCGGTCGGCCAGTTCGGCGCGGCCCGCGTCCGTGATGGCGTACACCTTGCGGCCGCCCTCGGTGGTGTGGGTGACCAGGCCCTCGGCCTCCAGCTTGGCGAGGCGGGGGTAGACGGTGCCGGCCGAGGGTGCGTACAGCCCCTGGAACCGCTCCTCCAGCAGCCGGATCACCTCGTAGCCGTGGCGAGGGGCCTCGTCGAGCAGCTTCAGCAGATAGAGGCGGAGGCGGCCGTGGGCGAAGACGGGAGGCATGTCAGAGCACCTTCTTGTCGGTCGTGCCGTCGGCCGGGGTGTCGTCGGCGTCGGCCGTGTCATCGGCGTCGGCCGTGTCTGCGGCGGAAGCGCCGTCACCCGGGCCGGAAACGGAATTGTCCCCCGAGTCGCTCCGTGCGTCGGTCACCGGGCCGGTGTCCCCGGCCTCGGGCACCGGGCCCACGTCCGCCGCGCCCACGTCCGCCGGGCCCACCTCTGCCGGGTCCACGTCTGCCGGGTCCACGTCTGCCGGGTCCACGTCCCACGGCACGTCCTCGGCCGGCGGTCGGCGCAGCAGGGCGATCGAGCCCGAGACGGTGGTCGCCTTGAGGCTGCCGTTGCCCGCCCCGAGCCGGCCGGTGATGCGCTTGGCGCCCCACTGGCCGCCGACCCGCAGGTCCTCGAAGGCGTTGGAGACCTTCCCGCTCGCGGTGTTCGCCTCGACCTCCGCGTCCGCCGGGTGCGGGAGCCGGATGGCGATCTCGCCGGAGACGCTCGTCAGGTTGATGTCCGTCGGGCGGCTCGTCGGGTCCAGGTCGACGATCATCGAACCGCTCACCGACTCCGCCTTGACCGAGGAACCCGCCTCGACCACGGTCAGGTCCCCGGAGACGGAGTTGAAGCGGAGGTCTCCACGAAGGGCCTGGGCCTCCAGGTTTCCCGAGACGGTGTGGGCGTGGACGGGACCGGTGAGCCCCACGAGGGTGGTGTCGCCGGTGACCCCCTTGACCTCCGCGTGTCCGTCGATCCCCGAGACCACGGCCGCGGCGCCCACCACGCCCACCTCGACCCGGGTGTCCGCCGGTACGGCCAGCGAAACAACGGCGCTGCGCCGCCAGCCCTTGCGGTCCAGCCACTTGAGGAAGCCCTTCCAGGGCAGATCGTCGTAGGCCACCGTGAGGACGCCGTCCTCCTGGGTCACCGCCAGGGGCGGTCCCTCCAGCTCGGAGATCTCCAGACGGGCGGAACCTTCGTCCGTGCCCACGACGTTCACCGTTCCATTGACGATGCGTACATGGAGCCGGCTCACCGGTTCGTCGAACGTGAGCTTCCTCGGCTCCGATACGGACCATTCGGACATGGTGCAGACCTCCCCGTGACGCCACACGCGCCATATCGCGTCTTCCGCTATTCACGATATATCGCGGGAACGGAAAGTCAAGACACCCGTTCTGGGGATGTTCGCGCCCCAAAAATGACCAAACCATATGAATCCACCTAGCGTGTGAGCATGTCGCCGACGGAAGCCCCTCGTCCCGGTGCCCCTCGTACCGGACCCGCCCCGGGCGCCCTGCTGCTCTGCCGCGCGGAACCCGAGTCCGTCGCCCCCGCAGCCCAACTGCTGCGCGAACGCATGCTGCTCACGAGCGCGGGCGCGCAGTGGAGCGTCCTCGTCCCCGAGGGCAAGCCCTGGCAGCAGGGCGGCGAGCCGGTCGACCGTGTGCTCACCGGCTGGGCCACCGCGCTCGCCGTCGGCGCCCCCTGGCCCGTCCTGGCCCTGTGGTGGGACGCCGACCGCAGCGGCTACACGCTCGCCTCCGGATTCCGCCGCCCTGTCGGCTACGTCTGGCTCGCCAACGGCACCCCCGCCGGCGAGGACGAGGCCATGCGCACCTTCGCCGCCCGTCTGGGGCTCGATCCGGTCCTGGACGTGCAGTCCCTCGACCAGCTGACGAAACCCGACTCCGCGGCCGACGCCCGAGCCCGCCTCCGCGGCCTTCTCGCCGTCCTCACGCGCGCGGGCCTGACCCTCCCCGCCGGCCTCACCCCCGGCGACCCCGCCGACCGCCTCCGCGAGGTCGCCCGCGTCCAGCCGGACGCCCTCCCGGTCGCGTGGCCGGGCTGGCGGGACGCGGTCCGCGCGGAACTCGACGTCGTCGAGAACAGCCGCCTGGGCCCCTGGCTCCCCTGGGCGGGCACCCCCAGGGCCCGCGTCCTGGCCCTCGCCCAGGTGGCCGCGGGAATCCCCCTCACGGCCCTCGGACTGCGCCGCCGCAGCGGCGGCTGGCTCACGGCGGGAGCCCTGCTGCTCGGGCACGGGGCCCTGGGCCTGGCGTACGACCTCGCCCGCCCCCGCGACTGACGCACGGCATACCCTGAGGGAGTAGGTCCCAGGGCAGTGCCCGTCCGTATCAGGAGCGAGAGTTGTACTTCACCGACCGTGGCATCGAAGAGCTGGAGAAGCGGCGCGGCCAGGAGGAGGTCACCTTCGAGTGGCTCGCCGAGCAGCTGCGGACGTTCGTCGATCTCAACCCGGACTTCGAGGTGCCGGTGGAGCGGCTGGCCACGTGGCTGGCGCGGCTGGACGACGACGAGGACGACGAGTAGTCAGTCCCGCCGGTCGGCGGCCGGTGGCAGATACCGCGGCCGCCCGTCCGGATCCGTCACCGCGGTGAAGCCCGCGCTCTCCAGCACCGCGGAGTGCTTGGCCCGGTAGCGGCGGTTGGCGACGAGCAGGACCGCGACGAGGGCCATGAAGGCGACCCACAGCGGGCCGCCGACGACGAGGCCGAACTTGATCCAGGGGCCGACGGCCAGACCGGTGAAGCCGAACACCGTGATCCCGATCATCTGCTTCTCGGTGAACCGGGTGGCCAGCTCGAAGCTCATGCGTGCCTTCAGGACCGCGACCGCGTCGGCGTCCAGAGGCGGCAGCGCACCCCCGTCGGCGGCGTCCGGGTACCACGTCCAGTTGTGCGCCGCCCGTGCCAGGGCCCGCGGATCGGGGTCGGGCACGACCAGGATCTGGAACTTCCGGTTCACTTCGTGCACGCTCGCGTACCGGTACCCGAACTGCTCGGCGTAGAAGGCGAGCCGGGAGAGCGTGCGGATGGTCCCCAACGCACTGGTGGCGCTGACGGGGCCGCCGCCGCTCATCTCGCGCAGCATCTTCCGTATCCGACGCCTGCTCACATGTCCCCCTCCGGACAGGTCCGAAGGGCCCGGCCCCCAGACGGGGACCGGGCCCTTCGGTACTCGTGCCGAGACCTACGCCTCGAACACCTCACGCACCAGCTGCTCCTGCTCGGCCTGGTGACGCTTGGCCGAACCCACCGCAGGCGACGAGCCGTGCGGACGCGAGATGCGCCGCAGACGCTCGCCGTGCGGGACGTCCGCGCCGACCGCCAGGTCGAGGTGGTCGATCAGGTTGAGGGCGATGAAGGGCCATGCGCCCTGGTTCGCCGGCTCTTCCTGGGCCCACAGGTACTTCTCCGCGTTCGGGTACTTGGCGATCTCCGCCTGGAGCTCGGCACCCGGCAGCGGGTACAGCCGCTCAAGGCGGATGATCGCCGTCTCGGCGGCCGCGGCGTCCGTGGTGCCGCGCTTGATCCGCTCGGCCTCCAGGTCGTAGTACAGCTTGCCGGTGACGAAGACGACCTTGCGGACCGCGGCCGGGTCGACCGTCGTGTCGCCGATGACGGGGCGGAACTGACCCGACGTGAACTCCTCCGTCTTCGACGCGGCGGCCTTCAGACGCAGCATCGACTTCGGGGTGAAGACCACCAGCGGCTTGTGGTGCGGGTTGTGCACCTGCCACCGCAGGAGGTGGAAGTAGTTCGACGGGAGGGTCGGCATCGCGACCGTCATGTTGTTCTGCGCGCAGAGCTGGAGGAAGCGCTCGACACGGGCCGAGGAGTGGTCCGGGCCCTGGCCCTCGTAGCCGTGCGGGAGGAGGAGGGTGACGCCGGACGTCTGGCCCCACTTCTGCTCCGCCGCCGAGATGTACTCGTCGACCACCGTCTGCGCGCCGTTGACGAAGTCGCCGAACTGCGCCTCCCACATCACGAGCGCGTCGGGGCGGGCCAGCGAGTAGCCGTACTCGAAGCCCATGACCGCGTACTCGGAGAGCAGGGAGTTGTAGACGTTGTAGCGCGCCTGGTCCTCGGCGAGGTACTGGAGCGGGGTGTGCTCCTCGCCCGTCTCGCGGTTGATGAGGACCGCGTGGCGCTGGCCGAAGGTGCCGCGCTGGGAGTCCTGGCCGGAGAGCCGGACCGGGGTGCCTTCCAGCAGCAGGGAGCCGACGGCCAGCGTCTCGCCCATGCCCCAGTCGATCGTCCCGTCCTCGACCATCGTCGCCCGGCGCTGGAGCTGCGGCAGCAGACGCGGGTGGACGTGGAAGGTGTCGGGGATGTTGACCTGGGACTCGGCGATCCGCTTGACGGTCTCCGAGGTGATCGCGGTGTTCACGGCGACCGGGAAGTCCGCCTGCGGGTCCGAGATCGGTCCCGCGGCCGGCTGGGCCGTGATGGCCTCGCGGACCTCGGTGAAGACCTTCTCCAGCTGCCCCTGGTAGTCCTGGAGCGCCTGCTCGGCCTCTTCCAGGGTGATGTCGCCGCGACCGATGAGGGACTCGGTGTAGAGCTTGCGCACCGAGCGCTTCTTGTCGATCAGGTCGTACATCAGCGGCTGGGTGAAGGCCGGGTTGTCCGACTCGTTGTGACCGCGGCGGCGGTAGCAGATGAGGTCGATCACGACGTCCTTGTTGAACGCCTGACGGAACTCGAAGGCCAGCCGGGCCACGCGGACGACGGCCTCGGGGTCGTCGCCGTTCACATGGAAGATCGGCGCCTCGATCATGCGGGCCACGTCGGTGGCGTACATGGAGGAGCGCGACGACTCGGGAGCCGCCGTGAAGCCGACCTGGTTGTTGATGACGATGTGGACCGTGCCGCCGGTGCGGTAACCCCGCAGCTGCGACATGTTCAGGGTCTCGGCCACCACGCCCTGGCCCGCGAAGGCCGCGTCACCGTGCAGGGCGACCGGCAGGACGGTGAAGTCCGTGCCGCCCTTGTTGATGATGTCCTGCTTGGCGCGGGCGATGCCCTCGATGACCGGGTCGACCGTCTCCAGGTGGGACGGGTTCGCGGCCAGCGAGACGGTGATCTGCTCGCCGTCCAGGCCGGTGAAGGTGCCCTGGGCGCCCAGGTGGTACTTCACGTCGCCGGAGCCGTGCATCGACTTCGGGTCGAGGTTGCCCTCGAACTCGCGGAAGATCTGGGCGTACGACTTGCCCACGATGTTCGCCAGGACGTTCAGCCGGCCGCGGTGGGCCATGCCGATGACGACCTCGTCCAGGCGGGACTCGGCAGCGCTGTCGATGACCGCGTCGAGCAGCGGGATGACGGACTCGCCGCCCTCCAGGGAGAAGCGCTTCTGGCCGACGTACTTCGTCTGGAGGAAGGTCTCGAAAGCCTCCGCCGCGTTCAGCCGGCGCAGGATGCGCAGCTGCTCCTCGCGCTCCGGCTTGGAGTGCGCGCGCTCGATGCGGTCCTGGATCCACTTGCGCTGCTTGGGGTCCTGGATGTGCATGAACTCGACGCCGGTGGTGCGGCAGTACGAGTCGCGCAGCACGCCGAGGATGTCGCGCAGCTTCATCAGGGACTTGCCCGCGAAACCGCCGACCGCGAACTCGCGCTCCAGGTCCCACAGGGTGAGGCCGTGCTCGGTGATGTCCAGGTCGGGGTGCTTGCGCTGGCGGTACTCCAGCGGGTCGGTGTCGGCCATGACGTGGCCGCGGACCCGGTAGGAGTGGATCAGCTCGAAGACCCGGGCCGCCTTGGTGACGTCGTCGTCGTGCGAGGCGTCGATGTCCTTGAGCCAGCGGACCGGCTCGTAGGGGATCCGCAGGGCCTCGAAGATCTCGTCGTAGAAGCCGCCCTCGCCGAGGAGGAAGTTCGCGACGACGCGCAGGAACTCGCCGGAGGCGGCGCCCTGGATGACCCGGTGGTCGTAGGTCGACGTGAGCGTCATGACCTTCGCGATGCCGAGCTTGTTCAGGGTGTCCTGGGAGGTGCCCTGGAACTCCGCCGGGTAGTCCATGGAGCCGACGCCCATGATGACCGACTGTCCGGGCATCAGACGCGGGACCGAGTGGACGGTGCCGAGGCCGCCGGGGTTGGTCAGGGAGACCGTGACACCGGTGAAGTCGTCCATCGTCAGCTTGCCGTCGCGGGCGCGGCGGACGATGTCCTCGTAGGCCTGCCAGAACTCGAAGAAGTTCAGCGTCTCGGCCTTCTTGATGCCCGCGACGACCAGCTGGCGGTCGCCGTTGGGCTTCACCAGGTCGATGGCGAGGCCGAAGTTGACGTGCGCCGGCTTGACCAGGGTCGGCTTGCCGTCCTTCTCCGCGAAGGAGTAGTTCATCGACGGCATGGCCTTGATGGCCTGCACCATCGCGTAGCCGATGAGGTGGGTGAAGGAGATCTTCCCGCCCCGGGCGCGCTTCAGGTGGTTGTTGATGACGATGCGGTTGTCGAAGAGCAGCTTCACCGGGACCGCGCGCACGGACGTGGCCGTGGGCACCTCGATCGAGGCGTTCATGTTCTTCGCGACGGCGGCGGCGGGGCCGCGCAGCGTGACCAGCTCCGGGCCGTCCACGGACGCGGACGCGGCCACGGGCTCGGCCTTCGGCTTGGCCGGGGCGGGCTTCGCGGCGGCCGGCGCCGGGGCGGCGGCCTTCACGGGCGCCGGAGCGGCGGCCGCGGGCTGCGCGGCCACAGGCGCGGCGGGAGCCGGCGCGGGCACCGCAGGAGCCGCGGGAGCGGGCGGGGCGGCGGCAGGGGCCGGAGCAGCAGCCGCCGCCGGGGCGGCAGCCGCGCCCGGCTTGTAGTCGGCGAAGAAGTCCCACCAGGCTCGGTCTACCGAGTTCGGGTCCTGGAGGTACTGCTGATAGATCTCGTCGACGAGCCACTCATTGGGACCGAACGCGGCCGCAGGGTTCTTCCCCGCTTGGTCGGTGTCGGTCGAGATGCTCGAGTTACTGGGGGACTGTGGCGACACGGCGGCAACCGCCCTCTTCCGCTTCACAAGGTGATGGACAGCGGGAATAAAGGCTACGCCCCCATGGCCGGGAAGGTCAGGCTGAGCAAGGTCATCGTCGCGTAAGTCACACCGGAAAGTGTGTTTCGGGGCCAGAAATGGCGGGAAACAAGCGTGGTTCCGCGTCAGATGGGAAAGGCGGAGCAAGACCCCGGACGCCGATGGCGCGGGCCTGTGGCAGATCACACGTGATCACACGTGTCCGTCAGTGCGGACCGCGGTGGATCTTGTGGCTCCGGTTCGAACTTTACGTCAACTTGGCAGAGATGGAAGTCCCGGAAGGGTGACAAGGATCCGGCAACCCCGCTCGGATTCGGCCACTCCGATCCGGCCGCCGTGCAGATCCACCGCCCACCGGGCGATCGCCAGGCCGAGCCCCGTACCGCCGTCGCTGCCGGGCCCGTGCGGCCGGTTCACGGCCCCCCGGTTGAACCGCTCGAAGACGCGATGCCACTCCGAGCGCGGGATACCGGGCCCCTCGTCGAGGACCTCCAGCTCCAGCGAGTCCGCCAGCGGCCCGCGCCGGGCCTTCACCGTCACGCGCCCGTGCGGCGGGCTGTGCTTGACGGCGTTGTCGATCAGGTTGGCCACGACCTGGTGGATGCGCTCCGGGTCCGCGTTCGCGGTCAGCTCCGGCGGGGTCACGTCGAGGTGCAGATGCACGTCCGTACGCGTGTGACTGCCCGATCCGGAAGCGATGCCCGCACGCGCCGAGGAGACCATGTTGGCTTCCTTCAGCACGCCCGACAGGTACGGCCACACCTCGAAGCGACGTGTCTTCAGCGGTACGACCCCGTTGTCGAGACGGGAGAGGTCCAGCAGCGTCTCGACCAGCCGGCCGAGCCGCTCCGTCTGTTTCAGCGCCGTACGCATGGTCTCGGGGTCCGCGGGCGAGACCCCGTCCACGATGTTCTCCAGCACCGCCCGCAACCCCGCGATGGGGGTCCGTAGCTCATGGGAGACATTCGCCACGAGTTCCTTGCGCTGCTGTTCCTGGGCCTCCAGGTCGTCGGCCATCCGGTTGATGGTCTCGGCGAGGTCGCCCAGCTCGTCCCGGCGGTTCTCCCGCACCCGGCGCGTGTAGTCCCCGTGCGAGATGGACCGGGCCACCGCGTTCATCTCGTCCAGCGGAGCCGTGAGCGAATGCGCCACGAACTGCGTGATCAGCAGTGTGGCGATCATCGAGAACACCGTGATGAAGCGCAGCTCGGTCTTGGTGCGAACCGCGATCATCGACAGACCCGTCGTGATCAGGACCGAGGTGACGACGAGCGCACCCAGCTTGGTCTTGATCGAGAACGGGCGCACGCCGCCCCAGGGCTCCCCGGGGCCTCTCCGTCCGGCCGGACCGCCGCTCATGGCGTCGGTGTCTCCAGGGCGTAGCCGACGCCGTGCACCGTGCGGATCCGCTCGGCACCGATCTTCCGGCGCAGCGCCTTGATGTGGCTGTCGACCGTGCGGGTGCCGGAGGCGTCCGCCCAGTCCCACACCTCGGCGAGCAGCTGCTCGCGGGAGAGGACCGCGCGCGGGGTGTTCGCCAGGCACACCAGGAGGTCGAACTCGGTCGGGGTGAGGTGAACATCCTCACTCCGTACCCGCACCCGGCGCTGCGCGTGGTCGATCTCCAGCTCGCCGAGGCGCAGGATGCCGCTTCTGGGCGTCGCGGCGGCCAGTGCGGCCCGCTCCACCCGGCGCAGCAGCACGTGCACGCGTGCGGCCAGCTCCCGCATCGAGAACGGCTTGGTCATGTAGTCGTCGGCGCCGACCCCGAGGCCGACCAGCATGTCGGTCTCGTCGTCGCGCGCGGTGAGCATCAGCACCGGCACCGGCCGGGCGGCCTGCACACGACGGCAGACCTCCAGACCGTCGAAGCCGGGCAGCATGATGTCGAGGATCAGCAGGTCGGGCTGCCAGGCCTCGGCCGTGTCGACCGCCGCCGGACCGTCGCCCGCGGTTTGCACGAGGAATCCCTCGGCACGCAGGCGGGTCGCGATGGCCTCCACGATTGTCGGATCGTCCTCGACCACCAGCACCCGGCGCTGTGCGCCCGGAGTGGCCGTAGCCGTGCCGTTGTGGGAGGTGTGTGTCTGCTCCATCGCCCGCCCCAAGGGTTGCTTTCCGGAATCAGTGGGGTGATCCCGCTGTCTGGCTGTGCGCATGCTTGCGATTGACGCTTGAATGATCTGCGTCAGGGGTGCAGCGTACGGGGAGTAACCACGCCTCGGCTATCCAGGTCGGACCCCGAGGTGCACGACGTCCGGAACGCCCCGGGCAACCGGGACCTCTTCGGTACGCACCCGCTGGAACCCGGCATTCCGTAGGGATCCTTCAAATTCCGGAGAAGGCCGCGCCGACCACACGGCCAGTACCCCGCCAGGGCTCAACACCCTTGCGCAGCTGGCCAGTCCGGTCGCCGAGTACAGCCCGTCGTTGCCCTCGGTGACGGTCCAGTCGGGGCCGTTGTCGATGTCCAGGCACAGCGCGTCGTACGTGTCAGAGGTCTCATTCACATAAGTGACAAGATCCGTTTCCAGAATCTCGGTGCGTGGATCGGCGAGCGCCGCCGCCGAGAGAGCGGACAGCGGACCCGTTCGGTGCCAGTCGACGATGGCCGTCTCGCGCTCCACGACCGCGATCGGGCCCCAGCGCGGATCCGCGGCGGCGTGTGCGAGCGAGAACCCCACCCCGAGCCCGCCGATCAGCGCACTCGGCTCAGGGCGCCCGTCCAGCGAGTCGAGCGCCAGGTCCATCAGCAGCCGCTCCGAGCGCCCGTCGGAGGTGTCCATCAGGAAGCACCCGTTGGCGATGATCTGCAACAACTCACCGTGCCTGCGCAGCACGACCTCACCGTGCGGGCCCTCGCGACGGTCCAGGACTTCGGGGATGTCGTACGAGATGGGCATCGGCCCATCCTGGCAGTCCGGTGCGGGGTGCACAGGGATTTACCCGGGGCCCGGCCCCCCACGGACCGGACCCCGGGACGGCGGGGTGGATTTAGGCCCCCGCCGGTCTCAGACGGCCAGCCCGTGGCCGTACGGGAACACCGGGTCCTGTGTGTCGTCGGGGACGTCGGGACGCGCCGCCGCCACCGCCGCCATCGAGCGCGGCAGCTCGAAGGGCAGCCGGCCCTCCGCCCGCGCCCGGCCGAAGGCCACGTCGAGCAGGGCGCTGTCGGAGGCACCGAAGTCGGCGACCAGCGCGGCGGCCCGCTCGGCGATCTCCGGGAGCACGGCGGGCCGTTCGAGATTGACGCACACCAGCGTCGGCACGGTGTCCAGGAGCCGCAGGATCTCCTTCAGCTCGTCCTCCGGGAAGGCGAGCGAACCCGCGTGGAAGAAGGACTCGAAGGCACCGGTACGCGGTTCGAAAGGCGTCCGCAGCCGCAGCACCGCCACATCCGCCTCGGCGGGGTCGGCCACGACATTGCCGTACGCCGCCGCCGTCTCCGCGCTCACGCCCTGGACGTAGACGTCCGGGCGCCCGGTGAGAGGCAGCAGGGAGTCGTTGGTCAGGACGGTCAGCGAGCGGCGCTGGGCGGCGGCGCCGAGGGCGGTGAACTCGCCCGCGCCCACGGTCTCCTCGGCCCGGTCGACATCGACGTACGGATTCTCGAAGAGCCCGAGGACGAACTTCTCGCGCAGCAGCCGTCGTACGGAGTCGTCGATCCGGTCCTCCGTGACGCGGCCGGAGCGGACGAGTTCCACGATCACCTCGGGACACTGCTCGCCGCCGAACTGGTCGGTGCCCGCGTCCAGGGCCTTCGCCGCGCGCTCGGCGACGGACAGGTGCTCGACGCCCCACGCGCGGGCCTCGGCGGGTTCGCCGAAGATCTCGGCGTCGTTGAGCAGGCCCCAGTCGGTGCAGACGATGCCCTCGAAGCCGAGGCGTTCGCGCAGCAGGCCGGTGAGGACGTCCTTGTTGAAGCCGAAGCCGACCTCCTCCCAGTCGGTGCCGACGGGCTGGCCGTAGTACGGCATCATCTGCGAACATCCGGCCGCGATGGCCGCCTTGAAGGGTTCGAGGTGGTAGTCGCGCATGCCGCCCGGGTAGACCTGCTCCTTGCCGTGCGGGAAGTGCGGGTCCTCGCCGTCCTTCTGCGGGCCGCCGCCGGGGAAGTGCTTCACCATGGCGGCCACGGAGGACGGGCCGAGCCTCGGCCCTTGCAGACCGCGGATGTACGCCGCCACCAGCTCGCTCGTCACCGCCGCGCTGGACCCGAAGGTGCCGGACTGACGTGACCAGCGCGGCTCGGTCGCCAGGTCGATCTGCGGGTGCAGGGCGACCCGGAAGCCGACCGCCAGGTACTCGCGGCGGACGGTGTCCGCGAACCTCTCCACCAACTCCGCGTCCCCGATGGCCGCCAGGCCCAGCGGCTCCGGCCAGGCCGAGAAGTCGCCGGCCAGGAAGGAGGCGCCGGGGTTGTCGGTGAAGGCGTGACGCGGGTCGGTGGAGAGGGTGAGCGGGATGCCGAGCCGGGTGCCCGCGGCCAGTTCCTGGACCCGGTTGACCCACGTGGCCATCTCGCGGGCGGTGCCCTGGCCGATCAGGTTGAAGTGGGTCAGCCGGCGTTCCGTGGCCAGTTCGGTGGTGCCGTACCGGAGGAACGCGCCCTCCTCGGCGAGGGTGCCGTCCGGGCCCATCGCCAGCATGGTGTGGAAGAGCTGACCTGCCTTCTCCTCCAGTGTCATTCGGGAGAGGAGGTCCTCCACCCGCTCGTCGACGGGGCGGTTCGGATCGCGGTACGTGGGAGTCGTCATCCCGGAATTCCCTAAGAAGTGGACTTACTTGACGCTACGGATGAACTGCACGGCCAGCGCGCCGAGCACGGCGGCGATCGCGCCGAACAGGAACAGCGCGCTGTAGTTGCCGCCACCACCGCCGATCGCGAGGAACGCGGGGGCGACGATGGGGACGAGGGACTGCGGGAGGGCGTTGCCGATGTTCAGGACGCCCATGTCCTTGGCGGACTCCTCCGGGTTGGGGAGCACCGCGGCGGCCAGGGCCATGTCGACGGAGAGGTAGAGGCCCTCGCCGAAGCCGAAGACGACCACGGCGGCGACGTACATCCCGAAGGACTGGGCGGTGGCCAACATGGCGAGGCTGACCGCCATGATCAGTGATGAGCCCAGGACGTACGGCTTGCGACGGCCCGTGCGGTCGGAGAGCTGGCCGCCGAGCAGGGAGCCGAGGACGATCGCGACGACCATGGCGATGGTGCCGGTGAAGAGCTTCGCGGTGACCTGTTCGTCGCTGTACCCGAGGCGGTCCATCAGGAAGTACACCTGGTAGCTGGTGACGCAGGAGGCGCCGGTGAAGACCAGGAAGCGGCCGGCGAAGTTCCAGGCGAAGTCGGGGTGCTTGCGCGGGTTCACCCAGAAGCTGCGCAGGAACTCCTTGAGGCTGTACGGCTCGAAGGCGCCGGCGCGGGCCGGGCGGTCCTTCATCACGGCGGCGAGCGAACCGACCGTGACCAGGCCGATCACACCGGGCACCAGGAAGGCCAGGGCCATCGAGCCGCTGAACGCCTGGGCCATCGCCGAGCCGGCGATGATCGCGAACGGGGTGGTCATGCCGACCATGCCGGAGACGCGGCCCATCTGGTGCGGCGGGATCAGGTCGGGGATGCAGGAGGTCAGCGCGGCGAGGGCGGCGTTGATGCCGAGCTGGGCGAGGGCCCAGCCGAGCAGCAGGGTCGGCACGTTGGTGCCGACGGCGACCACCGCGAGGCCGCCGAGGCCGGCCAGCATGCCGCCGATCAGCCAGGGGCGACGGCGGCCGAAGCGGCCGGTGGTGCGGTCGGAGAGGGCACCGAAGACCGGGTTGCCCAGCATCGCGAGCAGCGCGCCGACGGAGAGCACCTGGCCGAGGGCGGCACCGCGGTCCGCCTCCGGGACGATCTGGCTGACCCGGAGGGCGAGGGTCACCATGACCGGGGTGAGGACGGCGAGGTAGGCGCCGAACTGGGCGAGGGCGAGGGTGGCGATCAGCTTGGCGGGGGCGGCCTGCTGAGGGGTCTCGACGGACGCTGGGGAGGTCGTCGCGTCGAGCGGGGCGTCGTGGCTCACGGCCATGCGGCACTCCTGGGGGACGGGGGCGGCTTCGTTGCGCGCCGGCCCGCTCAGGGAAACAGCAAAACCGAGTGGGTACTAGGTTTTGTTCGCGTGGGCAGAATCACGCCGCACATGGCTTGAAATATGGGGGTCCTTGACACGTGTAACCCGCGGTCCGGGCGTCGGTTATCGTGACGGGCATGGAGCCCCAGGAGAGCAGCCCCACCGGCAGATCCGCAGGCCGCGGCACCTACGCCGTGGGCGACGAGCGACGCTCGCGGATCCTCGACGCCGCCGTGGAGCACTTCGCCCAGCGGGGCTTCCACGCCTCCTCCCTCGCCCGAATCGCCAAGGACGTCGGCATCACCCAGGGCGGTCTGCTGCACCACTTCCGCAGCAAGGAGGATCTGCTCGTGCAGGTCCTGGAGCGGACGGAACGCCAGGACAAGGAGCGGTTCTTCACCACGGAGCACTCCACCGCGGTGGAGTGCTACGCCAACCTCGTCCGGCTCCACGAGTACAACGCCGCGCGTCTCGGCCGTACCCGGATGTTCAACGTCCTCCTCGCCGAGGCGGGCGACGTCGGCCACCCCGCGCACGCGTACTTCGTACGGCGGTACGCGGAGCTGGTGCAGGTCATGTCCGCGGCCCTCCGGCGCGCGGTCGAGAGCGGCGAGTTGAGGCCGGACACGGATGCCGTCGCCCTCTCGGAGGAGACGGCCGCCGTCATGGACGGGCTCCAGCTCCAGTGGGTGCTCGACCCGAAGGGCTTCGACATGGTCGGGCGGTTCCGGCAGTACGCCGACCGGCTGTTGCGGGCGATCACCGTGGAAGGGATCGGACTGCCGGAGGGTTCTTGAGAAGTGGCTGTGAATCGGGGTCCGCGTGGCGCCGGTCACAGACACGGGGGTACGTGAGCGCGAAGGCTGGGGTGAAACGGAAGGAGCGCCTCACGGTGGAACGGAGCGAGGTGGCCGCGCGGGCTTCTGAGGACATGGCGGGGCCGGCGCCCGAGCCGGGCGCCGGGGTTGTGGCCGAGGGGTCCACGGCTGCGGTGCAACCTCCGCCCGACGCTTGCTTGCCCGCCGTATCGGGCCTGCTGGACGGGTTGCCGAAGCAGCGGGGGTCGATGTCCGTCCCGGTCCCTGGCCTTGTCCCGGCCGCTGTTCCGCCGGCCGCCCCCGAGCCCCGCTTCCGCATCCGCCCCTGGCGTCTCCTCCCCACCCCCACCGGGACGCCGTTCACCTTCGGTTACGCCGCCGTCCTGGCCGTCACCTCGCTTGTCACCGAGTACGCGGACCCCGCCCTCGTCCACTCCCTGCTCCAGGGCTCCAGCACCGACGTGGCCCACCTCGTGCACACGCCCGTACTCGTGCTGCTCGCCAGCGCGCTGTGGATCGCGGGCGGGATCGCGTCGCCCTACGTGCTCGGCTTCCTGCTGGTCATGACCGCGCTGGAGCGCCGTGTCGGCGGCCTGCGTACGGCCGGGGTGTTCCTGCTCGGCCACGTCCTGGCCACGCTCGCGACCGAGCTCCCGGTGGGCCTCGCCGTCCTGGTCGGCCATCTGCCCGACAGTTCCCTGCACCGCCTCGACTACGGCATCAGCTTCGGCGTCGCCGCGGGCACGGGCGCGCTGGCGGGGCTGCTCTCACCGTGGCTGCGGTGGCCGCTGCTGGGGCTGTTCGGCGGGATGCTGGTCCAGGACCTGCTCGCCTTCACGGACCCGATGACGGAGTGGGGGCACCTGATGGCGCTGGCGATCGGGGTGGCCACGTGGCCGGTGCTGCGGCGCTGGGCGAGCACTCCTGGCCGACCTTCTGCCCAGGCCCTGAAGCGGGCCTCCGCATAGGCCTGGCCCCGTGGCCTGTCCAAGCCTCCGTCTGCGGCTCTGTCGGGCTCTGAGTCAGGCCGTCGCCTGGGTCTCGGCCTGTCCGTCTGGTCCGCCCTAGCCTCTGCCGAGCCCTCGGCCCGGTCCTCGTGCCTGGGCCCGCCCTATTTCCTCCTGCTCAAGCTCCTGCCTGGGGCTTGGGCCAGTTCCCCTGCTCAAGCCCCTGCCTAGGTCTCTCTCGCCGCAGTCAGTCCCCTCGCCAATGCCGGGATGCCGAGGCGTTGTTCGTCCTCCGGGCTTGCTCCGTGCAGGCGGTTTCTGAGCTGGTAGGGGTCGGCGCGCAGGTCGTAGTACTCGCGGAACAGGATCTTGCCGGTGCCGCGCGGGCGGCCGTCGTCGGCGAGGCGGGTGCGGTAGTACTCCGTGTACTGCTCCGACTTGCCGATGTACGACGCCCAGGTGTGGATCGGCTGCTTGTCCTGCTGGTTCCACCACCACTCGGCGAGCAGGTGGGTGCGGTCGTTGCCGGCGTCCAGGAGGGAGTGGCCGTCGTGCGGGGTGTCCGGGGTGATGCCGGCCGCGTCCAGGAGGGTCGGCGCGATGTCGACGTGGCCGGTGAGGCGGTCGTCGGTGCGGGGTGAGCCGAGACCGCCGGACGGCCAGGACAGGTGGAAGGGCACCTCCAGACTCGGGCGGTAGGGCACCGACTTGCGCAGCCAGCCGTGGTCGCCCCAGCACAGGCCGTGGTCGCTGGTGAACAGGACCAGGGTGTTCTCCAACTGGCCCAGCTCGCGCAGCTTGTCGCGGAAGTCGCGCATCGCGTCGTCCACCGAGAGCAGGGTGCGCAGCTGACGCGTGCGCAGCGCGTTGCCCTGGGCGAAGGTGTGGTGGGCCTCGCGCAGGAAGTGCGGCTTGTCGCCCTTGCTGGGTTCGAAGACCGACGGGCGGCCCTGCCACTCGGGCACGCGCGTGTGGGCGTACTTCCGCTCAGGGATGTTCACCTCGTGCGCCGAGCGCGTGGCGACGTACGCGAACCACGGCCGGTGATCGGAACGGGACCGCTCGATGAAGTCGAGGGTGCGGTCCTTGATGACGGTGGTGTTGTACCCGCGGATGTTCCGGACGGTGCCGTTGTCGTTGTAGTGGCCGTTGTAGTACCGCACCGGCTCCTGGAGCAGCCACTCGTCGAAGTGGGGCGGATCGTCGCCGGTGCGCCAGTAGTTGAGGTACTTGCCGAACAGGCCCGTGCGGTACCCCGCCTCGCGCAGCCGGCGCTGGACCGTGGTGCGCTGGTCCAGGTGGTACGGGTGGCGGGTGTCGAGCAGGCCGTGGTTGTGGGCGTACCGGCCCGACATGATCGAGGCGCGGGACGGGGCGCACAGCGGGGTGTTGGCGTGTGCGCGGGCGAAGGTCGTGCCGTTGCCGCCGAGCCAGTCGAGGGTCTGCGGGAGCGCCCAGTCCGTCTCCTTGGGCTGGTCGTCGGTGAGGACCAGGAGGATGTTGGGGCGGGCGTCCCCGCGGGTGCCGGGGGAGGAGGCGGCGCGGCTGGCGACGGGGGCGGCCGTGCGGACCCCGTTCGTGGTGGGGGAGTTGCCGCCACCGTCGCTGTCGGTGCCCTTGGTGACGAAGGGGATCGCCGCCCCCGTGGCCGCGACGGCGGCGCCCGCGATCAACGCCCGCCGCCCCGGCCCACGCCGCTGTTCCTCGGCCATGTGCGTCCCCAAGTCCCCGTAAAAACCCGTATAACTGCTCAATCAAGCTGTGAACGAGCTTGCAGTGTGCAGGCAGTTCCTGTGAATGCCGTTGCGGGTTCATGACGACGGACCTGCGGTGTTGTGGCGATCGGCGCGCGGGTCGGTCCCCGCGGGGCGGGTTCCAGACGTACGGCGTGGTCGTCGTCAGCGCCTCGAACCCGACGCGGGTCCCCGTCCCCGCCACGCGCAGAGCGTGGAGCCGCCCCACAGGCTCGCGAACGCGGTACCCGCGCGGAAGGCGAGCCGGGCCGCGGAGACCAGCTCGCCGAGGTCGGGGCCAGGGTGTCGTGGCCCTGTGTCTTCCACTCCACGGCCACCCCACAGCCACCCCACGGCCTCGCCGCGCGTCCCCGTCGGCCCCGAGCTCGCGCCGCCCGCTCACGGATCCCCGGAACTGCCCGGCGATCCACAGCAGTGGGCCGGCCTTGTCGTACGTCACCCCGGCGGGTGGGGTGAGCGGTGCGCCGCGCATCCGGTGGACCTGGGCGGCGAGGAAGGTCTCGGCGTCGGTCGCGGCGCGACCGCGCGGTGCCCTCAGCCGGTGAACCTGGCGCTGGTCAGCGGTGCGTTCACCGTCCAGCCCAGGGACTCGTACAGCCCCCGTCCCGCGGGCGTCCCCGCCAGGACGCAGGTCTCCGCGCCCTGATCCGAGGCGGCCCGCTGGAGGGTGCGCATGACGACCGTGCCGAGGCCCTTGCGGCGGTGTTCCGGTGAGGTCTCGACCTGGTCGACGACCGCGGTCGCGCCGGTCGGGGCGAGCTGGCCGCGGGCCGCCCAGGAGCCGTCGGGGGCGGCGAGCATGGTGCGGGTGACGCCGCCGCGGGACCAGGTGCGCAGCCGGTAGCCGTCGGGGACCGTCGGCTCGTCGGCTTCCGTGGTCAGGGGGAGCGTCATCAGCCAGCCGGGCTCCGGGTCGATCCACCAGCCCTCGCCCAGCCAGCCGCCGACCACGGCAGGGTCCCGGAAGGCCTTGAGCCACACCCCGGCACCGATGACCGCCCCGGCCACCTTCCGTACGGCCGTCTCCCCGACGTCGTCGCCGATCGCGCCGAACACATGCCGTGCGACATGGCCGTCCATGCCCACGTCGATCGTGCAGCCCCACGGCTCGACCACCGGCGGGGCCGCCCCGCGCGAGAGCACCCATCCGTCCACCCACGCCCGCACGATCCGGTCCACGGCACTCCCTCCGGTAATGACTGAAAGCCTTGTGAGGTTATTACATTAGGGATGCCGCGTCAGCCCGGTCACGCATCACGACAGACGTGATCGCTCACAGCGAACGCCCCCGGGGGAACAATCCAAGGCTCACGTGCATTGAGTCGGCATAGCTCAACTTGAGTGCCGAAGGGGAGATCATGGCTTCGACGTCCACATCGCTCACTCTGCCCGTGCTGCCGCTCGACGACGAGGTCGTGCTGCCCGGCATGGTGGTTCCGCTCGACCTGAACGACCCCGACGTACGCGCCGCGGTGGAGGCCGCCCAGGCCGCCGCCCGGTCGGAGCCGGGCAAGCCCAAGGTCCTGTTGGTGCCACGCGTCGACGGCACCTACCCCGGCACAGGCGTCCTCGGCACCGTCGAGCAGGTCGGCCGGCTGGCCGACGGCGACCCGGGCGCGCTGATCCGCGGCCGCGGACGGGTGCGCATCGGGGCCGGGACCACGGGGCCGGGCGCCGCCCTCTGGGTCGAGGGCACCCGTATCGACGAGACCGTGCCCGAGCCGCTGCCGGGCCATGTCACCGAACTGGCCACGGAGTACAAGGCCCTCGCCACCGCCTGGCTGCGCAAGCGCGGCGCCTGGCAGGTCGTGGACCGTGTCCAGGCCATCGACGACGTCTCGGCGCTCGCCGACAACTCCGGCTACTCGCCCTTCCTGACCACCGACCAGAAGATCGAGCTGCTGGAGACCGCCGACCCGGTGGCCCGCCTCAAGCTCGCCACCCAGCAGCTCCGCGACCACCTCGCCGAGCAGGACGTCGCCGAGACCATCGCCAAGGACGTCCAGGAAGGCGTCGACAAGCAGCAGCGCGAGTTCCTGCTCCGCCGCCAGCTGGAGGCCGTACGCAAGGAACTGCGTGAGCTCAACGGCGACTCCAAGGACACCGCCGAGGAGTCCGACGACTACCGCGCGCGCGTGGAGGCCGCCGACCTGCCGGAGAACGTCCGTGAGGCGGCCCTCAAGGAGGTCGACAAGCTGGAGCGGTCCAGCGACCAGTCGCCCGAGGGATCGTGGATCCGGACCTGGCTGGACACCGTGCTCGAACTGCCGTGGAACGAGCGGACGCAGGACGCGTACGACATCCAGGGCGCGAAGGCGGTCCTGGACGCCGAGCACGCCGGCCTGGAGGACGTGAAGGAGCGGATCACCGAGTACCTGGCGGTGCGCAAGCGGCGCGGCGACCGCGGCCTGGGTGTGGTGGGCGGCCGTCGAGGCGGCGCCGTCCTCGCACTCGTCGGCCCGCCCGGCGTCGGCAAGACGTCCCTGGGCGAGTCCGTCGCGCACGCCATGGGCCGCAAGTTCGTCCGCGTCGCCCTCGGCGGTGTGCGGGACGAGGCCGAGATCCGCGGTCACCGGCGTACGTACGTCGGCGCGCTGCCCGGCCGGATCGTCCGTGCCGTCAAGGAGGCCGGGTCCATGAACCCGGTGGTCCTGCTCGACGAGATCGACAAGGTGGGGTCCGATTTCCGGGGCGACCCGGCGGCGGCCCTCCTGGAGGTCCTCGACCCCGCGCAGAACCACACCTTCCGGGACCACTACCTGGAGGTGGAACTGGACCTGAGCGACGTGGTCTTCCTCGCCACCGCCAACGTCCTGGAGGCCATCCCCGAGGCCCTGCTCGACCGTATGGAGCTGATCCGGCTCGACGGCTACACCGAGGACGAGAAGGTCGTCATCGCCCGTGACCACCTGCTGCCGCGCCAGCTGGAGCGGGCCGGCCTCGACAAGGACGAGGTGACCCTGGACGAGAGCGCCCTGCGCAAGCTCGCCGGGGAGTACACGCGGGAGGCGGGCGTCCGCACGCTGGAGCGGTCGATCGCCAGGCTCCTGAGGAAGGTCGCCGCCCAGCACGAACTGGGCGACCGGGAACTGCCGTTCACCATCACGGACGCCGATCTGCGCGCCCTGATCGGCCGGCCGCACCACGTGCCCGAGTCGGCGCAGGACCCGGCCGAGCGCCGTACCGCCGTCCCCGGTGTCGCCACCGGTCTGGCGGTGACCGGAGCGGGCGGTGACGTGCTCTTCGTGGAGGCGTCCCTGGCGGACCCGGAGACGGGTGCGGCGGGTCTGACCCTGACCGGCCAGCTGGGTGACGTGATGAAGGAGAGCGCGCAGATCGCGTTGAGCTTCCTCCGTTCGCACGGCGCCGAACTGGAACTGCCGGTGGGAGACCTGAAGGACCGGGGCGCGCACATCCACTTCCCGGCGGGCGCGGTGCCGAAGGACGGCCCGAGCGCGGGCGTCACGATGACGACGGCACTGGCGTCGCTGCTGAGCGGGCGTTTGGTGCGGACCGACGTCGCCATGACGGGCGAGGTCTCGCTGACCGGCCGTGTGCTGCCCATCGGCGGTGTGAAGCAGAAGCTGCTGGCCGCGCACCGGGCGGGCGTCACGACCGTCATCATCCCCAAGCGCAACGAGGCCGACCTGGACGACGTCCCCGCCGAGGTGCTGGACAAGCTCGACGTCCACGCCGTGACGGACGTCCGTCAGGTCCTGGAACTGGCGTTGGCGCCGGCCACGAACGCGGCGACGCCGGAGGTTCCGGTGGCGGCGTGACGGGCGTCATCGGATGAGGTGAAGGCCCGGGTTCTCGTGAGGGAGGCCCGGGCCTTCGCCGTGCCGGGGGAAGGGGTCAGCCGTCGGCGAGCGCCCGCACCCGGTCGAGCGCCCCGTTGAACCGGTCGTGGTCGCCGACCGTCGGCCCGGACGAGGTGTACTGCCACATCGTGTAGGCGCTCCAACCGGCCGGCAGCGTGCCCGCGGTCGAGGCGTAGCGGGCGATCCACAGCGGGTTGGCGGCGAAGCCGGCGTAGTTGCCGGTGCACTGGGTCCACCAGCTGGTGGAGGTGTAGATGACGGCGTCGCGGCCGGTGCGGGCCTTGTACTGGTTCAGGAAGCCGCGGATCCAGCTCACCATCGCGCTCTGGGTCTTGCCGTAGCAGGAGTCGCCGTACGGGTTCCACTCGATGTCGAGGGTGCCGGGCAGGGTCCTGCCGTCGGCGGACCAGCCGCCGCCGTGGTCGACGAAATAGTCGGCCTGCGTTGCTCCGGTCGTGGTGTCCGGTGTCGCGAAGTGGTACGCGCCGCGGATCATGCCGACGCCGTAGGAGCCGCTGTACTGCCCGGAGAAGTAGGGGTTCGTGTAGTACGTCCCCTCGCTCGCCTTGGTGTAGGCCCAGCGGACCCCGCTGTTCCAGAGGGTCGTCCAGGCGACGTTGCCCTGGTAGCTGGCCACGTCGACGCCCTCGGTCTGGGCGGCGCGGGTGTCGGCGGGCAGGCCAGCCTGTCCGTCGTGGGCGACGACACCCATGCCCATACGGGCGGTGCCGCGGGCAGGTGTGGCGGTGGCTGTGGCGGCTGCGGCTGCGGATGCTGTGGCGTCGGGCGACTCGGCGGCCGACGCCTGGCCTATGGGCAGCAGTGCGCATACGGCTGTGAGGGCGCCGGCGAGGAGCAGGCGCCGCGGGCGGGGCGATCCGGGTCTGTGCAGGGGCATGGCGTGCCTCCGAGGGCTCGGTGATGCTCGGTGGGGGGACACCCGGCCGGGGTGTGTGGCGTGGGCATGCCAGACATCGCCTGGTCAAGAAGCTACGCACGTCGACGAGCGGGTGGGAAGAGGGACCGGTTGCTGCCGTTGGTCTAGCCCTGCGAAATACTTACCGAGCTGCGGTGACGGCGCAATTTGGCGGAAACTTTCACGACCGGGAAAACCGAGGCAGGGACTGACGTGCACGAAGACGGGAACGGCGGCGGACGCGGAGTCGGGTCCGGGTTGTCCGGGAGCGGTGTGGACCAGCCTGAATTCCTGGCGCTGGAACGCGAGTTGACCGTGCTCCTGCGGCGCGCCCGGGCCAACCAGGGGGAGATGGCCCGCGAGGTCCACCCGGACCTGGAGTCCTCCGCGTACGGCCTGCTGGTACGGCTCGACGAGTCCGGTCAACAGCGCGCCACGGAACTCGCCGCGTACATCGGCGTGGGCAAGGCGACCATGTCCCGCCAGCTGCGCGCCCTGGAGACCCTGGGCCTCGTCGCCCGCGCCCCGGACCCCGCGGACGGCCGCGCCTGGCTCGTCGAGCTGACGGAGGAGGGACGGTCCCGGGTGGGACGGGTACGGAACGCGCGCCGGGCTCGGTACGCGGGGCGGCTTGCGGACTGGGACCGCCGTGAGGTGTCCGAACTCGCACGTCTGTTGCATGAGTTGAATCGGGGTATGGAGCGCTGAACCGGCCGCTAGCCTGACGGCCCTGGGGGACGGGGGTGGCCTGCGGGGGGGGGGGGTCGGCTCGGTCGGACC